>JAJQBL010000110.1 GCA_021203325.1 Clostridiales bacterium | reverse complement strand
GGGGAGACCCTGTCTCCGGAGCAGGAGGGGCCGCCGGCGGGCTGGCGGCAGGCCCTGGTTCTGGCCCTGGTGCTGGGGGTCAACAACTGCGGCATCGGCCTGGGGGCCGGGCTGGCGGGATACGGCCCCTGGCTGGCGGGCGGACTGAACCTGCTCCTGACCTGGGGAATGCTGCTCCTGGGGCAGCTCTGCGCCGGTTGGGTGCGGCGGGCCGGGGCGGAGCGCTGGGCGGCCCTGGGCAGCGGAGTGCTGCTGCTGGTGGCGGGGGCGGTGGCCGCCGGAGGCGGGTAGGCGCTCACGGGTCCAGTGTTTTCCGCATCCAGATGTGGGGGCAGTTTTCCTCATAATCTGCCTCCCCGTAGGGCACATATCCCTGCTTTTCATAGAAGCCTTGCGCGGCCACCTGGGCGTGCAGCGCAAGGCTGCGCCCTTGATTCCGGCGCACGATACGCTCAACCGTTCTTAACAGGTCTGCGCCGACCTGTCTCCCCCGGTACGGTTGGATGACGGCGATTCTGCCCACGGTATAGCTGTGGGGCTCTCCCTCAAACAGGCGGCAGGTTGCGACGGCGGTTTTCTCGTCAAATACCACAAAATGTTGTGCGATGCCGTCGCGTTCGTCGAACTCCTCTGTGAATCCCTGTTCCTCCACAAAGACCGCGGTGCGGATTTGGATTGCCTCCGGGGGCAGCACGTCATAAATTTTTGTTTCCATTTTGCCCTCCTTTTTTCATGGAAAAACCCCGGAAGATGGCGCGTTTCCGGGGTTTTGCTGTTTTGATTCGATTCTTCGGGAACGCGGCGCCTGCTGAACTTCGGCATCCTGGCCTGCGGTTTCTCCGCAGGCGAACAATAAAACCAAACGGCCGGTCTGGCCCTTGCGCCTCCCGCTCAAAACCACACTGCCTTTACGATCAGCCAGAGAATCACCAGCCAGAACACGACAATCGGTATGGCGTAATACCATTTCTTCGGCTTGCCGTCCGCCCACAGCCCTGCGCCGGCTGCCCTGCTTCTCCCCCATATATCCTTCGGGATGCACCGGATGGTCAGCGCCGCCAGCGCGGGCAGAAGAATGACGTCGTCCAGATACCCCAGCACGGGGACGAAATCCGGAATCAAATCAATGGGCGACAGCGCATACCCCACCGTCAGTCCCGCAAGCAGCTTTGCAAGCAGCGGGGTATCCTTGTCCTTCAGGGCGATAAAAATCGCCGGTATATCGCTTTTGAGCCCTTTGGCCCGGTCCTTTAGCCCCATTTCCTTCACCTCTTATCATCGCTGGTCCCTCTTGCTGCGTTTCCGCTTTTTCAGGAAATCCTTCTGCGGCTCAGTCCCTGTGGGAATGTTTTTCAGCCCGGGCAGATGCCGCTGCACCATGATGAGGGTCATCACCACGGTGAGGATTCCGACCTCATTCCCATAGCGGCAGAAGGCGGGAATCAGGAATGCGGCGGGGATGAGGACAGCGCCGATGGGCAGATAGTGACTGACCAGAACCCCAATGCCGCCCACCGCACACGCCAGCAGACCGTAGCCAAAGGAAATGCTGACCAGGGCCCCGCAGGTACAGGAGACGCCCTTCCCGCCCCTGAATCGGTGCCACACGGGGAAATCATGGCCAAGAATGGCCCCCAACCCGGCATAGGCGGCGGCTGCCGCCCCGGCCTCCGGGAACAAAACCAGCCGGCAGGGCAGACAGGGAAGGAAGGTCTTGAGCAGGTCCCCCCGCCAGCACCAGCGCGGCGGAACCTGCCCCGTCCTGCGCCCCAATGTTTGCCATGCCCGGATTGCCGCTGCCCCGTTCAAAGGAGCTTTTCCCGGAAACCCTGCGGGAGACGACCTCGGCGGTCAGGAAATTGCCGCACACATAGCCCAGCAGAAGACTCCACACCCTGAACATCGAATCCCTCCACTCAATTTGAACAGACCACGCTGACCGTCACCGCGGCCATCATCACGGCCACCAGGAGCAGCGGTATCATCCCGTCTACATATCCTTTCACGCTGTCCAGGTTATAATACAGCAGATAGCAGACCAGACTGACGACTGCCGCGGCGACGGCAATGACCAGAACCGCGATTGCCGCAGGCTTGGAATACCGCCCCAGGGCGAACAGCCCGTTCACCTCCAGGAACATCAGCACCGTCCAGCCCACAATAAGGAACAGCTCCGTCGTGACCTGGCGCTTCAAAAGGATGGAGGACGCCGCCAGCAGGGCGACATAGGCGACAATGCCGCCGACCACCACCCCGGTTCCGGACAGCAGCGCCGCCTGACCGTCCACGCTGCTGCCCCGGACGATTTGCATCACCGCCGCCAATCCAAACAGGAACGCGGGAATCAGCAGCCAGCCGCTTTTCATCCCCTTAACGGCGCCCTCCGGCCTGAACGCAATCAGCCACCAGGCCAGATAGAACACGCAGCAGCCCACCAGCAGCAGGTTCCCGGTCAGCATCTGCCGGGTCTGCAAATCATACTGTGAAAACATCGAAACCATCTCCATACGCAGGGTTTTCCGGTATCCTGTCAACACTTCTATTATAGCAATCCGTTCCCGGCGGAACAAGGTACACTTTCTCCAAATTGTTACGATGCGCCGCCGGTCCTGCCGCCGCACAGCCCGGCCGCAGCGCCCGCTTCGTCACGCTGGCGGAGGCAAATTGGGTGTCCCGGATAAAAAATACCCCCGGCGTGTAACCGGGGGTATTTGAAAAGCGTTTATGGTGAAAGGATGCGGTTTTCATCCGGCATGGCATATCACCCGTCTGACCGCCGCAGGGTTTTCTTACTCCGTCCGCAGGGCCGTCACGGGGTCCTTCCTGGCCGCCTGCCGGGAGGGAATCAGCCCGCCGATCAGCGTCAGAACCATGCTCAGCACCACCAGAATCGCGGCGTTGGACAGCGCCAGGACGGCGTTGATGTCATTGGAACCTGCCACAGAGCGAACCACCGCATTGATGGGAATCAGGAGCAGCTCGGACAGGCCCACACCCAGCAGTCCGGCGCAGAGGCCGATAATCAGCGTCTCCGCGTTGAAAATCTGGGAGATGTTCCCCTTGGAGGCGCCGATGGCCCGAAGGATGCCGATCTCTCTGGTGCGCTCCAGCACGGAGATATAGGTGATGACGCCGATCATGATGGAGGACACCACCAGGGAGATGGATACGAAGGCAATCAGCACATAGGAGATGACATCCATGATGGTGGTGACGGAGGACATCAGGGTGCCCACCGTATCCGTATAGGTGATGGCGTCGTCCTCATTGCCCTCGGCCTTCTTCTCCTCGTTGTAGGCGTCCAGAATCGCCAGGACGCCGTCCTTGCTGTCGAAGTCCTTGGGGTAGAGGTCGATCTCCGAGGGGCTGTCGAAGTTCACATAGCCAAACGACTCCAGATTGCTGTCATAGGCGGCGCTGGTGGAGGAGGTCATGGAGCTGATCAGCTCCATCAGGTCGTCGCTGTCCACGTTGAAGGAGAAGGCTTCTGTCAGGGAGTCCTCATCGATCTCCAGGGCGTCCGCCATGCTCTCCTCCATCTCGTCCATCATGTCGCTCATGGCGGTCTCCAGACTGTCGGAGAGCTGCTCGACCACCTCATCCATGACGTCCTCCATGGCTGTGGAGAGGGCGGAGGTGATCTGGTCCTCCAGCTCCGCCATCTGGCTTTCCATCGCGGCGGCGATGACGGCACTCATCTGTTCGGCCATGGCCTGGGTCAGCTGCGCCTCCATCTCCGCCATCTGGCTGTTGATGGCCTCCGTGATGGCCTCGGTCAGCGCCTCAGTGTAGGCGGCCATCAGCGACTGGGTGTAGCTCTGGATGGCGGCGGTCATCTGCTCCTCCATGTCGGACAGGTCCAGCATACTCATGAGCCCGGCGGACATGACCGCCGTAGCCTCGTCAGAGGCCAGATAGGCGGAGAAGCCGTCGCTGACGCCGGACAGGGTGGTCAGGCCGTTCGCCTCTGCGTAGCTCTCGTAACCGTTGGCCAGAGCAGAGGCAATTTCATCCATCTGTTCATCGGTGATGTCGATATTGGCGTCCACGGTGATATGGCTCTCCGCCCACTGGTCAAAAATATCCTGGGCGCGGCCGGTGTTCATATAGTCCTCTGTGGAGACGGACGTGGAGCCGTCCAACGCCTGCTCGGTCACATAGCTCTCATAATCCTCCAGGATTTCCGCCAGCATATCCTCCAGACCGTTGGTGGAGACGGAGACCTCGCCGTTCTCCTCCATGATTTCAATCAGCAGATTGGAGAGGGTGCTTCTGGCCTCGCCGCTGGACAGATAGTCAGAGAAGTCCTCCGTCAGGTCGTCGTAGCTGGACAGGCCGTTGGCCGCGGCGTAGTCCTCATAGCCGTCCAGAATGGCGGAGGCCAGGGCGGACACAGACTCGGCGGAGACGTTGACAGACATCCCGCTCATCAGGCTGCTCATATCCAGGTCGCCCACCCCGGAGAGGTCTACGCCGGACAGGTCCAGACCGCTCAAATCCAGTTCAAAGTCCAGATCCATCCCGGAGAGGTCCAGGCTGCTCATGTCGATGTCGGACAGATCCATACCGGACAAATCAAGCTCCAGGTCCAGGCTGCTCATGTCGATGCCGGACAAATCCAGCGCGTCCATGTCCAGGCTCAGGCTGTCTGATAAGTCCAGGGAATCCGTCAGGCTGCCGAGGTCAAAGGCGTCCTGGAGGGCCTCCGTGTCGATGGTGAACAGGGACTCCAGGTCGATGCCGCTGTCGCTGTCCTCCCCGAAGGGCTCGCCGGTCAGTACGTTGACAGAGGGGTCCGCCATCTGGGCCTGAACGATTTCGCTCTCCTCCGCCAGCTCAGAGACGTGCTCCACCAGAGCGGGCGTGTAGTTGATGCCGGAGGAGAGGGCCGCGCTGACGGCGTTCTCCGTGGGCTGCACGATGCCCACGATGGTAATATCCTCGCCGTTGGCGACCAGCTCCATCATGTAGTCCTCATCGTCCGACTTGTCCACCCACACCTCATACTCGCTGTCGTACTGATAATAGTCCGCAGCGTTGACCAGCTTAAAGGTCAGGCCAAGCACCTCATCGTAGGTGAAGGAGTCATAGCCGTCCGGGGTGTCCGCGCTCTCGCCGTTGATGAACTGGTCCAGCAGGTCCTCCAGGATGGAGTAGTCCGCCAGGCCCAGGGTGTACATCACAATGTCGCTGATGCTCCCGTTGGAGGAGAGGATCAGAACGCATTCGTCATAGCTTTCCGGCCAGCGGCCGGCCTTGACCTCGTACTGGTCGATATACAGGCTCTCGCTCTCCGGCATCTGGTAGAACACGTTCACCCCGGTCATGGAGGCCATCATGCTGCTGGACATGATGGTGGAGCCCATCCCCATAAGGGAGGTGATGGTGGTGTCCGGATGTACCTGCCGGTACTCGTCGTCCTCCAGCAGGTAGATCTGCGGGTCCACGCCGTAGGTGTACTCAATGGCGTTGACATAGTCCCAGATGTCGCTCTCCCCGCTCTCCAGATAGGCCCGGAGGGGGGTCAGATTGTTGCTGCCTATGATGGAGCCCAGGCTGGAGACCAGCTCGGTGACGGTGATGGTGTCCGAGTCGTTTTCCGCCGTGATGCTGGAGGCGATGCCGGTGCCGGCCTCCAGCATGGAGGTCAGGTCCAAGGCGCTGGTCTGCACCTGAACGGGATATTCCGACAGCGTCTGCTCCTCAATGGAATGGATATAGTTGTTGACGCCGGTGGAGATGGCCAGAATCAGGGCGATGCCGATGATGCCGATGGACCCCGCGAAGGAGGTCAGCAGCGTCCGGGCCTTCTTCGTCCCCAGGTTGTTGAAGGACAGGCTCAGGGAGGTGAGGAACGACATGGAGCTCTTCCCCATGTTTTTGTGTACCGGCGCGGCCAGTTTGCCCCCAACGGTATAGGGCGCCGTATCGCTCTGAATCTTTCCGTCCCGCAGCCGGACGATGCGGGTGGCGTACCGCTCCGCCAGCTCCGGGTTATGGGTCACCATGACCACCAGCCGGTCCTTCGCCACCTCCTTCAGCAGCTCCATGACCTGAATGCTGGTGTCCGAATCCAGTGCGCCGGTGGGCTCGTCGGCCAGCAGGATGTCTGGGTTATTGATGAGGGCCCGGGCCAGGGCCACCCGCTGCATCTGGCCGCCGGACATCTGGTTGGGCTTTTTGTGCAGCTGGTCCCCCAGGCCCACCTTTTTCAGCGCATCCACCGCCCGCTTCCTGCACTCCGCCTTGGAGACGCCGGAGATGGTCAGGGCCAGCTCCACATTGGCCAGAATGGTCTGGTGGGGGATGAGGTTGTAGCTCTGAAAGACGAAGCCGATGGTGTGGTTCCGATAGGAGTCCCAGTCCCGGTCGGTATACTTTTTCGTGGAAATGCCGTTGATGATCAGGTCGCCGCTGTCATATCGGTCCAGACCGCCGATGATGTTCAGCAGCGTGGTCTTGCCCGACCCGCTGGGGCCGAGGATGGCCACAAATTCGTTGTCCCGCAGGTTCAAATTGACATCGTTCAGGGCAACCTGAACCAGATCCCCGGTTCGGTATGTTTTGTTGATGCCCTGTAGTTGCAGCATGGCAAATGCTCCTTTCCTGTTCCGTTGGCCCTATTTTAGCCCGTCAGGATAAACTCTCGGACAAGTAAAAAAGAACAAAGTGTAAACAAACCGCCCCTCTTTTCCATTTTGTTTACCTCAGGTTGTCGTTTCCGTGGTATACTGAATCTATCATACAGGGCCCCGGCGGCAGCCGGGGGCGCTGGAAGGGGGATATACCGGGATGTTTCGGATTTTGGTGGTGGAAGATAACGCGGATATGCGGGAGCTGTTCTGCACTGTGCTGATGGAGAGCGGCTATCAGGCCATTCCCGCCGCCGACGGGGTGGAGGCGCTGGACGTGATGGAACGGGAGTACATTGACCTGATGGTGGCGGACATCATGATGCCCCGGATGGACGGGTGCGAGCTGACCCGCTCCCTCCGGGACGCGGGGTACACCCTGCCCATCCTGATGGTGACCGCGAAGGGCCAGTTTGACGATATGCAGATGGGGTTCCGAGCGGGCACGGACGATTATATGGTGAAGCCCATCGACGTCCGGGAGCTGGTGCTGCGGGTGAAGGCCCTGCTGCGGCGGGCCAGAATCTCCAGCGAGAAGCGCATTGTGATGGGCAGCACCGTGCTGGATTACGACGCCCTGACCGTGACCCTGAACGGAAAGGAGACCACCCTGCCTCAGAAGGAGTTCTACCTGCTCTACAAGCTCCTGTCCTACCCCAACAAGACCTTCACCCGGCAGCAGCTGATGGACGAGATCTGGGGGATGTTCTCCGAGACGGACGAGCGCACCATCAACACCCACATCAACCGGCTGCGGGAGCGGTTTGCCGACTGTAAGGATTTTGAGATCGTGACGGTCCGCGGCCTGGGCTATAAGGCGGTGAAAACCAGTGAAGAATGAACGGCCCCGCTCCAGCCTGTGGTTTTGCCTCACCGGCTGCGTATTCGGGACGGTGCTGACCGGCGCGTCGATCATGCTGCTGGTCTGGTACCTCCTGTACCACTTTCAGGTCATCGCGGTCAACCCCATCGAGCAGCACATCCCCTTTGCCATCATCCTGCCGGGCAGCGCCCTGGTGGGCAGCTGCATCACCTGCCTGGTGGGCAGGCTGGTCATCCGCCCGGTGCAGAACATCAGCCGGGCCTTTCAGCGGCTGTCCCAGGGGGATTTCTCCGTCCGGGTCCCCACGGACAGCAGGGTGGTTGAAATCCGGGAGATGTCGGAGCAGTTCAACGCCATGGTCTACGACCTGTCCCACATTGAGACGCTGCGCAATGATTTTGTGGCGAACGTCTCCCACGAGTTCAAGACCCCCATCGCCGCCATCGAGGGCTACGCCACCCTCCTCCAGATGGAGGGGCTTTCCAGGGAGCGCTACGATTACTACGTGGAAAAGATCATCGCCAACTCCCGGCAGCTCTCCACCCTTTCCAGCAATATCCTCGCCCTCTCCAAGCTGGAGAATCAGGAGACGGTGCTGGGCCGGAAGGAGTACCGCCTGGATGAGCAGCTCCGCCGGGCCGTTCTGCTGCTGGAGAACAAGTGGGCCCCGAAGGGAATCGAGTTTGACATTGACCTGCCCAACGAACTGTTCAACGGAAACGAGCGGCTGCTGGATCAGGTGTGGTCCAACCTCCTGGACAACGCCATCAAGCACTCCCCGGAGGGGGGCACCATTCAGGTGGCGCTGCTGTCCGGCGGCGACGCCGTCACCGTCTCCGTCACCGACCACGGCGACGGTATGTCGGAGGAGGTTCAGAAGCATATCTTTGAGAAGTTCTACCAGGGGGACCGCTCCCGGGCCGCCGAGGGAAACGGCCTGGGGCTGGCCCTGGTCAAGCGCATCGTGGACCTCTGCCACGGTTCCGTGACGGTGGACAGCGCGCCGGGGGAGGGCGCCTGCTTCCGTGTGCGCCTGCCCCGGGAACCGTGACAAACCGGACCCCCCTGTCTCTGTCCGTAAAAATCGGTTGAAATGAATCATTCCATCCTGTATAATAAACGACAGAGTAAGGGAAAGGAGAATGTCCCATGAAAAAACGAATCCCCCTGAAAGGCGCGGCGCTGCTGCTGGCGCTGGCGCTGCTGCCGGGCCTGACCGCCTGCGGCCAGAGTGGGGCGGAGGAATCGAGCCTCCCGGCGGCGTCCTCCTCCGGGGCTCCGGCGGAGCAGACAGACTCTGACGCCGACGGGGAGGCCAGCCTCCTGTCCCCGGAGGAAAGCGACCCTGAGCCGGAGGAGGCATCCGACATGGACGAGGAAGGGGACGCCTCCCTCCTGACCCCGGAGGAAAGCGAAACAGAGCCGGAAGACCCTGACCCCGACCCGGACACCGCCTATGAATACACCCTCTGCTTCGCCGGGGACGTGAACCTGGCCGAGGGGCAGTACACCACCGCCGCCCTGGACGCCTACGGCGTCTCCGGCTGCGTCAGTGAAACGCTGCGGAGCTACATGACCGGTGCGGACATCATGTGCCTGAACAATGAGTTCACCTTCTCCACCCGGGGCTCCCCCCTGTCGGGCAAGACCTACACCTACCGGGCCAACCCCTCCCGGGTCTCCGTGCTGGAAGCGCTGGGGGTGGACATTGCGGTGCTGGCCAACAACCACATCTACGATTACGGGGCCGACGCCCTACTGGACACCCTGGACACGCTGGACAATGCGGGCATCGCCCGCATCGGCGCGGGGCAGAACCTGGAGGAGGCCAGCGCCATCTATTATGCGGAGCTGGAGAACTGCACCGTGGCCTACATCGCCGCCAGCCGGGTGGAGTGGTCCGGCCAGACCCAGCCCGCCACAAGCGAGCGGCCGGGTACCTTCTACACCGCCTACGACACCGACCTGCTCTATCAGCGGGTGGAGGAGGCAAAGGAGCAGGCGGACTTTGTGGTGGTGTATATGCACTGGGGCATTGAGGGCACCTCCAACCTGGAGGAGTACCAGACGGAGGTGGGGGCCGCCCTGGTGGACGCCGGGGCTGACTTGGTGATCGGCGACCATCCCCATCAGCTCCAGGGTGTACACTATTATAATGATGTCCCCATCTTCTACTCCCTGGGCAACTACTGGTTCAGCCGGAAGGAGGAGTACACTATGCTGGTCAACGTCACCCTGAAGGGGGACAAAAACGGCGTGGATGAGGTGGCGTATCAGATCGTCCCGGCCTATCAGAAGGCCAGCGCCACCGTCACCTGGCTGGAGGACCCGGACAGCCAGCGGGCCATGTACGACTATCTGGAGGGCCTGCCCGGCTCCAATATCACCGTGGACGACGACGGAATGATGACGGAATCGTGACGGAAGGGCCGTTGTAAAACGGAAAAACATCCGCATACAGACGCACTTCCCCGGCAGCGCTGCACCGCTGCCGGGGAAGTGTTTTTTAGATAAGGTTTGATTACATCAGTTTCGCAAGCAGCCCCTCCACGGCGTCCTGCAGCGCCTCCCGGATATAGCCGGGCTGCTGCTGGGATTCATGGCGGCCGGGCAGCACCCCCGACCTATCCCTGGACAGAACGGCGTCGTCGTAGATATAGCCGCTCTCCGCCAGCAGATTGCCGTCGTGGTTCTGCACGATGGCCTCCGGGGGCAGCTTTTCCAGCAGCGCCTGACCAAGGGAGGTGTACAGCTCGCCGCTGACCCCCGCCATCCACAGGGGGCCGATGCCCGTCAGGTGGAGCCGCACCTGATAGGTGCCGCCGTCCCGGCCGGGGGCCTCTGCCCAGGCCACGCCGCCCCGGACGCTGCCCCGCTCCACGTTGCACGAAATGCCCCGTATCACCCGAAGGGTGTCGGCATAGTGCTGGGCGGACAGGGTTTTCAGCATCATCAGGGGGGCCGTGTCCCCGGCGGGGAGGACGTACTGGGTCTGGGCCCCGGTGACCGGGTCGGGGTAGAAAATCTCGTTGGACAGGAGGGGGTTCACGTCCCCCGCCGCGCCGCTGGTCCACAGGGCCACCGCGCCGGGACAGGCCGCCTCCAGCATCTGGCTGACGTTGCCCCCCAAGTCGCTGCTGAGCAGGGTGCCGCCGTCCCGGCCGCACCGGTTCCGAATCAGCACGCAGTTGTGTACCGCGTAGTTGGTCAGGAAGGCGATGGGGGAGCCGTCCAGCCCCTCCGCTTTCAGCACAAAGAGCCGCCGGTCCACAGGGGCGGAGCAGTCCCGCCCCAGCCCGCACTGAACGGCAGCGGAGCCGTCCGGCCGGGTCACATAGTAGTCCTGCACCCGGCTGACATTGACATAGCTCTCGCCGCTGCCCCAGCCCAGCCGGGCGGGGCGCAGGGCTTCCAGCGCCTCCCTCACCGCCTCCAGCAGCCGAGCCTGGAGGAACGCCTCATACCGATGGGTGGCTGCCTGCACCTCGGCGGGTTTCCGCAGGATGAAGTTGGGGCCTTCGTTGGGCCGCCAGCCGCCGATGGGGGCGGTGTGGGTGTGGATGGCCAGGAGAGAGATATGCTCCGCCGGGATGCCGGTCTCCGCCGTGATGGCGTTCAGATACGCCTGGGGGCAGGGCACCTTGTCGCAGTCGAAGGTGACTACCAGCACCGTATCCGCCCCGGCCCGGAGGGCCAGCACCCGGAGATACAGGTCGTCCAGCACCTGGGTAAAGGTCACGTCCTGGAGGCCCCGGAGCTGAGGCAGCCACTCCGGCGGCGGCGTGATGCAGCGCCGGGCCGCGCCGCAGAGAATGGGGGCGTCGGTTCCCATGGTCAACCCTCCGCCCCGGCGCCGGGGGTGTAGAACCGCAGCGCCGAGGGGGATACGGCGGGGAAGGTCCTGCCGGTGTCCGTCAGCAGCCCCTCCTCATCAGCGGCGAAGGTGGTGATGTCGCCGGACACCATGTTGCCGGAAATCAGGAACCGTCCGTCCGGGGACAGGGCGATGCCCCGGGGCAGGTTGCCCCGGCTCTGCACCAGCTGGACGGGGGTGGGCCTCCCCTCCTCATCCAGGCGGCACACCACGATGAGGTTCAGCCCGCAGAGGGCGCAGTACAGCACCTTTCCGTTGGGGTGTACCAGAATGTCCTGGGCCCCCACCGACTTTCCCTCCACCATGCCGGGGGCCTCCGGCAGGAGATAGACCTTGTGGAACCGCTCCAGCCTGCCGGTCTCCTCATCATAGTGGAAGCTGTTCAGCTGGGCATAGTTTTCATTGTTGACATACAGCACCGGTTTGGCGGGGTGGAAGGCGGCGTACCGGGGGAAGCAGGCCACCTCCGGCGCCTCCCAGCAGCTCAGGTACACCAGTTTGCCCTGTTCCCGGTCGATGCGGTAGGTATAGACCCGGTCCATCCCCTTATCGCAGACCGCCAGCAGCTCCCCGCTGGGGCTGGCCACCACCGCATGGAGCCGGGAAATCACCTGCACCAGCTGGACGTGGCCGGATACCGGGTCCACATTCACCTGGGAGTGGGGGCCTTTCCCGCCGGTGCCGGGGGTCAGCGCCACATCGCAGACCTCCCCCAGGCTGCCGTCGGCGTTGATACGGAACAGCACCAGCGTCGTGTCGTCAAACAGCACCTCATTGCCAAAGGTGCCGTCTGGGTGGCGAACCACCTTCGTCACGTGCCAGGGGTCGGCGCAGTGGCAGGTCACCAGGTACTTCCCGCTTTTGTCCAGGCACAGGTAGGACGGTTCCGGGGAGAGGGAATCCTTCTGATTCATCAGGGTCAGCCGCCCGGTCTCCGGGTCAATGGAGAAGGCCAGCAGGTAGCCGCCTCCGCCGACCTCCCCCCGGCGCTCGCCGCACTCGTCATTGCTATAGAGGATGCCGCGCGCGGCGTCCAGCCAGAGCTGCCCGGCTGCCACCTCCGGGCAGACCGTCTCGATCAGCTCCAACTCGCCGGCGTCCGGCGCGTAGGAAAAGACGGAAATGCCCTTGCCTTTGGCGGGCCTGGCCTGAAAGCTCCAGTTGCCCACATACAGAAACGTTTTACCTGCCATACTTGTGTCTCCTTTCGCCCGCCCGGAAGGGCGGACGGTGATTCTCTTGCGTTGTTATCCGTTCAGTTTCTTCAGCAGCACAGCCGCCTGCTCCGCGAACCGCTCCGCCGCGCCCTTTGCCACAAAGCTGCTCTGGGCCTCCCAGGTGAAGCGGTCATAGGCGCCGGCCTCCGGGATGTACTTGAAGCCTCCGTTTACCATGGTCACCAGGAAGGTGTGAGGATAGGGGGAAACGGCCTGAATGGCCTGCTGGGTGGGCTGGGTCATCTCGGCCTTGCCAAAGACGAAGGCATAATCCCCAAAGGTCAGGGCGGACACATCCACCTGCCGCCGGCCCTCCTCCAGAGGGTAGTCCATCCCCAGGGTGGGGGCCTTTTCGATGCGGCCCAGAGCCTGCCAGGGGAAGGAGGTGCAGTCGGTTTTCAGCCCGGCGGGGCAGTTCCCCGCGTCGGCCTGGGCGGCAATGGCGATGGCGTCGCTGCCCATCTCGGCCCCCAGAGTATCCACCAGGGCCAGGCCGCATTCCACGCCCTTGTCTACCGTTTTCACTGTGCCGTCCGGCTGCACCTCATCCCACAGGGCGGTCTCTCTGGGCACATGGTTGGCTGCCGCGCTCATCAGGAACAGGGTGGGGACGCCGTACTGCGCCTCCATCAGCTGACAGGCTTTGCCCGCCACGTCAGAGGATACCAGGCGGAGGTTCCCCTCCATCCCGGCGTTGTCGATGGCGCAGGTTTTCAGGGCGTAGCTGATGCAGAAGGCCACAGGCTGACCCGCCTCATTGGAGAAGCGCAGCACCGTCATCTCCTGATTTGCCTCCTGGCTTCCGCCCCGGCCAATCCACCAGCCGGAGGGGGTCTCCTCATCCCGGTTGCAGTTGACGGCGCACCGGCCGGAAGCGCAGCCCACCGTCACGGGCTGGAGGGAGGCTGCCGCCTGCTCCGCCGCCTGGCGGGCCGCCGCCAGCACCGCCTCCCGGTGCAGGGCGCCGATGCGCTCCGCGCCCTCCGGACGGGCGAAGGGGGGCATCATCATGGGGTTGTGGGGGGTGGTGATGGCGTGGGTCACATGGATGAACACCTGCTCCGCCGGGACGCCGCAAACCGTCCCCACCAGCTGCCGGAGTTCCTCAATCATGCTGTCGGGCAGCATGACGATTTCAATGGCGACGATGGCCGCCCGGCTGCCGCCCTCCTTCAGGGTCAGTACCCGCACCCTGGGGTCGTCGTGAATCCCCCGGAAGCCCTCCAGAGGGAACATCTCCGGGGGAAACAAGATGGTGCCGCAGCCTGCCCCCGCCTGAAATTGATTCATAGCGCTCTGCTCCTTTCCAATCCTCAATCCGCTATCATGGTCTGGTCATAGGTGAAGCGATAGCCGTGATAGAAGAACTCCCGCATGTTGGGGTTTACCTTAAAGAAGCCGCCCTTGGGCCGGTCCTCCGGATGGGGGAACTGGCAGTCGTACACCAGCCGGCCCGCCTCGTCCCGGTCGGAGGGCATGGGAGGGGGCGCCTGGTCCTTCGGCGGCTCCTCGGAGGGTTCCCCGGCGGCGATTTTGCGGGCGGCCTCATAGAAGGTCTCCAAAATATCCTCCGGCAGCAGTCCGCCGCCGCCGCAGATGCGGTCAAATTCGTCCCTGTGGGCCAGCAGCTTCTCCAGATCCCGTTTCCACTTGGCCACGGAGCCGTTCAGGGTCTTCATCCCCGGCATCAGCTCGTCCCCGGTGAACAGCAGCCGCTCCTTCCGGTCCAGCAGGGCGATGCCGTCCTCCGTGTGGTCGCCAATGCGGAACACCTCCAGGGGGCGGCCCTCCAGGGGGATGATGTCGCCGTCCCCCACCGGGGTCTTGGGGTAGTCCGGGGCGGGGTAGGGCACCCCGTCAAAGCTGGCGTAGGGGATGGATGCCCGGTCCAGGGCCTCCCGGCCCATGTAGGCCATGTCGAAGTAACAGTTGTTGGCGGTGTGGTCAAAGTGATAGTGGGAGTTCACCACCCAGGGCACCGGCTTGCCGCACAGCCCCTCCAGGTACTCCCGCAGGTTGCCGGCGCCGTAGCCCGTGTCGAAGGCCACGCCGCTGGTGTCCCCGGCGATCAGATAGTGATAGTCGCCGGAGCTCATAATCATCCAGGTGTTCTCCCCGATTTGGGTGGCCTCGTGATAGGGGACATCCATGGGGGTCAGCGTGCCGTCCTTGTGGCGGATCAGCACGTCGTGCTTGGCAGAAAAATCAATGGGTTTCATTGCTGCTGTTCCTCCTTCTTACCTTCTGGTGCATTCTCTCCTGAGAATGATGGCCGCCTTTTCGGTTGAATTGCCGGGGCGGGTCCGGGCCCATCTATGAGACAGAAAATGGAACTGCGTCATTTTCTGATTTTCTTCGTTGATTTTACTTTGTCAAAATGCTATAATAGAATAATAGACAGTTTGCGCTCCTTTGTACGCCGGAGCAGAAAGGGATGGTATCCGTTGCTGAAAGAAACCGGAATCAGATATTTGGACGAATTTATTGTCGTGGCGGAAACCGGAAATTACTTCACTGCCTCCGACCGGCTTTACCTCTCTCAGGTCACCCTGACCAAGCACATCAAGGATCTGGAGCGCAGCGTTGGCCATCCGCTTTTGGCCAAAAAGGGACATAAGCTGGAGCTGACGGACTTCGGCAGGCTCTTCCTCCCCTACGCCCGCCGATTTGTCGCACTGAATGAGGAGTACCACGAGGCCAGGGCCTCCTTTGAAAGCGCCGCCGCCCGGCAGGTCTACATTGCGGGGACGACGGAGATGAACTGCGACCACATGATCAATATGCTGTGGGACCATTTCAGCCGCCGCTATCCCCAGTACAGCCTCTCCACCGGGGAGTTTCACACGACGCTGCCCCTGGAGGATCTGTTCGACATGGGGTTTGAACTGGTGTTCGCCCTGTCGGAGACGCCGGACAGCGACACCTACGGCTGCTACCAGTGGGCCACCGATGAGCTGGTGGCCCTGCTGCCGGTGAACCATCCCCTGGCGAAGAAGGACAGCTTCCGGCTCAGCGATCTGGCGGAGGAGCCCTTCATCCTGTTCCCCAAGGACAACTTCCTGCATCAGGCGGCCCTCCGCCGGTGCCAGGCCGCCGGGTTCACCCCACAGGTGGACTTCACCATCCACGGCAGCGCCAACCTGACGGAGCTTGTGGCCTCCAACGTGGGGGTCTCCATCGTATTGAAGCGGGATGTGTACAGCACATGGGGGTACGAGGTGGCATCCATCCCCCTGGAGGAGCATGCCACGATTTACCTGAATCTGTACTATCAGAAGGACGTTCCCCTGTCCCACGCCGCCAAAACCTTCCTGGAGTATGCCATTCAGATTCACGAGACCCATGAGAGGGACATTCCTTATTACGGACCGGAGGTGGGCATAGTTGAAAACATCTTCTTTGAATGAGTTCCTGATTCTGGCGGAGTACCTGAGCTTTTCCAAGGCCGCCGCCACCCTGTCCATCAGTCAGTCCGCCCTGTCCCGGCACATTATGATGCTGGAGAAGGAGCTGGGGGTGCCCCTGTTTCACCGCACCACCCAGAGGATTGTGCTGACCTCCTACGGCAGAGCCTTCCTCCCCCACGCAACGGCCATTCTGGAGCATACCAACGCCTTCCAGCGCACCGTGGGGGATATCCGGGGGGACACCATCAACCGCGTCGCCGTGGGCAGCTGCGGCTTTCCCAACCGCTACGGCATGACGGCCCTGTTCGCCGCCTTTAAGAAGGAAAATCCGGAGGCGGTCATCGACGTCCACATCTCCTCCACGGACGATATGCTGAGGCTGCTCCATGACGGCGTCATCGAGGTGGCCTTCGTCCACAACATTGCGGATTTCACCGGGGAATATGACATCCTCCCCTTCTGTGAGGACCACATCTCCGCCGTGGTGCCCTTTGACCATCCCCTGGCGGGGCGGGGGGCCATCCACCTGTCCGAGCTAAAGGACGACGTCTTTTACCTGCGCCACAAGAGCGAGACCATGATGGACCGGTTTGAAATGTCCGCCCTGCGGGAGGCCGGGTTTGAGCCGAAGCTCTCCTCCAGCACCGGCACCTGGGACGACTCCATCATCAACCGGGGGCGGGACGTCTCCCTGATCATGCAGGGGCTGGCGGACAAGCTCCGCAGCAACGTCAATATCTCCGTTCTGGAGGTAGAGCCGCGGATTCACACGGACGTCTACCTGATTTATCCAAAGGACGGCGTCCTCTCCCCGCTGGCGCAGGCGTTTGTGGACTTCGCCGCCCGGCACGCCCCCCACACCCGGGAACCTGCCGCTTCTTAGCAAATTCCCGACAAGGAAAACGCCCATCTGACGGCCCCAGGGCCGCTGGATGGGCGTTTGCGTTTGCCCAGCGCAGCGCTCCTGTCGGACGGAAAGCCGGGGACCTGAACGGTCCCGCCTCAGCGGGCCTTCCGGTTGGAAAACAGCCATGCCCGAATGGCTTCGATCTCATAGGCGGTCTGCCAGGTGGTGACGTGGTGTTCGCCGCCCCGGCTGTGCCAGCCCCTGGCCACGGACTCTATGCGGTAGGGGGTGTAAATCACGTTGGCGCCGGTGGAAATCAATTCCTGAGCGACGGCCCGGAACTCCTCCTGAGAGGCTTTGGCGTCGATGACCCTCCGAACCACCTTCGCCCCTTTGGACTCCATCTCGCAGGCCATCTGGTTCATGCCGGGGAAGGCTTTGGCGTCGCCCTGGGAGTTCAGCATCCACAGGTGCTGCCGCTCCAGGCCGGGAATCTGCCGGTCATCCCACTGCCCGGCCACCAGGAAGGAGGCGGCGAACAGCTCCGGATAGCGGACGTTCAGCACGATGGAGGACATACAGCCCATGGACTGGCCGGTGGTGTACAGCCGGGTGCGGTCTACGGGATACCGGTCACACACCCAGTCCAGCAGCCGTTTGGCGGTCTCCAGTCTGGGGTCCACGTTCCAGTCGTCGTCCACAATGGGAGGGCCGTCGAACTGGGGGGCCAGGACGAAGCACTTGCGCTTGGCCTGCTCCTCCGGTCTGGCCCAGACGATGGCGCCAAGGCCCTGGGTCAGGGTCAGTTTGGGTTCCGGCCCGCAGGGGCCTGCGTCATGGATGAACTGCACCAGAGGATACTGTTCCCCCGGCCGGCAGTCTTTGGGGATGTACAGGTTGTAGGCCAGCCCCTCGAACTCGCCCTGAATGAAGTCGTCCACGATGGGGTTTTCCACCCGGTCGTTGGCGTCCGCCGGGGCAGGCTCCACCGCGCTGCCGTCCGCCCCGGCCACAGACGCCGCCTGGGCGACGGTGACGGAAGCGGTGTGCAGGACAGTGGCGGTGCCCTCCCAGGGGTTCCCCTGGCAGTAGGTGGCGGCGGCTTTGTCCTCCGGGGAGAGGGAAAGGGTCACGTTGCAGCCCTCCACCGAGACGCCGGTGACGGTGCGGCCCTCCACCCGGTAGGCATCGGGGGACACTTCGGCGGACATGGGCCGGTCATACTCCAGCGCCGCTTTGGTGCATTTCTGACCCTGAGGGGTCACCTCCGCCACTGCGGTGATATGCAGGATATGTTTGTTGTTCATGGTTTTTCTCCAGTCTCGGCAGGCGGGGCCTACCAGATTTCATGGGTCTCCCCCTGGGGGAGGACGGTGGTGTTGGCCTCCTCCCGGTAGGGCATCTGCCGCTCCAGCAGGTATATCGCCAGCGCCGCCAGCGCCGCCACAAGGGACAGCCCGGCCAGCCGCAGCTCGGCCAGGACGCTGTCCACCCCCAGGAAGATGTTCACCACCACCAGCAGGGCGGTGACCCCCATGCAGCAGGCGGCAAACAGCGACGCCTTGCGCAGGTTGCCGGAGGCGCTGCGGTGGTCATACCAAGTCATCTGCCTGTGGGCGAAGGTGTAGTTCACCGTGGCGGCCACCAGCAGGATCAGCCCCAGGGCGGAGAGAAATTCCGGCGCGGCCACCAGCACGGAGCGGTTGCCGGAATAGCCGTCGGCGGTCATAGCCTGGTAAAACACCAGGCAGGACAGCAGCACCAGGGCGGCATACATACACCGATACACGATGTAGTTGACAGAGGAGACGTCCTGCACCAGCCAGGGCTGGGTGTAGTACCGCTCCACCTTATAGCCGCCGTTGGGCTTCTCGATCCGCAGCTCGGTGTAGCCGTGGAAATACTTGTGGTAATAGGAACTGTGGCGGAAGTCTGATTCGGCAGTCTTGCCGGTTTTCTCGTCTGTTTTCCAGTTGGATTTTACACCATAAATGTCGTTGCCTACCTTTTCAGGCTCCCGCTTTTTCAAGACAGTTCACTCCTTGGTATGAAATGCGAATGGGTTTTAGTCGTTGATCTCCTTGGCCCGGCAGCAGGAGACGAAGTGCTTCGGCTCCAGCTCCTCCAGCTTCTGAGGCTCCCGGCACTTATCGCAGGCGTAGGGGCAGCGGGCGGCGAAGCGGCAGCCCGGCTCAGGGTTGATGGCGGAGGTGATCTCACCCTTCAGCTGAACACGCTGCATGGGGTGGTCCAGGTCGGTGGAGGGGATGGCGCTGAGCAGCGCCTTGGTGTAGGGGTGCAGGGGGCGGCGGAACAACTCCCGGGAGGGGGAGGTCTCCACCAGCTGACCCAGATACATGACGCAGATGTCGTCGGAGATATGCCGCACCACGGACAGGTCGTGGGTGACGAACATATAGGTCAGGTCCATCTTCTCCTGCAAATCCATCAGCAGGTTCAGCACCTGGGCCTGAATGGACACGTCCAGGGCGGACACCGGCTCGTCGCAGACCACGAACTCCGGGTTCAGAGCCAGGGCCCGGGCGATGCCCACACGCTGGCGGCGGCCGCCGTCCATCTCGTGGGGATAGGCCAGGCGCAGCCGCTCCTCAATGCCGACCAGGTCCATCAGCTCCTCCGTCCGCTGCTGCACCTGGGCCTTGGTGAACCGGTGGGCCTCCTGGAGGGGCTCACGGATGGTGGCCTCCACGCTGGAACGGGGGTTCAGGGAGGAGTAGGGGTCCTGGAACACGATGCTGACCTTCTCACGGAGGCGGCGGAGGTCCTTGCCCTTGGTATAGGTGATGTCCTCGCCGTCCAGGCGGACGGTGCCGTCGGTAGCGTCCAGCAGGCGGATGATGGTGCGGCCCAGGGTGGACTTGCCGCAGCCGGACTCGCCTACGACGCCCATGGTGTGGCCTTTTTCAATGGACAGGGTAATGTCATCTACGGCGTGGTTGGTGCCCGCGCCGACGCTGAAATACTTCTTCAGATGTTCTACTTCGAGAAGGGCCATGCTTACACGCCTCCTTTCGCAAACTTACAGCAGCGGACAAAATGTCCCGGCTCCACTTCGATCATGGGCTGGTCCGCGCCGCACTTCGTACCGCCGTCGCAGTCCGGGCATCTGGGGCCGAACTTGCAGCCCGCAGGCAGGTTGGTGGGGTCAGGCGGCAGCCCGTGGATGGGGGACAGCCGCTTGGAATCGTCGTCCAGCTTGGGCAGGGAACCGAACAGCCCCAGGGTGTAGGGGTGCATGGGGTTGCGGAAGATCCGCTCCTTGGTGCCGTACTCCACGATTTCGCCGGCGTAAATGACGGCCACGTCGTCGCAGGTCTCGGCCACCACGCCCAGGTCGTGGGTGATGAGGATCATGGAGGTGTTCAGCTTCACGCGCAGGTCCTTCATCATGTCCAGCACCTGGGCCTGAATGGTCACGTCCAGGGCGGTGGTGGGCTCGTCCGCCAGAATCAGCTCCGGCTCGCAGGCCAGGGCCATGGCGATGACCACACGCTGCTTCATGCCGCCGGAGAACTGATGGGGATAGTCCATGTAACGGACGCTGGCGATGCCCACCATCTCCAGCATTTCAATGGTGCGGTCCCTGGCCTGGGATTTGGTGAAGTCGTTGTGCTGGAGGACGACCTCGCTGATCTGGTCGCCCACCGTCATGGTGGGGTTCAGGGCGGTCATGGGGTCCTGGAAGATCATGGCGATCTTATTGCCCCGGACTTTCAGCATTTCCTTCTCCGGCAGCTTCAGCAGGTCCTCGCCGTCCAGGTAGATCTCGCCCTGTTTCACCCTGGCGGGGGGCATGGGCAGGATGCGGAGGATGGCCTTGGCGATGGTGGTCTTGCCTGCGCCGGTCTCGCCCACCAGGCCCAGGGTCTGGCCCTTGGCCAGCTTCAGGTCCACGCCGTTGACGGCCTGGACGATTTGTCCGCCGGAGGAATATTCTACCACCAGGTCATGGATGGTCAAAAAGTTCTCACTCATCTCTATTCCCTCCTTAATCCTTCAGACGGGGGTCCATAGCGTCCCGCAGGCCGTCGCCCAGCATATTGATGGACAGCACGGTGAGCAGGATGGCCAGACCGGGCATCAGCATCTCGTGGGGATAGCTGGTCAGATAGCTCCGCGCGGAGGAGCACATGGCGCCCCACTCAGCGGTGGGCGGCTGAATGCCCAGGCCGATGTAGGAGAGGCCGGCGGCGGTCATCATGGTGCCGCCGATCTGGCCGGTGGTGCCCACGATGGTGGGGGCGATGGTGTTGGGCATCATGTGCTTGTAGATGATCTTCATCTTGGAGCAGTTCATGGCCTTGGCCGCCTCCAGATACTCCATCTCACGTTCCTTCAGCGCCATGGCACGGGTGCCGCGGACGGAGCCGGGCAGGCCGCTGACGGACAGGGCCAGCACGGTGTACCAGAAGCCGTCGCCCAGGGCAGAGGAGATGATGATGGACAGCAGGGTGCCGGGGATGGCCATCCACACGTCGCAGATACGCATGGTGATGTTGTCCACCTGGCCGCCCAGGTAGCCCACCAGGCTGCCGAAGAACACGCCGAAGACCATGCCCACGATGGCCACGGTGAAGCCCAGGGCCAGGGACAGGCGGCCGCCGTACAGCACACGGCTGAAGATGTCACGGCCCAGGTTGTCGCAGCCCATGATATGGGCCAGGGAGGGGGTGGCGTTCATGGCCGAATAGTCCATGTAGTTGGGGTCATAGGGCGCGATGAAGGGGGCAAAGACGCAGGCCAGAATGATGATGACCAGCGCTACCAGGCCGATCATGGCGGTCCTGCTCTTCACGAACCGCCGCATGATTTGCCGGAGCTGGGTATCCTTTTTCCGCTTCGGTGCGGAAGTGACCGCCTTCGTTGCTGCGTTAGCCATTTTTCTTCCCACCTTTCTTTTCCTTGTGGCCGCCCTTCTTGGCGGCGTAGTTGACGTACTGAGCTTTGATTCTGGGGTCCAGGAAGGCATAGACCAGGTCCACCAGCAGGGTGACGACGGCGGAGAACAGGGCCAGAATCATGACGGAGCCGCGGATAACCGGGTAGTCACGGGAGTTCACGCCGGTCAGCAGGTACTGGCCGATGCCGGGGAAGGAGAACACGTTCTCGATAACCACGGAGCCGCCGACCATCATGGACAGCTGCATACCCAGGGCGTTGATGACGGGGATCAGCGCGTTGGGGAGCATATGCTTGTAAATGACGGTGTTTTCCGGCAGGCCCTTGGCCCGTGCGGTGGTGACGAAGTCGGCCCGGATGGTCTCCAGCACCGCGCTTCTGGTCTGCCTGGCGTTCATGGCCAGGCCGGAGAGGGAGTTGGCCAGCACCGGCATCACCCAGTAGGTCCAGGCGGGATAGTCGCCGCTGATGCCGAAGGGGGGCAGCCAGCCCAGCTGCACGGAGAACAGCACCACCATCAGCAGGCCCAGGTAGAACTGGGGCACGGAGATGAACACCATGGCCAGCACCAGGACGCCCTGGTCCCAAATGGTGTTGCGGTGGATGGCGGCGTTGACGCCCAGAGGGATGCCGATGATGATGTTCAGCGCCATGGAAATCAGGCCCAGCCCCAGGGTACGGGGCAGACGGGTGGCAAACTCCTGAATGACGGGGACGCCGTACACATAGGATTCACCGAAGTCCAGGTGCAGGAAGGTGTCGCTGAGGAAGGTGGTCAGCTGTACTAAGTATGGTTCATTCAGCCCTAATTGCTCTCGCAGCCGTTGAATGTCCTCATTGGTGGCGCCGGTACCCAGGATGATCTGGGCCGGATCACCCGGCACAAACCACAGGATGGTAAAGATAATGACGGCCACACAAAGCATGATGACGATCAACCAGAGCAATCTGTTAGCGATATATCTCCACATATTCACGCCTCACTCTTTTTGCTTTTTTTGGGGTTGCGCCCGGGGTCACAGCTCCCCTTTGGCGCAATCAATTAAGAATTATCTTGCTGAAATTCAGCTCTGAATAAGCGGCCCCGCCCTTACGAGCGGAGCCGCAGGTTTCAGTTGGAAAGTTTATTCGGTTGTGTCAGCTTTGCGGTGTTACTCCACGGAGCCGTCGAAGCAGCAGGCGCCGGGCAGCAGGTTCAGGCGGTCGGACAGGCAGACATAGGTGCAGTCCTCAGGGACGATGTCGTAGCAGTTGCCGGCGTACAGGCCCATGACATAGCCGTTGTCAACGGCCATCTGCCACCAGGCTTCCATGTTCTCGCTGGTGTGGCCATCGGCGGTGTTGCACAGCTCCAGGAGAGCCTGCCACTCGTCATCGACGGTGAAGTAACCGGTGGCGGTGCCGGAGCCGCCGTTGGAGTTGTAGTCGAAGCCATGGCTCCAGATGTTGACATTGTAGTCACCGGCCATCATGCCCAGCACCAGATCCCAGGCGGAGGAGTCGCCCTGGGTGGAGGACATGGAGGCCTGGTCAAGGCCCTTCACCGTGGCGTTGATGCCGGCGGCGGCCAGCTGAGCGGCGATGATGGTGGCCACATCGTTGAAGGTGCTCATGCAGAGGATGGTCAGGGTTTCGCCGTTGTAGGAGGACTGAGCCAGATACTCAGAGACTGCGTCCAGATTGGCGCCGTCGTTGGTGTTGTAGTTGTCCAGGCTGGACCAGTCAACATAGCTGAAGTCGGAGTAGTAATCGGTGGCGAAGGAGTACACACGGGTGTAGTCGCTGCCCAGAGCGGTGATCAGGCCGTCCTGGTCAATGGCGTTGAAGATGGCCAAACGGAGGTTCACATCGCCGCAGAGGGAATCGTCGCTGCAGTTGGGGGCGATGTAGTAGCTGAACTTCTGGGCATAGGAGTAGACGCTGTACTGGTCGCCATACTCAGCGCCCTCCAGGAAGGGGTCGATGTTCTCCAGGGCCATGTCATAGACCATGTCCAGGGCGCCGGACTCCAGGCCGGTCTCACGGGAGCTGCCCTCGTCCACGAACTGATAGGTGATGGTCTGGACGTTGGCCTGGGACTCCTGACGGCGCAGGCTCTCGTCGGTCTGCCAGTAGTCGTCATTCTTCTCGACTACCAGGGTGGCGCCGGAGGTGTAGGAGACGAACTTGTAGGGGCCGGTGCCGCACATTTCGCTGGTCAGGTTGGCGGAGCAGTTCTCAGAGACGATGAAGCAGCGGGAGAGGAAGTTCTCCAGCGCGCCCAGAGCGGTCAGCTCCTCAGTGAAGGTGAAGAGAACGGTGGTGTCGTCCACAGCCTCAACGGAGACCAGGGTCTGCCAGTTGGAGGTGGTGGCGTTCTCATACTGATACATATAGCTGTAAGCGACGTCGGAGGCGGTGATGTGGTTGCCCTCGTGGTCATAGATGTAATCGTAGATGTACACGGTGTAGGTGGTGGTGCCTTCCTCATGGTCGTAGCCGCCGTACTCGCCGCGGCTGGCGTCGGCCAGCAGGGCGTAGAACTCGCCGTCTGCGGAGGTCTCGAACAGCATTTCGTAGACTTCATAGTTGCCGGGGACGTTGTTGTCGGTGCCCCAGGGCTCAATGGTGGTGGCGCTCTGCCAGGCCACGGTCAGGAGGGAACGGGTGATGGTGTTGTCAATGTTGGCGGTGTCGTGGAGGGAGTCGGTGGTGCCGTCGCTGCTGGTGGAGTCATCCTCAGAGTCCGTGCTGCTGCCCT
Source organism: Clostridiales bacterium (assembly GCA_021203325.1). Taxonomy (GTDB): domain Bacteria; phylum Bacillota; class Clostridia; order Oscillospirales; family Oscillospiraceae; genus Onthomonas. The sequence continues at coordinate 7,968 of JAJQBL010000110.1, read as the reverse complement.
CGGCGTCGCTGGATGCGCTGTCGGAGGAGCTGGAGCCGGAATCTCCACTGCTGGAGGTTCCGCTGCTGCTGGAACTGCTGCCGCAGGCCACCATGCTGAACGCCATGGCCAGGGCGAGGATCAGAGCTAATACTTTTTTCATACGGTATTCTCCTTTTTCGTTTTTTTTGGACTTTTGAAAACTTGCAAGTCCTTACGATGAAATTATAGCACAACGATTTTTGGAGTTTCAATAAAGACTTTGGCGGACTTTTATTCAGTTTTTGCATAAAGCCCGTTGCTAATGATTCGCTTCCGTGGATGATTGTCCGGGAATGGGGCTTGATGGTGCGTACAAATCGTATAGAATGATTGAAATATAGCTGTTTGTATTTTTATTACAGATGAAGGGCGGGGGCGAAAAACGCACGACAAAAAGGCTTCCGGCGCACGTTTGCACGCCGGAAGCCTTCCCGGATATGGGAGCGGGGAGGCTTTTTTCACAGCCCTCCGCTGCCGGGTTCGATATTCAGAGGTTCCTTAAAATTTCGCCCCGCCGAACTCGCTCAGCTCCAGATGGCGGGCCTTGTTCTTGTCCAGCGCCCAGTTGACGCTCCACTGGGCGGAGAAGAGGAGCAGCTTTGCCCCGTGGTAGTCCTCCACCAGCTTGATGTCCCGGCCGTCGCCGATGATGAGGTCGTCATCCAGATTGCCGTCAAACCGGTCCACCCAGCGCAGGGTCTCGTAGGGCAGGCTCTCCATCACCAGGTCCACGTTGTACTCGTTTTTCAGCCGGTACTCGAACACGTCGAATTGCAGGGTGCCCACGCAGCCCACAATCACTTCCTCCATGCCGGTGTAGGGGATTTTGAAGATCTGGATGCCGCCCTCCTGGGCGATCTGCTCGGTGCCCTTGATGAACTGCTTGCGTTTCAGGGTGTCCCTGGGCCGCACCCGGCGGAAATGCTCCGGGGCGAAGGTGGGGATGGGGTCGAACCGGAAGCTCTGGCCGGGGGTGCAGAGGGTGTCCCCGATGGAGAACATACCGGGGTCAAAGACGCCGATGATGTCCCCGGCGTAGGCCTCCTCGATGATTTCACGCTCCGCCGCCATGAACTGCTGGGGCCGGGACAGCTTCACCTTCCGGTTCTGCTGCACCAGGTAGACCTCCTTCTCCGCGTCGAACCGGCCGGAGCAAACCCGGACGAAGGCGATGCGGTCCCGGTGGGCCTTGTTCATGTTGGCCTGAATCTTAAAGACGAAGCCGGAGAAGCGCTCGTCAAAGGCGCTGACGGTCTGCTCCCCCGCCTTCCGGTCCAGGGGCGGGGTGGTCATGCGGAGGAAGTTCTCCAGAAAAGGCTCCACGCCGAAGTTGGTCAGGGCGGAGCCGAAGAACACCGGGGACAGCTTGCCGTGGCGCACCTTGTCCATGTCCAGCTCGGCCCCGGCCCCCTCCAGCAGCTCCACTTCCTCCACCAGCTGCTGATACTTGTTCTCGCCGATCAGGTCGGCCAGGGCGGGGTCGTCCAAATCCACCTCGGTGGCGGTGGCGGCCTTGGCGTTGGTGTTGGAGGTGAAGTGGATGATCTTATGCTCCCGCAGGTCGTAGACGCCCTGGAACTCCTTGCCGCAGCCGATGGGCCAGTTGATGGGGCAGGTCTCCACCCCCAGCTCGTGCTCGATTTCCTCGCACAGCTCGAAGGGGTCCCGGGCCTCCCGGTCCATCTTGTTGATGAAGGTGAAGATGGGGATGTCCCGCATGGCGCAGACCTTGAACAGCTTCCGGGTCTGAGGCTCCACGCCCTTTGCCGCATCGATGACCATGACGGCGCTGTCCGCCGCCATCAGGGTGCGGTAGGTGTCCTCGGAGAAGTCCTGGTGACCGGGGGTGTCCAGAATGTTGATGCAGAAGCCCTCATACTGGAACTGCATCACCGATGAGGTGACGGAAATGCCACGCTGCTTCTCGATTTCCATCCAGTCGGAGGTGGCGGCCCGGGCGTTGCGCTTGCCCTTCACCACGCCGGCCTGGTTGATGGCCCCGCCGTAGAGGAGGAACTTCTCCGTCAGCGTGGTCTTGCCGGCGTCCGGGTGGGAGATGATGGCGAAGGTGCGGCGGCGGCTGATTTCTGATTCGTATTGGCTTGACATAAAAACCTCCAAAATAAGGGAAAGTAGTATGATTCAATAAAAGTTGGGGTGGTCGCTCCTTAGACAAAGAATGAGAAAGGAAAAAGGCTTTTGCCCTCCCGGCGGGCCCCATTTCTTGCTCCGCCAAGAAATGGGGGAAAGAAGGCGGCTCAAGAGGGCCGCTGTGCGTCCCTCTTAAGAATCTCCCTGTATCCCACTGGCGGCTCCGCCTTGTCTCTCAATCAGGTGGTCTATGCGGCAACAGACGATGGAACTTGACACGCACCAAAGCTGCCGCCGATGGCGGCTGGGTACGATTGCCGCCCGTTCCGCCCCGCCGTCAAGCGGCATTTCCGCTGCGCTCCCTATGCCGGAGGCGGGCGGAACGTGGCGTCAATTTTGTTGTCCTTTGGTCGCTGAAATCTGACTGTACGGCTACGTTATTCCCTTCAACCCAAGGTAGATTGCATTTTAAGTTGAGAACATTTCTCTATGGCGGCGTGCTGCCGGCAGACAGGCCCGTCGTGAGGGCAAGGTACCCGCAATCGTTCATACGCCTGTCACCGTCCCTTCCATGCACACAAAATTTCACGATACATTATACTGTCATTCCCGAAAAAAGGCAAGAGAGACTTTGTTTACAAATCGTTTTCCCCAAAATACGTCCTTTGCCTTGTTCCCTTCCCGGAAATGTGGTATACTATGGATACGCGCAGGCTGTCCTGCCAGAATTTGGAACCCAACCATTTGTCGTATCTCAGAGGTGAACCGTATGAATTTTAACCCACCTGACAACAATAAAGGGGGCTCCCCCCGGAAGCTGGGGTCGCCGGAGTCCTTCGTGGACCGCGACCTGCTCCGTCCCCGGACGCTGAAGGAGACCGCCCGCCGGGTCATGGCCTCCGACCGGAGGAACACCACGGTGGTGACCTTCTGCTACCTGCTGCTGGCCTCCTGGCTGCCCACGCTGTACTTCCTGTTCCTGTCTAACCCTGTGTCGGACGCCCTGGACGCCCTTTATGTCGGGTTTTACGACCTGTCGGAGCAGATGGCCCAGCTGTCTGACGAGACCATCGTCAACCTGTACGGTCAGGTACTCAGCGGGGCCTGGAGCGCCCTGCGGGAGGGGCTGGCCTCCGGCTGGGGGCTGTTTTCCACCTTCCTGCTGATTCTGATCCTGCTCATCGGCGTGCTGGTGGACTACGGGTTCAAGAGCTGGTCCCTGCGCCGCCTCCAGGGGGAGTTTGTGGGGCCGGAGGTGCTGCTGCAGGTGGTGGACCTGGCGGGGAAAATCCTCCTGCTGACCCTGCTGGTGCTGGGGACGGTGTTCCTGTGGGGCTGGCTGCTGGCTCCCCTGGCCCTCTATATGTGGTATCGGCTCCGAATCGCCGCCTACCTGATGCTGGACTGCCCGGATATGTCCGCCTGGCAGGCCTACTGCATCAGCCCCACCATCCTCCGCGGGCACAAGTGGCAGCTGCTGAAGCTGGACGTGTCCTTCTTCGGCTGGCTGTTTCTGGCGGAGGCGGTCTCCTATGGGGTCAGCTTCCTCAGCGGCAACTACTACGTCTATAACCTGCTGGCCCTGATCGGGGGGGCGGTGGTGTACCTGTATGTGGAGCCCTACCGGAACCTGAGCTATGCCGGCTTCTTCCTGGAACTGAAAAACGGTTCCCCCCAGCTCCATGAGCTGGAGGAGGCCCTGGCGGAGCGCCGCCGTCAGCGGGAGGAGTGAACCCTCCTCCCCGCCCGGAAAAAAGTAGGAAAAAAGAAAAAGTTAGGCTTTACAAACCGGCGGTTGGTTTGCTATACTCTAAATAGGAATTATTCCTATTTTAATTTCAAAAATTTACGGAGGTATTTTAGTATGGCTAAGTTTGTATGTCAGGTGTGCGGTTACGTGTATGAGGGCGAGAGCCTGCCCGCAGAGTATCGTTGCCCGATTTGCAAGGCCCCCGCTTCTAAGTTCACCAAGCAGGAGAGCGAAATGGGCTGGGCTGCCGAGCATGTGGTAGGCGTGGCGTCCGACGCCCCGGAGGAAATCAAGGAGGGCCTGCGGGAGAACTTCAACGGCGAGTGCAGCGAGGTCGGTATGTATCTGGCCATGTCCCGGGTGGCATTCCGTGAGGGCTATCCTGAGATCGGCCTGTACTGGGAGAAGGCCGCCTATGAGGAGGCCGAGCACGCCGCCAAGTTTGCCGAGCTGCTGGGCGAGGTGCTGACCGACTCCACCAAGAAGAACCTGCAGATGCGGGTGGACGCTGAGAACGGCGCCACCGCCGGCAAGGTGGAGCTGGCCAAGAAGGCCAAGGAGCTGGGCCTGGACGCCATCCACGACACCGTCCATGAGATGGCCCGTGACGAGGCCCGCCACGGCCGCGCCTTCCAGGGCCTGCTGGAGCGTTACTTCAAGTAAGCCGGCCGGATTTCATCGACGATTCCAAACCGCCGCAGGGGAGTGCCCCTGCGGCGGTTCAAGTTTTCTTGACAGGCGAAGGAAACTCCGATAAAATAAAGAAGCGGTATCTGATTACATGAAGGAAGCTGAATTATGGCTGCGAGAAAGCAAGGGAAGCAAACCTATAACAACGAATCCATCTCCGCCCTGAAGGGGGCCGACCGGGTGCGCAAGCGCCCCGGCGTCATCTTCGGTTCCGACGCCCTGGAGGGCTGCCAGCACGCGGTGTTTGAAATTCTGTCCAACGCCATCGACGAGGCCAGGGAGGGCCACGGAGATTTAATCATCGTCACCCGCTACGAGGACAAGTCGGTGGAGGTGGAGGATTTTGGCCGGGGCTGCCCCGTGGACTGGAACAGCAGCGAAAACCGCTATAACTGGGAGCTGGTGTTCTGCGAGCTATACGCCGGCGGCAAGTACGACCAGGACAGCGGCGAGAACTACGAGTACTCCCTGGGCCTCAACGGCCTGGGCAGCTGCGCCACCCAGTACGCCAGCGCCTACTTTGACGCCACCATCTACCGGGACCAGAAGAAGTACACCCTCCACTTCGAGAAGGGGGAGAACATCGGCGGTCTCCACTGGGAGGACGCCCCCCGGCACAAGACCGGCTCCAAATTCCGCTGGCTCCCCGACCTGGACGTGTTCACCGACATTGACATCCCACTGTCCTACTATCAGGACGTGCTGAAACGGCAGGCTGTGGTGAACGCCGGGGTCACCTTCCGGCTGCGGAACCAGGTGGGGGGCAAGTTTGAAATCACCGACTTCCGCTACGAAAACGGCATTGTGGACTACGTCACCGAACTGGCGGGGAACAACGCCCTGACCACCCCCGCCTTCTATCAGGCGGAGCGGAAGGGCAGGGACCGGGAGGACAAGAAGGAATACAAGGTGAAGCTCAGCGCTGCCTTCGTCTTTTCCAACGCGGTGCAGCTGGTGGAGCATTACCATAACTCCTCCTGGCTGGAGCATGGCGGCTCGCCGGAGAAGGCCATGCGCTCCGCCTTCGTCTCCGTCTTTGACGGCTACCTGAAAAAGCAGGGCAAGTACAACAAGGGGGAGGCCAGGGTCACCTGGAACGACATTCAGGACTGCATCATCTTCGTCTCCAACAACTTCTCCACCCAGACCAGCTACGAGAACCAGACGAAGAAGGCCATCAACAACCGCTTCGTTCAGGAGGCCATGACGGAGTTCCTCCGCTCCAGCCTGGAGGTCTATCTCATCGAGAACCCCATGGATGCGGAGAAGGTGGCCGGGCAGATTCTGGTGAACAAGCGCAGCCGGGAGACGGCGGAGAAGGCCCGGCTGAACATCAAGAGGAAGCTGTCCGGCACCATGGACATCTCCAACCGGGTGCAGAAGTTTGTGGACTGCCGCACCAAGGACGTCTCCCGCCGGGAGCTGTATATCGTGGAGGGCGACTCCGCCCTGGGAGCCTGTAAGCTGAGCCGGGACTCCGAATTTCAGGGCATCATGCCCATCCGGGGCAAGATTCTGAACTGCCTGAAGGCGGACTACGCCCGCATTTTCAAGAGCGAGATCATCACCGACCTGCTGCGGGTCATGGGCTGCGGCGTGGAGCTCACCGGCGGCAAACAGCGGGCCAAGGACCTGGCCGAGTTCGACCTGGACAACCTGCGGTGGAGCAAAATCATCCTCTGCACCGACGCCGACGTGGACGGCTACCAGATCCGCACCCTGCTGCTGACCATGCTGTACCGGCTGACCCCGACCCTCATCAAGGAGGGGTATGTGTATATTGCCGAGTCCCCCCTGTTTGAGATCACTTACCAGGACAAAACCTGGTTTGCCTACTCCAACAAGGAGCGGGACGACATTCTGGAACGGGAATTGAAGGGGAAGAAGTACACGATTCAGCGCTCCAAGGGCCTGGGTGAGAACGAGCCGGACATGATGTGGCTCACCACCATGAACCCGGAGACCCGGCGGCTCATCAAGGTCATGCCGGAGGACGTGGAGCCGACCACCCGGATGTTCGACCTGCTGCTGGGGGACAACCTGGCCGGGCGAAAGGAGCATATCGCCGCCCACGGACATGAGTTTCTGGATTTGGCGGATTTGTCCTAACTGTGAAACAGACAACGCCGCCCCACGGAGTACCGTGGGGCGGCGTTTTTGTGGCGCTGCGGGCCTTCTTCAATTGACGAACAGGAAGCGCCGCTTCTCAAAATAGGTAAGGTTCAGGAGGACCACCACCACATTCGCAGCAAGGCTGATAATGGAGGAGGGGTCCCCGGCAAAGGTGCCCAAAATCAGGCTGGCGACGAGCACATAGACCAGGGAGACGGCGATGCTGACCAGCAGGAAGTAGAGGTACAGGGTTGGCCCCTTCTGGCGATAGCCGGACAGCTGGAAACGGATGTAAATCGCCGCCGCAGCCAGGGCCAGGCACAGCAGGCCCTCAAGAATGTCCAGTAGCCGCAGCACGGGGAACATGGCGTACACGTCCGACACATAGTCTCCATAGGCCATGCCGGTGAGCAGGCCGATGCCGGTACCCGCATTGGTCAGCGCCGCCAGGAACAGCTGCACCCAGATGATGAACTTGAACCACTTCATAGGGGGGTTGCGGAGCGGGCGGCTGCTCCCAACCCCTCCGCGGGGCGGCGTCTAGGGAACCTCTGAATAAATGGACGAGAGCGGATTGCGAGGAAATTTGCGTCAGAAAAAGGCGCAAAAGCGCAGGAATCCTGACGGATTTCAAGATTTTGCAACGCATTTATGGCGCAAATTTACCGCAAGGCGCCGAAGTGCATTTGTTCAGAGGTTCCCTAGTTCTGTGCCGTAGTTTGTGGGATGGTTTTCCATGACTTCATACTCCATTTCTCTCTTGATGCGGAACCGCTCTCCATGTGGATACGACGGTTCCTTATTTTTAGTATACCGAAAAAACAGTGGTTCGTCAATTAACCAACCGGAAATTTCATAAAATCTTAAAAAATTTTAAGGAATAGCCCAAAAAATGCGGAGCAGGCAACGCCAAAGGCATTGCCTGCTCCGTTTTTGGAGAAGTTAACTTGTGCTTGCCGCTAAGCGGCTGCGGAGGTTAGTTCACCTCGTACAGCTTGCCCAGACGCTTCAGATGCTCGTAGCGGGCCAGGGCGGTCTCCTCGCTCTTGGCGAACAGCTTCTCGGCGCGCTCCGGGAAGGACCGGGTCAGGGCGGAGTAACGGGCCTCGTTCAGCAGGAAGGACTTGTAATCCTCTGCCTTCGGCGGCTTGGAGTCCAGGGTGAAGGGGTTCTTGCCCTGAGCCTTGTTGGTGGGATTGAAGCGGAACAGGTTCCAGTAGCCGCAGGCCACGGCCTTCTTCATCTCGGCCTGGCAGTTGGTCATGCCGCCCTTGATGGAGTGCAGCTCGCAGGGGCTGTAGCCG
>JAJQBL010000117.1 GCA_021203325.1 Clostridiales bacterium | reverse complement strand
CCTGCCCCCAACCCCGGACACCGCCGCCCTGGCGGAGGGGTACGACGCCGTCACCGTCTTTCTCACCCCGGTGGGGCGGGATGTGCTGGAGCGCTGGGCGAAGCTGGGGGTGGCCTTCGTCTGCGCCCGCACCATCGGCTATGACTATATCGACCTGGACGCCTGCCGGAGCCTGGGGCTGCGGGTGTGCCACGCCCTGTACCCGCCGGAGGCGGTGGCCAATTACAGCCTGATGCTGGCCATGATGCTGCTCCGACAGGTGCCCTACACCCTGCAGTGTATGCGGATGCAGGACTACACCCTCCGGGGCAAGCTGGGCCGGGACCTGTCCGGCTGCACTCTGGGGGTCATCGGCACCGGGCGCATCGGCTGCACCCTGGCGAAAAACGCCCACGCCATGGGGGCCGCCGTACTGGGCTTCGACCAGTATCAAAGCCCGGAGGCCGCCGCCTTCCTGCGCTACGCCAGCCTGAAGCAGGTGTTCCGGGAGAGCGACGTGATTTCCCTCCACTGCCCCAGCACCGCCGAGAACTACCACCTCATCAACCAAAAGACCATCGGCCGGATGAAGGAGGGGGCGCTGATCGTCAACACCGCCCGGGGGGACCTGATTGACACCGAGGCCCTGATTGCCGGGCTGGAGGAGGGCAAGCTGGGAGGCGCGGCTCTGGATGTGCTGGAGGAGGAACACGGCCTGTTTTACCAGAACCTCAGTGGGGTACCTGTGGCCAACCGGCAGATGGCTGTCCTCCGCAGCTTCCCCAACGTGATCCTGACCCCTCACATCGCCTTTTACAGCGCGGAGAGCATTCACGCCATGGTGGAGAGCGTGTTCTCCTTTCTGTCAGAGGCGGAGCTGGGGGACTCCTCCTGCTATGAGGTTAAGCTGTGACAAAAGGCGGCGCATCTCCCAACCGGGCGATGCGCCGCGCTGTGTGTTTCATCTGCTGCAAAGGTGCTTACCGCACCCCCATGGCCCTGGAAATGACGATTTTCTGGGCCTCCGAGGTGCCCTCGTAAATCTCCGTCACCTTGGCGTCCCGCATCATCCGTTCGATGGGGTAGGCCCTGGTGTAGCCGTAGCCGCCGAAAAGCTGGAGGCAGGCCCGGGTCACTTCATTGGCGGTCTCCGAGGCGAAGAGCTTGGCCATGGCCGCCTCCTGTCCGAAGGGTTTGCCCCCGTCCCGGAGGGCGGCGGCCCGCCAGGCCAGCAGCCGGGCGGCGTCCGTCTTGGTTTGCAGGGAGGCCAGCACGAACTGGGTGTTCTGGAACTGAGAGATGCGCCTGCCGAACTGCACCCGCTGACTGACGTATTCCTTCGTCTGGTCGATGGCCCCCTGGGCGATGCCTACGGACTGAGTGGCGATGCCGATGCGTCCGCAGTCCAGGCCGGAGAGGGCGATCTTCATGCCTTCCCCCTCCCGGCCCAGCCGGTCCCGGACGGGCACCCGGCAGTCCTGCAACACCACCTCGCAGGTGGCGCTGGCGTGGAGGCCCATCTTCTCCTCCGGCGGGCCCACGGTGAGGCCGGGGTTGTCGGCGCTGACCAAAAAGGCGGTGATGCCCTTCGTCCCCTTCGTACGGTCGGTGGAGGCCAGGATGATGTACAGCCCCGCATGGCCCGCGTTGGTGATGAAGGTCTTGCTGCCGTTCAGGATGTAGTCCTCCCCCTCCCGGAGGGCCAGGGTGCTGACGGTGGCGGCGTCGGTTCCGGCGTCCGGCTCCGTCAGGGCGAAGGAGCACAGGGTGTCCCGGTTCATCCGGGGGAGCCACTGGGCCTTCTGTTCCTCATTGCCGAACCGGTTCAGGAGGTACATACACAGCCCGCCGTGGACGGAGGTGATAACCGCAGTGGAAGCGCAGCACTTTGCCAGCTCCTCCAGCATCAGGACATAGCTCATGGTGTCCCCGCCTGCGCCGCCGTACTCCTTGGGGCAGCAGATGCCGAAGAAGCCGTAGCGGAACAGCTTGTCCACCGTCTCCTGAGGGAAACGGCTGTCCCTGTCGATTTCCGCCGCGATGGGGGCCACCTCGTTCTGGGCGAAGTCCCGGGCCAGCTTCTGCACCAGCTGTTGTTCGGGGGTCAGGTCAAACAACAATTTTTTTGCCCCCCTCGTAGCGGTAGAAGCCGCGGCCCACCTTCTTGCCCAGCCAGCCTGCGTCCACATAGTTCTGGAGCAGGGGGCAGGGATGATACTTCTCCTGGCCGTAGCCCTCGTAAATCACCTGCTGAATGGACAGCACCGTGTCCAGCCCGATGAGGTCCGCCGTCTCCAGGGGCCCCATGGGGTGATTCATGCCGTAGCGCATCACGTTGTCAATGCCCTCCACCGTGGCGGTGCCGTCGTACAGGCACCAGATGGCCTCGTTGATCAATGCCTGGAGCACCCGGTTGGAGACGAAACCGGGGACGTCCCGCACCTCCACCGCAACCTTGCCCAGTTCCCGGGCAAGGATGGTGACCTGCTTCATGGTGTCCTTGCTGGTGGCAAGGCCGGGGATGATCTCCACCAGCTTCATGACGGGAACGGGATTCATAAAGTGCATCCCCACCACCTTCTCCGGCCGGTGGGTGTAGGAGGCCAGCCGGGTGATGGGCAGGGAGGAGGTGTTGCTGGCGAAGATGCAGCTGCCCTGACAGATGCCGTCCAGCTCCTTCAAAACGGAGCCCTTCAGGGCCTCGTCCTCCGCCAGTGCCTCAAACACCATGTCGCACCGCTCCGCATCCCGAAGGCTGTGGGAGGCGTGGACGCCCTTCAACACATTGGCCACGCTCTCCTCCGTCCGGCGGCCCTTGGCCACCGCCCGTTTCAGCCGGTCCGCGATGTTGCGGATGCCCTGTTCCGGGGCAGTATGATCCAGATTGTTCAGCAGGGTAATATGGCCGGCCTCCGCCATCACCTGGGCGATGCCCTGACCCATCTGCCCTGCGCCGATCACCATGATTTTCATAGTCCGTTCTCCTGTTCCAACTGATATGCTCGTTATTCCACCGTGATCCAGACGGCGTCGCCCTGGCCCATGCCGGAGCAGATGGCGCAGACACCGCTGTGCTGGCCCCGGCGTTTCAGCTCCCAGATCATGGTCATCAGAATCCGGGCGCCGGAGGCCCCGATGGGATGGCCCACCGCCACGGCCCCGCCGTTGACGTTGACCTTTGCGTCCATCTCCTCCCAGCTCATGCCCAGGATCTTCATGCCGCTGACCAGGGGGACGGCGGCGAAGGCCTCGTTGATCTCCATAATATCAAAGTCGTTCAGGGTCAGGCCGCACTTGTCCATCAGCGCCTGGATGGACAGGCCCGGCACCGTGGAGATATAGCGGGACTCCCGGGAGACCTGGGCGTAGCCCCGGATGGTGGCCAGAATCGGCACACCCAGCTTTTCCGCATGGCTCCGGCTCATCACCACCACGGCGGAAGCGCCGTCGTTGGTGCCGGGGGCGTTGCCCGCGGTGATGGCGCCGTCGGGGACGAACAAGGGTTTCAGCTTCGCCAGGCCCTCCATGGTGGTGCCGGGGCGGGGAGCTTCGTCCTTCGCCATGGTGACGACGGCCTTCCGCTGCTTGACCTCCACGGGGAAGCGCTCGTCCTCAAAGACGCCCTTTTCCTCCCCTTCGGCCCACTTCTGCTGGCTCCGCACCGCCCAGCGGTCCATCTCCTCCCGGGTGACGCCGTATTCCGTGGCCACCTGGCCGCCGATGACCGCCATGTGAACATCGTTCTCCGGGCACCAGAGACCGTCTTTCACCATGGAGTCCACCATTTTGCCGTCAAACATCCGCTGGCCCCAGCGGGCGCCGGGCAGCAGGTAGGGGGCGTTGGACATGGACTCCATGCCCCCCGCCACGATGGTCTGGGCGTCGCCGGCCTTGATGATCTGGGCGGCCAGCTCCACCGCCTTCAATGCGCTGCCGCACACCTTGTTGATGGTGAAGGAGGGCACGTTGTGGGGGATGCCCCCCTTGATGGCGGCCTGCCGGGCGGGCACCTGCCCCACCCCTGCGGGCACCACGATGCCCATGATGGCCTCGTCCACCATGTCGCCGGTGATCTGCGCCCGGGACAGGGCTTCCTTAATGGCCATGCCCCCCAGGTCCGGGGCCTGATACCCCGCCAGTGCGCCGCCAAACTTACCAAACGGCGCCCTCGCCGCGCTTACAATTACGATTTCTTCCATAGTGCCCTCCAGCTTACCGGTTCTCCGCCGCCCATACCCACATGAACGGCTCGTTCTAGTTTTCTTCTCTAGATTACATTGTCTTGTTCCATTTGTCAAGGGAGAATTGGCCGTTTTTTACGGCTGGCCTCAGTCCTCCGTTGGGGTCTCCGAGGTGGTCTCCTCCGACTGGATGGCCTCGCCGGAGGTACCCGCAGTTTCGCCGCCTTCGGTTCCGCTTTCGGTGCCGGTGGAGCCGCCTGTTTCGCCGGAGCCGGTGGAGCCGCCCGTTTCATTGGAGCCGGTGGAGCCGCCCGTCTCATTGGAGCCGGTGCTGCCGGTTTCCGCTTCCGTTCCGGGGGCTTCCTCAGTGCCGGGGGTCTCCTCGGTGCCGGGGTCTTCCTCCTCGGTGCCGGGGTCCTCCTCTTCCGTTCCGGGGTCCTCCTCTTCGGTGCCGGGGTCTTCCTCCTCGGGTTCTGGTTCCTCTTCCTCTTCTTCCTGCTTCTCCCCTTCGCAGGTGCCTTCCGCCTGGTACTCCGCCACGGTTTTCAGGCTCTCCACGATGTTGGCCATGGCCGCCGCCCCTGTCCGGGTGTAGTCCAGCGCCACCACCTGTTTCGTGGTTGTGCAGTCGGTGCCCGCCAGCTTGCCGCTGACGGTGCAGACGGTCAGGTAAGTGTGCATGGAGCAGGTTTCGCTGGGCTCGTCACCCTTGACGAAGGTGCCGGTGGCCACGCACCCTGCCGACCGGCAGGCGCTGGTGGGGATGCCGCCGGAGGCGGTGCAGTATTCCGCCGTCACCGTTTCCACGTCATAGGTCATGTCCTCCGGCGTCTCCTCCTGGCAGATCAGGGACATGATGGCCTGCCAGATTTCGGTGGAGGGGTTGCCGGAGTATTTGATCTTCTCCTGGCTGTCATAGCCGCTCCAGACGGCGGCGGTGTAGGCGCTGCTGTAGCCGCAGAACCACCGGTCATAGTCGTTGGTGGTGGTACCGGTCTTGCCAGCCACGTCCACGCCGCTGATGTTGGCGACGCCGTAGGCAGTGCCGGAGGGGTCCTCAATCACGGCCCGGAGCATCTCCGTAATATAGTAGCAGGTGCTCTCACTGAGGATGGCGGAGGCGGAGGCGGTGCCGCTGACGGTGACGACGCCGTCCGCATCCACACTTGCCGTGTAGCCGTCCGTGGCCAGAATGACGTTGCCCTGGTTATCCAGCACCACAGTGTAGAGGTAGGGGGAGGTATAGCTGCCCCCTCTGGGGAAGGTGGCGTAGGCCGCCGCCATCTCGTAGGTGGAGACGCCTCTGGTCTGGCCGCCCAGGGCCAGGGGGGCGTAGTTCAGGTCGTCCTCCTCCAGGCTGGTGATGCCGAAGCGCTCCGTCAGGTAGTTAAAGGCTGTTTGCAGCCCCTCCGTGTCCAGCACCTTCACCGCCAGGGTGTTCAGCGATTCCACCATGCCGTCCCACACCGTGGTCAGGCCCCGGTAATATCCCTCTGCGTTGGAGGGCCACGGATTGTCGTCAGAATCCAGCATAAAGGGGGAGTCGTCCATCACGGAATAGGGGGTGATTAGACCCTCCTCCAGGGCGGGGGCGTAGACGGACAGGGGCTTGATGGCGGAGCCGCTGGGCCGCTTGGTGTCGGTGGCGCAGTTCCAGATGCGCTTGCCCACCTTTTCCCCCACGCCGCCGGCCAGGGCCACCACCGCGCCGGTCTCATTGTCCACAACGGTGATGGCGGACATCAGCTCCTGCCCGCTGGCGGAATCGTAGTCGGCGAAGTAGTCCTCATCGGTATAGATGGTGTCCACGGCGCTCTGGACGTCCGGATTCAGGCAGCTGTAAATTTGCAGGCCGCCGGAGTACAGCAGGTTGGTGGCCGTCTGGCTGTCGTAGCCATAGGTTTCCTCCAGGTCGGCAATGACCTGCTCCACCACGGCGTCGGTGTACCAGCTGTAGGTGTCGTCGGTGGAGGAGGTGTCGGTGCTGGTGCTGGAGGAGCTGTACAGGCCCACCTCGATTTGATCCAGCGTCTCGTCATAGACGTAGGTGACCGTCCCGTCCTCGTCCGTCTCCGTCAGGAACACCAGATTGCCCTCCTCGTCGGTGTCGGTGACGAAGCCCAGCTCGATCAGGGCCTCGTTGGCCTCCTCCTGGGAGATCATCTCCTGATCCAGCATCTGGCTGATGACGATTCTGGCCCGGTCATGGTTCTTCTCCGGCCGGTTGTAGGGGTCGTAGAGAGAGGGGTTGTTGGTGATGGAGATGAGGGAGGCGCACTCCGCCAGGCTCAGCTCGCTGAGCTCCTTGTTAAAGTATTTCTGCGCTGCCGTCACCACACCGTAGCAGCCGTGGCCCAGATAAATCTCGTTCAGATACCATTCCATCGTCTCCGTCTTGGAATGGGTGCTGTCAAACTCCAGAGCCTCGAAAATCTCCAGCACCTTCCGCTTCACCGTCACCTCGTCCTGCTGGGTCAGGTTTTTGATGAGCTGCTGGGTGATGGTGCTGCCGCCCTGGACGTCCTGCCCGGTGAACATGTAAACCACCGCCGCCGCCGTGCGCACCCAGTCCACGCCGTGATGGGCCCAGAACCGCTTGTCCTCAATGGCCACCGTGGCGTTGGCCAGCATTTCGGGGATGTCCTCATAGGCCACCCACACCCGGTTCTCCGATGCATACAGCGTTTGCAGGGTCTGGTAGCTGTCGGTATCCTCATCGTAGTAATAGATATTGGACGAAAGATCCGTGTCGCTGGCCACCAGTTCAATGTTTGAATTCTCCACCTGGGGGAGAATCACATCCTGAATATAGCTGACCGCATAGCAGGCAATCATGCCTAGCGTCAGCAGCCCCACCAGCATCAGCGTACCCAGGACGATAAAAAACCACTTGAAGAACGCCTTGACCACATGGCCGGCGCTTCGCTCATTTGTACGCGCCAATATGCTGCACCTCCTGTAAAAAAGTTCCATATTTCGTCGGAATCGCCCTCTGCCCCGGGGACAAAACCGTCTTTCGGACATTATACCACGGCTGTCAATTCCTTACAATGCCAGAAAGAGGATTTTTTGTTTACTTTTGTGAAGTAGGGGTATAATGACGGTATCCAGCGCTGTATCTCACCGATGAAAGGAGCCTCCCCATGAACAAGCGCCGCCTCACCCTTCTCCTGACCGCCTGCATCACCGCCCTGAACCTGACCCTGGCCGCCGCCCCGGGCCCCCGGGGGCGCGCGCGGCGGGTTGAGCGACCGC
>JAJQBL010000133.1 GCA_021203325.1 Clostridiales bacterium | reverse complement strand
GTGCACGTCCGGGGGAAGGGCGCCCCGGTGGCCGGGCCGAAAACGCTGACCTCCTGCGGGGCTTTTTATTTTTATCTTGTGCTGCCCGGGGGGGGGGCGATTCAGGACGGGGAGCGGCGGTAGGGGGATGGCGGCTGTTCGCTATTAGTAGGGGCGCACAGCGTGCGCCCGCCTGTTTGTGCCCCGAAAACGGTTTTCAATCAGGAAAACGGCTATGCCAAAAATAACAATTTGTATCAATATAGTCGATTATCGTTTTTTCTATTTTTATTCTACTCAATCAAACGCAGATACGAATCCAAACGTAGCCGGGCGCACAAAGCGCCCCTACTGGATAACTGGAAGCGCCGCGCTCCGCTTACCCCGGGCGGCCAGGGGCCGCCCCTACACACACGGCTGTGAAAAGCGGGGGCCATCCACCCCCACCACAAACCCCAGGGCTGCCCGTTCGGGCAGCCCTGAGTCACTCTGTCAGCGTTTTCAGCCGCACCACCGCCACGGTGCAGTCGTCCGTCGTCCTGGTCCGGGGATGCTTCAAAATCTCCTCCGCCAGCTGGCGGGGGCTGTCCCCCTCCCACCGCTCCATCAGGGTGCGGAGCCACAGGTCCCCGGTGCCGTCGGTGACGCCGTCGCTGAGGAGGAGGGCGCAGTCCCCGCCGCATAGCCGGAAGCGGGTCACGTCCGGGCGGTTCTCCCCCTCCAGCTCCAGCCCGGCGGGGAGGGCTGTGCCGGACACCCGGCTGACGCTGCCCCGCCGCCGCAGGTAGCTGGGGGCAGCCCCCAGCTTGTACAGCGCCCCCGCCCCGGTGAACAGGTCGATGTGGAGCAGGTCCACCGTGGTGAAGCCGCCGTCGATCTCCCCCCGGAGGGCCAGGGCGGAGGTCAGGGTGGTCAGGGCGGCCTCCGGCTCCACCCCGGCGTGGATGAAGTCCTCCACCAGATGCAGCACCAGGCTGCTCTCCCGGCTGGCAGCCTCGCCGCTGCCCATGCCGTCGCACACCGTCACCCACAGGCTGCCCCCTTCGTCCTTGAACCAGCTGCCGCTGTCCCCGGAGACGGTCTGACCCTCCTTTTTCCGCACCGCCACCCCCACGGTGGCGGTCAGCGGCGGCGTCTGCCGGAAGGTGAGCCGGACGCCGGTGCGCACCGGGACAGATTCCCACAGCTCCACCGGCACCCCCCAGGGCGGAGCGCAGCTCCCGCAGGGCCTCCGGGGTCCTCAGAACTTCCAGTTTTCGCCCGGTGACGGTCAGCACCCGCCGCCCCCCGGCCGTCCAGCCACAGCCCGGCCTCTCCCCGGACCCCCAGCCGGTCCAGGGCCCGGTCGGCGGCGGCGGAGCCGGTACACTCGAACCGCAGATCCTCCTCCAGCTCCGCGGCGGCGTCCTCCAGCAGCCGGGCCAGCTGGGCGTACTGACGGCACACGGCGGTGCGGCTCTCCCGGAGGCGCATCCGGTACTGCCGTCGGGTCCAGAAGGCGAACAGCTCCTCGTTGGCGGCGGAGCGGAAGGCGTCAAACCGGAGGCATTTCCGCCGGAACCGCTCCGAGTAGTCCCTGGCCTCGCCGCTGCCCCGCTCCTGCATGGCCTTCAGGGCGGCGGAGAGGTCGTCCCAGGTGTCGTGGTGGTCCCATTTCCAGCAGGAGCCCTCCAGCGCGCAGCCCCTGCACACCCGCCGGGCGGAGCGCTGGAAAATCACCGAAGGACTCTCCCCGGTGGGATGCTCCGCCATGCTCTCCCGGAGCCGCTGGTAAAGGGTGCGGAAGGCGGTGGCCTGCTCCCCCAGACGGTAGCGGGCGGCCTCCTGGGCCCGTTCCGGCGTCTCCGGGCGCTGCATGGAGAGGGGCGGCGCGGTGCCCTCCATCCGTCCGGTGCTGACCCGGTCCGCCAGCCGCAGCACCGGTTCCGGCAGCATCAGGCACAGCACCGCCCCCGCCGTCAGGGCCAGGGCCTCACTGACCCCGCCCCCCAGCCAGACCAGGGCGGACAGCCCGCCGCACAGGCCGAAGGCCGCCTGCCACAGCCGCCCGCGAGGGATGTCGTCGCTGCCCGCCAGCATCCCGGCGAAGGCCAGGGCCCCGGCCAGGGCGCCGCTGCCTGCCCCTGCCGCCGCCAGCACCAGCCCGGTGCCTGCGCCGCAGACCGCCCCCACGCCGCTGCCCGCACGGGCGGCAATCAGCACCAGCGCCGACCCCAGCACAGCCCCCAGGGTCTCCGCCCCGGGGACGGGGATGGGAGCCAGGGCGCAGAGCAGCGTCACCGCCAGGTACAGCATGGCCCCCCGCCGCTCCCGGCTGCTGCGGCTGGTCAGGTTCTGGTAGAACCGGCAGGACATCCCCGCCAGCAGGGTCTCCGAAGCAAAGTACAGCGCCCCCTTCGCCGTCCAGGCGCCGGCCGACAGGTAGACGAAGCCGGTGAGCCCGGTGGCCACCGCCACCCCCACGCTCATCAGCCAGCCGGAGCGGTACACCGGCAGATCCGCAAAGGCGAAGGCCACCGCAAAGACCAGCAGCGCCGCGGCCAGATACCGCAGGCTGCCGGACAGCCCCAGCCCCGTCAGGTAGCCCAGCCCCGCCCCCACCAGGGCGGCCACCCCGTTCAGGCCGGGGCCGGAGGCCGCCACAAAGCCCAGGGCGAAGGGGGAATAGCTCCCCAGCACCAGGCTCCAGCTGAGCCAGAAGGCCCCCGCCATCCGGAGGGGCAGCGCCATCCAGGGCCGCCACACCGGCTTTTTCCGTTTGCGGACAGGGGCGGTGGGCTTCCCCTGCCGTGTTTCCCGTGTAAACATTCCCATCTGCTCCTTTTGCCCCGCGCCTGCGGCGGAGGGAGGTTCTGTCCCTCCCATTATAGAGGACGCGGCGGACGGAAGCGGTCGGGAAATGGGGGCGTTTCGCGCTTTGCGTTTAGGGATAGAGGAACAGGAATGGGTCGATTGCGGGAATTGGCGTCCGCTGCTTTCCCCAAAAGGCAAGGGCAGTTTTCCGCAGACGGAACGGGCCGCAGCGGCCCGCCGGGCGGTGGAGGGTAAGCAATCTCATGGTTGACAAACCGGCCATGCTGGCCTATAATAAACATAGAAAGGGCGCTGTCCGGTAACGGTTAGCCCCCGTAGTAGGTTAAGAAGTAACCGCCACTTTTGGGCTTGGGGCGGTTACTTCTTTTTGTTATAGTAAATTGTCAGAAACAATCCACATAATCCAATGATTACAAGACAGAGAGTCAAAACTTCCATCGTGCTCATCGGGCAGCCCCCCTTTCGTTCGAGCAGGGGACGCAAAGAAGCTGCCCCCGCAGAGGGAGCAAACCGCCACCGTATTGGACAGCGCCAGCTCTTACAAAGAAGAGCCATTGACAGAATACCACAGCTTTCCCCAAATGGCAAGGGTCTTTTCCCCTGAGAAACAGGCGGTTCCATCTCAATGGGACAAATTGACAATGCCCCGGCCAACTGCTATAATGAGGAAAGCGAGCACCCCGCTTCCCCCGGCGGGATTCAGGAATGAAAGGAAGGACTTCCATGAGCAATTACAAAATGAACACCAAATGCGTCCAGTCCGGCTACACCCCCGGCAACGGCGAGCCCCGGCAGATCCCCATCGTCCAGTCCACCACCTTTAAATATGACACCAGCGAGGACATGGGCAAGCTGTTCGACCTGGAGGCGTCCGGCTACTTCTACACCCGGCTGCAAAACCCCACCAACGACATGGTGGCGGCGAAGATCGCCGACATGGAGGGGGGCACCGCCGCTATGCTGACCTCCTCCGGCCAGGCGGCCAACTTCTTCGCCCTGTTCAACATCTGCCAGTGCGGCGACCATATCGTGTCCTCCTCCTCCATCTACGGCGGCACCTTCAACCTGATCTCCGTCACCATGGCGAAGATGGGCATCACCACCACCTTCGTCTCCCCGGACTGCACCGAGGAGGAGCTGAACGCCGCCTTCCGGCCCAACACGAAGGCCGTCTTTGGGGAGACCATCGCCAACCCCGCCCTGACGGTGCTGGACATCGAGCTGTTCGCCAAAGCCGCCCACGCCCACGGTGTCCCCCTGATCATTGACAACACCTTCGCCACCCCGGTGAACTGCCGTCCCTTTGAGTGGGGGGCCGACATCGTCACCCACTCCACCACCAAGTACATGGACGGCCACGGGGCCGCCGTGGGCGGCGCCATTGTGGACTCCGGCAAGTTCGACTGGATGGCCCACGCGGACAAGTTCCCCGGCCTCTGCACCCCGGACGATTCCTACCACGGCATCACCTACGCCGAAAAGTTCGGCAAGAAGGGGGCCTTCATCACGAAATGCACCGCCCAGCTCATGCGGGACTTCGGCTCCATCCAGTCCCCCCAGAACGCCTTCCTGCTGAATCTGGGGCTGGAAAGCCTCCACGTCCGGATGCAGCGCCACTGTGAGAACGGCCTGGTGGTGGCCAGCTTCCTCCAGAGCCATCCCAAGGTGGCCTATGTGAACTACTGCGATCTCCCCGGCGACAAGTATCACGCCCTGGCCCGGAAGTACCTGCCGGGCGGCTCCTGCGGCGTGGTGTCCTTCGGCCTGAAGGGGGGCCGGGAGGCGGCCTCCGTCTTTATGAAGGCGCTGAAGCTGGCCGCCATCGAAACCCATGTGGCCGACGCCCGGACCTGCTGCCTGAACCCCGCCTCCTCCACCCATCGCCAGATGAACGATGAGCAGTTGAAGGAGGCCGGCGTCCCGGCGGAGCTGGTGCGGATGAGCTGCGGCATTGAGGATAAAGAGGACCTCATCGCCGACCTGGCCCAGGCACTGGATCAGATTCCGGACTGAAAACCCACCCTCTGACGAAAAGACAGCACCCCCGCCCACGGAAGGAATCCTTCCTGTGGGCGGGGGATTTTTCATCAGATGTGATGGTTTTCGTGGGAATCGGTGTGGTGGGAATCGGAATGGTGGGAGGAGGAGCTGGTGGATGTCTGGGTCTGGGACACGGAGCTGTCCGTCTGGGAGGTGCCGGTGCCGGCATCCCCCGACTGCGCTTCGTTGACGGGGACGCAGCCGGTGAGCAGCGTCAGCGCGGTCAGCGCCGCCAGAAGGGTCAGGACGATTCGCTTTTTCATGGGGTTCACCTCCCGGTTCTCAGGCATGAAATAAGTTGGTAAATTTTTACTTTTCAGGCTATAACTATTATACTCCCCCCCGATTTTTGCTGTCAAGCGGCGCTGCAGGAATTTAAGAAAAAGTTAAGGAAGAGCGTGAAACCTGAGGGAAGCGGCAGTAACGTAAGAAAGTTTCTTTTCTTGGACAAGATGACTGTCGTTTCCGTCTCTCAGTAGGGGCGCTTTGTGCGCCCGGCCACGGCCTGCTCCATATCCGCGTTTGATTTGGAAAAACAAGAATACAAATAGCAATCATTAGCTGTTTCTATACAAAACGTGCTTGCCGCAACAGCCGTTTTTCCGATTGAAAACCACTTGATAGGCGCAAACAGGCGGGCGCACAGTGTGCGCCCCTACTGGATAACAGAAAGCACTGCGCTCCAGATACCCCGGGCGGCCAGGGGCCGCCCCTACTAACAGCTAACAGCTAAGAGCTTCCAGCCACCGTCACGAACAGCGAAAGAAATCCGCCCCCTCCGGTTGGAGGGGGCGGGTAAAACGTTGGTTGAACCGCGTCCAGTGAATCCCTTACCCGAACACGGCCAGCAGGAAGCCTGCCGCCACGGCGGAGCCGATGACGCCTGCCACGTTGGGGCCCATGGCGTGCATCAGCAGGAAGTTGGACGGGTTGTCCTTCTGCCCCTGCACCTGGGCCACACGGGCGGCCATGGGCACAGCCGACACGCCGGCGGAGCCGATCAGCGGGTTGATCTTGCCGTGGGTCAGGGCGCACATCAGGTTGCCTACCAGCAGGCCGCCGATGGTGGCGAAGCAGAAGGCGATGAGGCCCAGCACGATGATGAGGAGGGTCTCCACCTTCAGGAACTGGTCGGCGGTGGCGGTGGCGCCCACGGAGATGCCCAGGAAGATGGTGACGATGTTCATCAGGGCGTTCTGGGCGGTGTCAGACAGCCGGTCGCAGACGCCGCAGTTGGCCCACAGGTTGCCCAGCATCAGGCAGCCCAGCAGGGAGGCCACGGAGGGGATGATGAGGCAGCAGACGATGGTGACCACGATGGGGAAGACGATTTTCTCCGTCTGGGACACGGGGCGGAGCTGCTCCATCTTGATCTGGCGGTTCTCCTTCTTCACCAGCAGCTTCATGAAGGGCGGTTGGATGACGGGGATCAGCGCCATGTAGGAGTAGGCGGCGATGGCGATGGCGCCCAGATAGTTGGGGGCCAGCTGTGTGGTGAGCCAGATGGCGGTGGGGCCGTCCGCGCCGCCGATGATGGCGATGGATGCGGCAACGTTGCCGTCAAAGCCCAGGATGACCGCCATCAGCAGGGCGAAGTACACGCCGAACTGGGCGGCCGCGCCCAGCAGCATGCTCTTGGGGTTGGCCATCATGGGGCCGAAGTCGGTCATGGCGCCCACGCCCATGAAGATCAGGGAGGGGTAAATGCCCAGCTTCACGCCGATATACAAAATGTCCAGGAATCCGCCCTCGTGGAGGACGTCGCTGAAGCTGATACTGGTGGCGTTGGAGCCGGCGTACCACAGCTCAGGGGTGTAGATGCCGGAGCCGGGCAGGTTGGTCAGCAGCATGCCGAAGGCGATACCCACCAGCAGCAGCGGCTCATACTTCTTGACGATGCCCAGGTACAGCAGTACGCAGGCGATAGCCAGCATGATAATGGTCTTGATGGTGCCGACAGCGCCGGACTCCGCCATGGCGGCAAAGCCGGTCTGCTCCGCCAGGTTCGAGAAAATCGTACCGATAAATTCCATGTCCGGTACCTCCTTAACCCAGCATTACCAGCGGATCACCAGTCTTAACGGCAGCGCCCTTACCGGCAACCACCTGGGTAACGGTGCCATCCTTGGGAGCGAGAACTTCGTTTTCCATCTTCATGGCTTCGATGACGGCCAGCAGGTCGCCGGACTTGACGGCCTGGCCCTGGGAAACCTTCACGTCCACCACGGTGCCGGGCAGCGGGGCGAGGACGGGCTCGCCGGAGCCGGTGATGGCCGGGGCGGCAGGGGCCGCGGCGGGAGCGGCGGCAGGGGCGGCTGCGGCAGCGGGAGCAGCAGCGGGCGCGGCAGCCGCGGGGGCCATGGCGTCGTATTCATCGGCCAGGATGGCCTGGCCCTTTTCGACAATGACCTCGTAGACCTTGTCGTTGAGCGTAACCTTATATTTCATGTTACTTGACCTCCTTGATGGAAATAAATCTCAGCTCATTCAGGGGCGTATTCAGGCCGTCGGCGACGATGGCCATGATCATGGCGGCGGTGCGGTCAGGCACGTCATGGAGCATGACGCCGCCGCAGGAGCCCTTGGC
>JAJQBL010000036.1 GCA_021203325.1 Clostridiales bacterium | reverse complement strand
GGACGGGGGCAATCCTTGCTAAAACCTGTGTCCATTTTCTGGGGTACAGTTTAAAAAGAAGGGCCTTGTCAGAAATGACAAAGCCCTTTTATACTGCTGAAAAGTGAGGAAAATAAAAGAAAAGCACCTGAAACGTAGCGTTTTAGGTGCTTTTTGTTGGAGCTTCTGGTCAGAATCGAACTGACAACCTTCTCATTACGAGTGAGATGCTCTGCCATTGAGCCACAGAAGCATTCCAGCGGTGACTATTTTACCACGAAGCAGGGGAAAAGTCAACCGGAAATCCTCTCCGGTGTGAAAACTTTTCCCCATTCCGTACAGCGGCGGCGCAGGGGCGGCCCTGCCCCCTCACTCTCCCGCCTCCACCATCACACCGTGGAGCACATACCGGGCGTTCTCGAAGGAGTAGGCGCAGGTGGACAGGGTGATGAGCTTCTCCGCCCCGTCGGCGTCCACCTGGGCGGTAAAGTCCGAGTTGGACAGGCATTGGGTGAGATAGTCCTCCATGACCTGGCCGGGCTGGTAGATGATGGTGTAGGCGTCCGAATCATAGCTGGTGGTGTAGCCGCTGAGCAGCAGAATTTTGTAGTTCCCCTCCGGGGTCAGCAGCCACATGACCGGGCGGGCCTCGTAGTAGGACTGGTCGGCAAACTTTTCCAGCCCCGCGAACATGGAGCCGTTTCTCATATGGTGGCCGTAGAGGATGATGTTGGCGTCGGCGAAGCCGGCGCTGTTGTTGCAGTCCACAAAGATGGAGCCGGAGGAGTTATAGGTGCCGTCATAGAGATGGTTGAGATAATACTCGTTGTCCGTGCCCTGGAGGACGGGGTAGTTGATGGCGGTGTCCGGGCAGTAGATCCAGCCCACCACCTCAGGGTTGACGGCCTGGAGGCTGTCAAAGTCCACGGAGATGGGAGGAGTCTCCACGGCCTCCGGGACGGCGGCGCTGCTCTGGGCGGCCTCTGCAGCTTCGGTCTCCCCGGCCTGCTCCGGGGTGTTCTCCTGGACGTACTGGGCCGCCGTCTCGGTATAAAGCTGCTCCCCCTGGCGGTAGGACATGAGGATGGAGACGATGTTCCACACCGCCACCAGAAACACCGCCACGCACACGATCAGGCCGATGCGGCCCGCCACCTTCCTCATAACGCTGCCTCCCCTTCCCTTTCCGGATTGGACAGGTATCATTATAGCAGGAAGGCGCTGAAAAGTAAAGGCGTTAGCGTATTAGCTGTTAGTAGCTAGTGGCTGGACCCCTCCACCGGCGGCAGCCGGTGGAGGGGTGTATCGCCCTAAGTTGATGACATTGCCTTTCAGGGGAGGCAGGAAGTTGTTGTAACTGCTGCGTCGGCTTTCATCCAGTAGGGGCGCACAGTGTGCGCCCGCCCTGTTTGTGCCTTAAATGGGGGTTACGATAGAGGATTTATCCTGTATTCCCAGGTAAAAATACATCCACCCAAAAAGTTCTTGCCTGAAAAAAACGGTGAGGCAGTAAGGGTTCGCCGGGCGCACACTGTGCGCCCCTACAGAGAAACGGGACACGCACTCATTACCCGAAACGGCACACTGCCGGCCGCCGCCCCCCGCAGCGCAGGAAACAGGCGGCAGCCCGTGGGCCACCGCCTGTTCCTTTTGGGAAATTAGGGAGGATAGAATGAAAAGAAGAAGTTGCTCTGCTCATGACAATAAGATACACCCGGAGTGTTACAGAAGTTCATGGGAAATTGTTACAGAACTATAAAATCCCCAAAAAATCCGGGCCTCCCCTCCCCCGCCGGAAAATTCCCAAATTTCGGTAAATTTCCGCAGAAACAAATTGATTTATCCGCCGATTCACAGTATAATAAATACCGCAGGGGCGATTTTTGCCCCAAAACCCCACAGGAGGTAGTAATATGTACCAGAATATGCAGGATTCCATCGGCTTTCTCGCCGCCGCGGACCCGGAAGTGTCCGCGGCGATGGGCCGTGAGCTGACCCGCCAGCGGGAGAATATTGAGCTGATCGCCAGCGAGAATATCGTCTCCCCTGCCGTCATGGCGGCTATGGGCAGCATCCTGACCAACAAGTATGCGGAGGGTCTCCCCGGCAAGCGCTATTACGGCGGCTGTGTCTATGTGGACCAGGTGGAGAACATCGCCATCCAGCGGGCCTGCCAGCTCTTCGGCGCGAAGTACGCCAACGTGCAGCCCCACTCCGGCGCCCAGGCCAACCTGGCGGTGTATTTCGCCCTGCTGGAGGTGGGGGACACCGTGATGGGGATGGACCTGTCCCAGGGCGGGCATCTGACCCACGGCTCTCCGGTGAATATGTCCGGCAAGAACTATCACTTTGTCTCCTATGGCGTCAATGAGGACGGCTTTATCGACTACGCCGCCCTGGAGAAGGCCGTGAAGCAGGTGCGGCCCAAGCTCATCGTGGCGGGGGCCTCCGCCTATCCCCGTGCCATCGACTTTGAGAAGCTGGCGGAGATCGCCCACGGCTACGGCGCATATCTGATGGTGGACATGGCCCACATCGCCGGTCTGGTGGCGGGGGGCGTCCATCAGAACCCGGTGCCCTATGCCGACGTGGTCACCACCACCACCCACAAGACCCTCCGGGGCCCGCGGGGCGGCCTGATCCTGACCAACAACGCGGTGCTGGCCAAGCGGCTGAACTCCGCCGTGTTCCCCGGCACCCAGGGCGGCCCGCTGGAGCACGTCATCGCCGCCAAGGCCGTGTGCTTCGGTGAGGCGCTGAAGCCGGAGTTCAGGACCTACGCTCAGAACATCGTGGACAACGCCCAGGCCCTGGCCGCGCAGCTCACCGCCCGGGGCGTGAAGCTGGTGTCCGGCGGCACCGACAACCACCTGATGCTCATCGACCTGAGGGCGGAGGACTGCACCGGCAAGGAGCTGGAGGCCCGGCTGGACGCCGTCCACATCACCGCCAACAAGAACACCGTCCCCGGCGAGACCCGCAGCCCCTTCGTCACCTCCGGCGTCCGCATCGGCACCCCCGCCGTCACCACCCGGGGCATGGGCGCGGAGGAGATGAAGGTCATCGCCGACTGCATCGCCGACTGCATCTGGCACTATGAGGAGAAGAAGGACGAGATCTCCGCCAAAGTGCTGGAGCTGACCGCCCGGTTCCCCCTGTACGAGTAAAACGGGCCCTGCGGGGGGCGGATGTTAGCTGCTGGCTGTTAGTGGCTGCGCTTTTCTTCGTTCAAGCGTGGCTTCGCCAGCGTAGCTGGCTCAGGATTTTGCTAAAAATATGCCACCGGCATATTTTTCACGCAAAATCCAGTGTGCGCCCGCCTGTTTGCCCCTTATACAAGCCTGCCATGAGGAAATCGTCTGTATGGGGACACAGTCTTTTCTTTCCGCGATACCTGCCCACGGAAAAGCCCGTTCCTTCGGCAAGCTCAGTAGTAACCGAAAGGTTTGCCGGGCGCACAGCGGTCTCTCCACCGCCACTAATGGCTAACAGTTAATAGCTAACAGCTCACGCCCCGCAGGGGCGTCATCACCGAAAGGAGTGCAAACCGTGATGAAAATCGGATTTGGCTGTGACCACACAGCGGTAGAACTGAAAAATATCCTGATGGAGCATATGCAGGCCCAGGGCTATGAGTGCGTGGACTACGGCTCCTACAGCCCGGAGGAGAAGCGGGATTACCCCGTCTCCGGGCGGCTGGTGGCCGAGGCCATCCGCCGGGGCGAGGTGGACAAGGGCGTGCTGATCTGCGGCACCGGCGTGGGCATCAGCCTGGCGGCCAACAAGGTGCCGGGCATCCGGGCCGGGGTGTGCAGCGAGCCCTACACCGCCCGCCTGATCACGGAGCACAACGACTGCCAGATCGTGGCCATGGGCGCCCGTGTGGTGGGCAGCGAGCTGGCCAAGATGATCTGCGACAGCTTCTTCTCCGCCCGGTTCCAGGGGGGGCGCCACGCGAAGCGGCTGGGGATGATCGCTGCCATCGAGGAGGATTACGGCTACGCCGACGCCCCGGTGAAGTAAGGGCTGCGCTGGCTCCGCGCCCTTCCCCGGCGCCGGCCGGGCAGAACCGCCGGGACTGAAATAGTTCACAATTTGGAAACAGCTTGTTTTCAACTCATTCACCATTTGCCCCGCCGGATCTGGTATCTTATAAGCGTGGACAGGAACCGACCAAACGCAAGCTTTTTTCTTTTCTTTCTTTTTTCTCCTTTTTCTCCTTTTCAAAACCGGGCCATCCGGCGCAAGCCGCCGGGTGGCCTGGGAAACAATCCACGGACTCTGTCCGTTTTTGCCACGCGGCGACGCGGGGCTTTTTTTGTGCCAGCCGCTGTGCTTTCCCCTACAGAGAACCGGGAAAGGCGCGGGCCTTGTTGCGGCGGTTTTACGCAAGGTGAGGAAAGATATGCAAAGGGAACGCCGAAATCCCCCGGAATTTCATGCAAAAAAATTCCAAAACCCGCAAAAAAGGGCTTGTCATTTGGAAAAATATATGGTATGCTAAATCCTGCGATTCCACACACCCGGGGATTCTGCGCCCCCGTGTGCGGCCCAGGCCGCATGGGTGCAGCCCAAACCGGGTGGAGGCAAAAACGAAAGGATGATTTCAAGTATGGCAGTCGTATCTATGAAGCAGCTGCTGGAGGCTGGCGTCCACTTTGGTCACCAGACCCGCCGCTGGAACCCCAAAATGCAGGCGTATATCTATACTGAGCGCAACGGTATCTATATCATCGACCTGCAGAAGACCGTGAAGAAGCTGGAGGAAGCCTATAACTTCGTCCGGGACATGAGCGCCGAGGGCGGCACCCTACTGTTCGTCGGCACCAAGAAGCAGGCGCAGGAGGCCATCCGCGAGGAGGCCAGCCGCTGCGGTATGTACTATGTGAACTCCCGCTGGCTGGGCGGCATGATGACCAACTTCCGCACCATGCGGGGCCGTGTGGACCGTATGAACCAGCTCAAGCAGATGCAGGAGGACGGCACCTTTGATATGCTTCCCAAGAAGGAAGTGGTCAAGCTGATGCACGAGCAGGAGAAGCTGGAGAAGTACCTGGGCGGCGTGAAGAATATGAAGAGCCTGCCCGGCGCCATCTTCGTGGTGGACCCCCGGAAGGAGCATAACGCCATCGCCGAGGCCCGGAAGCTGGGCATCCCCGTCGTCGCCATCGTGGACACCAACTGCGACCCCGACGAGGTGGATTATGTCATTCCCGGCAACGATGACGCCATCCGCGCCATCCGCCTGATTTCCGGCATCATGGCCAACGCCATCATCGAGGGCCGTCAGGGTGAGGAGACCGACGAGGAAGCCGCCAAGGCCGACGAGGAATAAAACGCTGACACATTATGGAAGCTGACTGATAAGGAGCGCCCGCCTGTACGGGTGGGCGCTTGTTATTGAATTGATATGAATACTGAGCATCCCACCGATGCGTATGGAGGTTATCATTATGGCGATTACCGCTAAGGAAGTAAAAGAGCTGCGCGAAATCACCGGCGTAGGCATGATGAAGTGCAAGGAGGCCCTGGTGGCCTGCGATGGCGACAAGGACAAGGCCGTTGACTGGCTCCGGGAAAAGGGCCTGGCCGCACAGGTGAAGAAGGCCGGCAAGGTGGCCGCCGAGGGCGTGTCCAAGGCGTACAGCATTGACGGCGTGGGCGTGGTGCTGGAGGTCAACTCCCAGACCGACTTCGTGGCCAAGAACGACGTGTTCCAGGCCTATGTGGACGATGTGGCCGCTGTGGTGGCCGTTGAGAACCCCGCCGACGTGGAGGCCCTGAAGAACGCCGCCTATCCCGGCACCGACCGCACCGTGGACGCCGTCACCGCCGACAAGGTGCTGTCCATCGGCGAGAACATCCAGATTCGCCGCTTCGTCCGCTATGACACCGGCGTCAACGTCCCCTATATCCACATGGGCGGCAAGATCGGCGTGCTGGTGAACCTGGAGGTCTCCGACAATCTGGCCGGCAGCGAGAAGGTCGTGGAGCTGGGCAAGGACCTGGCCATGCAGATCGCCGCCATGAGCCCCTCCTATGTCCGTTCCTCCGAGATTCCCGCCGAGGAAGTGGAGAAGGAGCAGGCTGTCCAGCTGGCCAAGGCCATGGAGGAGAGCGCCAACAACCCCAAGATGAGCAAGATGCCCGAACAGAAGCGGGCCATGATTGCCCAGAACAAGGTGAAGGGCCGCATGAACAACTTCTATGCCGAGGTCTGCCTGCTGAACCAGCAGTACGTCAAGGAGAACAAGACCACGGTGGAGCAGCACGTCAAGGCCGTGGCCAAGGAGTTGGGCGGCACCATCAACGTGGTGAAGTTCGAGCGCTTCGTCACCGGCGAGGGCATCGAGAAGAAGGAAGAGAACTTCGCCGACGAGGTTTCTTCCATGATTAAGTAAGAAGCCTGCAGGGGATAAAGGAACCTCTGAATAAATGGACGAGAGCGAATTGCGAGGAAATTTTCGTCAGAAAAAGGCGCAAGCGCGCAGGAATCCTGACGGATTTCAAGCGATTGCAACGCATTTATGGCGCAAATTTACCGCAAGGCGCCGAAGTGCATTTGTTCAGAGGTTCCCAAGTTTTTGGTTCCATATACCGGCGGGGCTGACTGTTCTTTCCGGTTTTCAGTAGGGGCGCTTTGTGCGCCCGGTCGCTCCTCTCTTTAGATAAAACAGGATAAAGGAAATGGGTGTTTTGCCCTTGCCAGGGCGGGGCCTGACAGCCGCGTTATCACTTTTGGCATATCCTCCTCGGTCAGTGACCCTCGCCAGCGTAGCTGGCTGCGGTTTTCGGCTAAAAATATGCCGCTGGCATATTTTCTGAACGCCGCAAACTCGATTCGTCGAGAAAAGTAGCAAAAGAGGACGACTCAAGAGGGAGGCCGGTGGCCCCCCTCTTGAGAATCTCCCCGTATCCCGTTGGGCTTCGCGCTGTCCACTTTATACATGGTCTGTCAGGCAACAGACGAAGTAACTTTCAGGCGGTGAGACTGCCGCCCTGCGGCTGGCGGGGATTGCCGCCTACGTCCCTGCCTTACGGCGGGACAGGCGGCAATTTTGTTGGTCTTTGGTCGATGAAATCTGACTGTAAGGGCAAGCTACGGCCCCTATAGCAATCATCAAAAAACGTGTCACACTTGACAGCGGGTGTATAACAGAGTCAGGAGATGAGTAACATGCTGCACAATGAAGCAAGAAATCTTTTAGTGGCAGGCTATGCAAAGACGAAAGATGTCCATCTGATTGCGAAGGCATACTCGGTGACTGAGCGAACAGTATACCGTTTGGTACATCAAAAGAAGGAAACCGGGAGTGTGGATCTGCTTACCAGCCAAAGAGGCCGCAAGCCCGTTTTGAGCGAAGAGGACAAAGCTCGCATCAGTCAGTGTCTTGAAGGAAATCCGGATATGACGATTGAAGAAATTCGGGAAAAGCTGCAGCTTTCCGCCAGCTACTCAACTGTAGAGCGGGCGG
>JAJQBL010000087.1 GCA_021203325.1 Clostridiales bacterium | reverse complement strand
AGGCAAAATTTGATGAAGGAACTACGTTTTTGCCCTTGCCAGGGCGGGGCCTACTTTTCTTGCTCCGCCAAGAAAAGTAGCAAAAGAAGGCGGCTCAAGAGGGAGGCCGGTGGCCCCCCTCTTAAGAATCTCCCCGTATTCCGATGGTGGCTCCGCCTTGTTCCTCAATCAGGTGGTCTGTCAGGCAACAGACGAAGTGACTTCTAACTGGTGAGACTGCCGCCGATGGCGGCTGGGCACGATTGCCGCCCGTTCCGCCCTGCCAAAGGCGGGCGGAACGTGGCGTCAATTTTGTTATCCAACGATGGAGGACATCTGCCTGAACCGCAAGGGAACAGCCTCTGATGAAAAACGTGATAATTCATTTTTTACAATAAGAGCAAAAGCGTACCTTTACGGTCAGATTTCCGCGACCAAAGGGCAATAAAATTGCCACCCGTCCCGCCAAAGGCGAGGGACGAGGCGGCAATCCCAGCCAGCCGCCATCGGCGGCAGTCTCACCACCTGAAAGTTACTTCGTCTGTTGCCTGACAGACCACCGACAGGCCGGACAGCGCGAAGCCCAGCGGGATACGGGGAGATTCTTAAGAGGGGGCCACCGGCCTCCCTCTTGAGTTGTCCTCTTTTGCTACTTTTCTCGACGAATCGAGAAAAGTAGGCCATGCCCCGGCAAGGGCAAACACGATATTTCCTTTTAATATCCTCATCTCAGGAGAAAAGCCCCGCCAGGCAGCCAGAACGTGTTTCCTTCAGATAAAAAACGAACCGACAGTTGACGCTATCATCAACTGTCGGTTCGTTTTGGTGCGGGCGATGGGGCTCGAACCCACACGCGCATTCACGCACAAGCACCTCAAGCTTGCCAGTCTACCAATTCCAGCACACCCGCATAACCAGCATATAGTATTATAACCGCGCCGCAGGGATTTGTCAACCGTTTTATCTCCCGGAAACGGCGAAATTTCCCGGGGCGGCCTGCCGTCATATCTGCGCCTTCTTTGCATAGAATCTGGTATCCGAGAAAAGGTGGGGTGTATGGTGGAAAAACAGGAGCGACTGGACTGGTATGGTCTGCTGGAGCGGGATTGGAAGCTGATGGCGCTGACCGCGCTGCTGGGGGTCGGGCTGCACTTTGCCTTTCAGGTCTGGCCCAGCATTGTGACGGAATTTTTCGCGCCGGTAAATGAGAGCATCTGGGAGCACGGCAAAATCGTCTTCTGGCCGCTGCTGCTGGTGCTGGGCCTGAGCCGCGGCAGGCGAAGCGGCGGGCGCTGGCTGCTGGCTGTGCTGATTGCCACGGTGCTGGTGGTGGCGGCGGGGTGGGTCTGGCACGTGGCCCTGGGGGGCAGTCTGCTGATGGCGGATGTGCTGATCTATGTGGCAGGCATTGTGGGGGCCTTCCTGTTGGCGGAGTGGCTGCCGGATATGCGGGGGATGACCTCCGTGGCCCTGGGGCTGACCATCCTGTTTGTGGCGCTGATCTGCGCCTTCACGCTATATCCGCCCCGGGGAACGCTGTTCAACGACCCGGCCCTGGCGGATGCCTGGGTGGTGCTGACCTGCTGAGCGGACAGGAAAAAGGTTGCTTCCCGCCGCGGAATCTGGTATAATGGCCCCATCCGGGGCCGTTGTACCAGGGCGGACAGGCCGCCGCCCCACAGAGAGGAAGGAACGCCAGATGCACGAACTGCCCATCACCCAGTCCATCTGCAATCTTGCGGTGCAGGAGGCGGAGCGCGTCGGCGCCACAAAGGTGTGCGCCATCCGCATCAAGATGGGGGCGTACACCGACTATGTGCCGGTCATCATTCAGGAGTATTTTAATGTGGTCAGCGAGGGAACCCTGGCGGAGGGGGCCGTTCTGGAGATCGAGACGGTGCCGGCGGTGCTCCGGTGCCACGCCTGCGGCGGGGAAAACCCCATGGAGCGTTTTCGCATGAAGTGCCCCGCCTGCGGCAGCAGGGATGTGGAGCTGATCACCGGCAGGGAATTTTACATCGACAGCATGGAGGTAGAGACAGACGATGGAGATTAAGGTTGTCAAACAGATTATGGAGTGGAACGAGGATGTCAGCGCCCAGGTGCGCGGTGAGTTGTCCTCCCACAGGGTTTGCCTCATCAACGTGATGGGCTCCCCCGGCGCGGGCAAGACCAGCCTGACCATGAAGATCATCGAGGCCCTGCGGGACAAATACCGCATCGGCGTCATCGAGGGGGACATTGCCGGTCAGATCGACGCAGAGACCATCAAGGCCATGGGCATCCCCTGCGTCCAGCTCCAGACCCAGGGGGCCTGCCACATCGAGGCCATGTCGGTGCAGCATATGCTGCCCCTGTTTGACCTGGACGCGCTGGACGTGCTGTTTGTGGAAAACATCGGCAACCTGGTCTGTCCGGCGGAGTTCGACATCGGTGAGGACTTCCGGGTGGCGCTGCTGTCCGTCCCGGAGGGGGACGACAAGGTGGTGAAGTACCCGCTGATGTTCTCCACCTGCGACGGCATCGTGCTGCACAAGTATGATATGCTCCCCTACTTCGAGTTTGATGACAAGCGGGTGGAGCAGGACGTATTGGACTGCAACCCCAAGGCCCGGCTGTTCCGGGTGTCCTCCCGGACGGGGGAGGGGCTGGAGGAATTTCTCACCTGGCTGGACGGGAAGATCGCGGCCAAGGTGGAGGCGTAAACCCTCAGCATTTGGCTGCGCACACCGTTTGAACAGAATAGACAGCACCCGGAGCGGTTTCGCTCCGGGTGCTGTTTTGATTTGTGCCCGCAAAGCGCACAGGTTCACCAGGCGCTCTGCCCGATTCAGTCGGCGTCCTCCTCTTCGGTGGTGCCGGTGGCGTCCTCCTCTTCGGTGGTGCCGGTGGCGTCCTCCTCCGCGGTGGAGCCGGCGGCGTCCGCTTCTTCGGTGGTACCGGTGGCATCGTCCTCTTCGACGGCACCGGCGGCATCCTCATCTTCGGCGGTGCCGGTGGCGTACTCCCGCATCAGCCGGCGGGTCTCCGTGCAGCAGCTGGGCACACGGTAGCTTTGGCCCAGGATTTGCCACACCTGCTCCGCGTCCTCTCCCAGCCGCTCCTCCAGGAGGGCGGTCAGCTCCGGGGTGAAGTCCTCCGGATACAGGGCGCTCATAATGATGATGCAGTCCTCACGATAACCGTCGCCGTCCGCGTCGGAATATTCATCATTCTCGTTGTAGCAGAAGTCCTCGCTGTACAGCTCGCTGAGGAAGGTCTCCCACAGCTGGGCCTTCTGCTCGTCCGTCAGCAGCACGTTGTAGGCGCTGATCTCCTCATCTTCGTACTCCCAGCCGTCCTCATCCACTTCTACGCTATAGAGGCAATAGCTGATGTCGCTGATATTCCGGGCCTCATAGCTTTGCAGCAGGGAGACCTCGTGGTACTCCTCCAGGGCCAGCACAGCGTCCGCCCGCTCCCGCAGGGTATCCGTCATGGAAAGCGTCCAGTAGTAGCTCCTGGACACGGTGCTGCCGTCCTTCAGGGTGTAGGTGATGGTCAGGTAGGTGTCCCCATCCTCTCCGGAGAAGGGGAGGTAGGGCGTGCTGAACTGTTCCAGCGCCGCGCTGTGGAGGGTCTCCACAGCCGCGATGCTTTCATCATCCTGTAGTTCCACAGAGAGGGAGCCGTACTCGCCGTATTCGTCCGCTCCCAGGACGTAGGTGAAGCCGCTGTCATAGGTGTCCAGGTAGCAGTCCAGCGAGGTGTTGCCGCTGGTCAGCGCGTCCCCGTAGACCGACACAGAGGCCACATCCGACCTGTTCGGCAGGTAGGCGACATACCCCGGCACATCGTTCACCACCATCCAGCCTGCCGTTCCCATGATTACCAGCAGCAGGAGGTAGGCGGGCAGGGTTCTCCAGAAGCCATGCAGGCCCCGGCCCCAGATGGCCTGGGCGAACAGGTGGGCCAGGAAGGTGCCCACCAGGCCGGCCACCAGAAACACCTCGTTGCTGGGCAAAATGGCGCTGCACAGATAGGCCAGGGTCAGCCCGCCCACGGCGGAGCAGATCATGCGGAAGAAGGCCCTGGGCAGGGGGAAGGTGCGGGTGCTCTCCGCATACTCGCTCTTCCGGATGCGGACGATCACCACCACCAGCACCAGCATCACCGCCACGAACGCCAGCCACCAGATCAGCCAGCTCAGGCCGGGGGTGTAGGGCAGGGCCAGAACATCCACCTCAGGGGCCGTGGAGCTGACGATCTCTGTGGTGAAGCAATAAGCGTCGTCAAAGTTCAGGAAGGGCAGCATGGTCCCGATGACCGGCACCGGGGCGAAGCAGAACAGCTGGTTCAGGTCGCTGACAAAGCCCGGCAAAACCTCCTCACAGACGATGTCCGCAATCAGCCACAGCAGGGGCCAGCTGATGGACAGCACCGCAAAGGAGAACACCGTATCCAGCAGGGTGCCGCTGATGACAATCATGAACAGGAACAGCAGATAGGCGGCGGTGAGCCCCAGCGCCAGCAGCAGGAAGGCCTCCCAGATCACAATGCCGGAGAAGGGGTACACCAGGTCGCCGTATCCCCAGCCGATGGCCTGCACCAGCCCCAGAGACGCCGCCAGAGGCAGGAACAGCTGGAGCAGGTTGGCCAGGATGCCCCCCATCAGCATGGGGGTCCTGCGGATGGGCAGGGCGGCGTACAGGTCGGTGGCCCGGCGGGAGTGGAGGTAGGAGAAGCTGGAATAGGCCATCAGGAAGGCGAACACCGCCGCAATGGGGATGACCAGCCAGGTGATGATTTGGGTGAGGTAGGCCGTCATCTCCTGGGCCAGATAGACCTCCTTCACCGCGAAAATCGAATTCACGAAGTTGTCGGCGGAGAGGTAGTACTCCATGTTGTTCAGCAGATTCAGAAAGAAGCACCCCGGCAGGGACACCATCAGCAGCAGGGTGTACAGAAGCAGGAGCAGCCGGTTCTTCCGCCAGTGCCAGCAAAAGGCAGTACCGGTGGCGCTGCGCTGCTTAGGATAAGATCTTGTCGATGTCATAACCGGCCGCCTCCATTTCACTGATAAATACTTCCTCAAGGGACAGGGGCAAACTCTCGCAGAACACGGGGTGGAACAGGTTCAGGCTGTCCATCACCTTCTGCTCGGTGCTGCGGGCCACGAAGGAGATCAGGGAGCCGTGCCGCTCCAGCTTCACGATGTCCAGGTTCTGCCGCAATGTGTTCAGCGCCTCGTCGTCCAGGGGCGGCTGGAACACCGCCTGGGCCTTCTGAATGCCCAGCCGCAGGGACTCCAGCTCCTGCTCGATGAGGACGCCGCCCTTGTGCAGCAGGCCCACATGGTCGCAGAAGTCCTCCAGCTCCCGCAGGTTGTGGGAGGCGATCAGCACCGTCATGTCCCGGGCCGCCACATGGTCGGAGATGACCCGCTTTAAGAGCTGGCGCATCACCGGGTCCAGCCCGTCGAAGACCTCGTCCAGCAGCAGGTAGTCCGGGCAGGTGGACAGGGCGCAGATCAGGGCCGCCTGGCGCTGCATCCCCTTGGACATACTCTGGATGCGCTGCTTCCGCTCCAGGGGGAACAGATCGGTGAGCCGCCGGAACTCCTCCTCGTCCCAGTTCCGGTAAAAACGCCGGTAGAACCGGGCCAGGCTGTTCAGGGTGTCCTGGCCGGAATAGTAGGGGTAGTCGGAGACGAAGCAGAGCCGCTGCTTCACCGCCGTGTTCTCATAGGGGGCCTCCCCGTCGATGAGGATGGCGCCGCCGTCCGGCTTATAGATGCCGCTGATGGCCCGCAGCAGGGTGGACTTCCCCGCGCCGTTGGAGCCGATCAGCCCAAAGATGGAGCCTTCCGTCACCTGGAGGGAAATCCCGTCCAGTGCGTTCAGGTCGCCAAATTTCTTGGTAAAGGATTCCACCGCAATCATACCAGTAAACCTCCCGTCTTTTGCATCCAGTGCCGGCAATGGTCGTCCAGCTCCGCCGCGGTCACGCCGGCGTCCAGGGCGGCCCGGAGGGCATCGTCCACCGCCTCCAGGGCCTGCCGCTTTTGCAGCTCCCTGGCCTCGTCCCCCTCGCTGACGAAGGAGCCCTTCCCCGGCAGGCTGTAGATGGTGCCCAGCTGTTCCAGCGCTCGGTATGCCTTTTGCACCGTATTTGGGTTGATGCCCAGCTGCTGGGCCATACTGCGGACTGACGGGAGCTGCTCCCCCGGCGACAGTACGTCGCAGGCTACCAGGCGCACAATGCCTGCCACCAGCTGTTCGCTGATCGGCACACGGCTTCTGTAGTCTAACTCCAGCGGTAACACGCCATCGCTTCCTTTCCGTCCCGTGATTTTGTCTTAATTGTCCTAGCACTCCTAGAACACTTCATACGGTCAGTATAGCATCGTGCCGTCCCCCTGTCAAGGGGACGGCACGACTTTTTTCGACCGTTCACGTTTCTCATGACGGCATCCGCTGATTCTGTTTCTTTTCCGCAGAGACACCTCCCGCGCCATCGGTAACCGGCTCAGGGGAAGGGAATTTCTGCGTACCGGGTTTGGATATACTTTAAAAACTCCTCCGCCGCATGGGAGAGCTGACGGTTTTTATCCCAAATCAGGACATAAGAAGCGGTCACGGACGGATTCACCAGCCGCTTGATACACACAGAGGAATCCGTTCCGATGTTGGCGGAGGCGGGATAGAGGGTAATGCCCACGTTCTGCCGGGTTAGTTCGTAGGCGTCCAGCATGTGGGACATCCGGCACCGGACATTCAGCTTTTTTCCGGGGAATCGAACCAGCCCGCGATTTCCTGCAGGCGGGATTCCCGGGAGGGGATGATCAGGTCGTACTCTGTCAGGCGCTGGAAGTCCACCGTGTCCCCCGGTTCCTTGGCCAGGGGGCAGGCGTCCGGAATCATGGCGATCCACGGCTCCGCATAGACGGGGACGGCGTAGACCCCCTCCGCATTGTGGGGCTCCATGATGATGGCCAGCTCACAAAGCCCTTTCATCAGCCGGTTCAGCACGTCGTCGGAATTGCCGTTCCACAGGTTGTAGGTGACATGGGGGTTTTCCTTTTGGAATCCGGCAATCCACTGGGCAAACAGCTTGGGGCCATGGCCCTCCACCGTGGCCAGATAGATCACGCCGTGAAGCCCGGTCTGCATCTCCCTGACGTCCTCCTCGGACCGCCGCACCAAATCCAGCACCCGGACGGCGTACTGCCGGAACACCTGCCCCTCATCGGTGAGCTGGAGGGCGTGGGGCTTGCGGAGGAACAGGGAAACCCCAAGCTCTTCCTCCAGATCCCTGATTTGGCGGCTCAGCGGCGGCTGGGCAATGCACAGCTTTTCCGCCGCCCTGGTGAAGCTCATCTCCTCCGCCACGGCCAGGAAATATCGAATGTGTCGCAGCTCCATAAAACCCCTCCCTGTGTGATACTTTAAAGGTATGGTGATGGGTTTATTATATGTATTTTACAAGTCCCTGTCAAGGTGGTATCATACAATCATCAAAAGAAACCACACTCCAACAGCAATCAACATCACAAGGAGGTCATTATCATGAAGAAGATTTTCGCAGCCGTAAGAGAGTTCCTGGCCCAGTATTATGCCAGCTTTTCCGTCACCGTCGCACGGTGAGGCAGCGCTGAAAGGCCCCTGAACCATAGCGTAAGCGCGTACAAACACAGCAATCACCTCAATCCCCCTCCAGCGGCGCCCTTCCCCCAGCCGTTGGAGGGGCGGTTTGCGTTTTGCCGGGCCGGGCAGACCGGGTCATGAGGGCGCGCCGATATTGAGGGCCCTGCCCCGCCGCGTTTGGCTTGACAGACGGTCCGTCCTGTGCTATAGTGAGGCTGCTAAAACCTGGTGTGGATTTTTCCGGACGTCACGCTTTTCGCCACACAATCATCCGAATCGGATGATTGTGTGGCTTTTTGTGTGTTCTGAACCGGGAAGGAGACGATTATGAACAGCAATCAGTTTATGAAGGAGCGGCCCGTTCTGCCGCTGCTGACCTCTATGGCCCTGCCCATGGTGATTTCCATGGCGGTAAACGCCCTGTACAACATCATCGACAGCTATTTTGTGGCCCAAATCAGCGAGGAAGCCCTGACCGCCCTCTCCCTGGTCTACCCGGTGCAGAACCTGATCAACGCCATCGCCATCGGCTTTGGCGTAGGGGTCAACGCCGTCATCGCCTTCCACCTGGGGGCGGGGGACGGCCGCAGCGCCAACGTGGGGGCCACCCTTGGGCTGGTCTGCTCTGCCCTCCACGGGGTGGTCATGACGGCGGCCAGCATTGCGGTGATGCCCTTCTTCCTGGGCTGCTTCACTGAGGATGAGACCGTTCTGGGCTACGGGGTGCAGTATGCCGCCATCGCCTTTGCCTTCTCCCTCATCATCGTGCTGAACCTGTTCTTTGAGAAGGTGCTGCAGGCGGTGGGGCGGATGAAAACCACCATGGCCGCCCTGTTATGCGGCTTTGTCTCCAACATCGTGTTGGACCCGCTGCTGATTTGGGGGATCGGTGTTTTCCCCCGGATGGGGGTGGCCGGGGCCGCCCTGGCCACCGGTATCGGCCAGCTTTTAACCCTGGCGGTTTATCTGGCGGTCTACGCCACCCAGAAACTCCCCGTGGCGGTGGGCAGGGATTATCTGGTGCCTGACCGCAAAATCCTGAAAAAGCTCTACGCTGTGGGCGTCCCCGCCATTTTAAACCAGGCGCTGCCCTCCCTGCTGATCACCGCCCTGAACGGCATCCTCTCCGCCTACGCCCAGGCCTATGTGGTGGTGCTGGGGGTGTACTACAAGCTGCAAACCTTCCTGTACCTCCCCGCCAACGGCATCGTCCAAGGGCTGCGCCCCCTCATTGGCTACAACTACGGCGCTGGGGAGTATGGGCGGGTGAAACAGCTGTACCGCACCACCCTCTGTATGAACGCCGCCATCATGGCCGCCGGGACGGCGGTCTGCCTCCTGGCCTCCGGGCCCCTCATGGGCCTCTTCGCGGAGGCCCCGGAAACCGTCCAAATCGGGCAGAAGGCCCTGCGCATCATCTGCGCCGGGTTCCTGGCCTCCGCTGTGTCCGTCACCACCTCCGGGGCGCTGGAGGGGCTGGGCAAGGGGGCGCAGTCCCTGGTGATCTCCCTGCTGCGCTATGTGGTAGTGATTTTGCCGGTGGCCTTTGTCCTCTGCCGGCTCTGGGGGCCGGAGGGGGTCTGGCACGCCTTTTGGGTCACGGAGCTGGTGGCGGCGGTGGCGGCAGCGCTGGTGTACCGGAAGACGGCGGGGCTTTGATTTCCCCCTTGCCTGTCGTGGGATTTTTGTATATAATAAGCAGGAAACTACAACGCCCGGAAAGGAGGCTGACAACCGATGCTGATTACACCCAACACTATGCTGCGCGATATTCTGAGCGCCGACCCTGATGTGGAGCAGATCTTCCTGAACCAGGGGATGCACTGCCTGTCCTGCCTGGCCGCCAGCGGCGAGACGCTGGAGCAGGCCTGCGACGTCCACGGCCTGGATGTGGACGACTTTGTGGAGGAGCTGAACAGCTTCATCAACCGTTATTAACACTGAAACAGAAAGAATGTGATAGAACATGAAGGATGTTTCCCCCATCACCGCCGGTCTGCTGAACCGGCTGGAGCGGGGCTATGAGAGCGATCCCCATCTGAACGTCCTGTCCAACGCCCTGTCGGACACCACCCTGACCAGCGCCGCCTTTGTGCCCTCCGCCGCCGCCAGACTGCGGATGGACTTCTCCATTGAGGTGCCCACTACAGGCATCACCAACCAGAAGCAGAGCGGCCGCTGCTGGATGTACTCCGCCATGAACCTGGTGCGGGAGCGGGTGGTGCAAAAGTGCAGCCTGGGGGACTTTTCCATCTCCGGGGCTTATCTGGCCTTCTATGACAAGCTGGAGAAGTGCAACAACTTCTTTGAGAGCGTGCTGCACTACGCCGATCTGCCCCTGGACGCCAGGGAGAACGTCACCCTCATGCGGCGCTGCCTCCCGGACGGCGGCCAGTGGGATATGGCGGTGAGCCTGATGAAGAAGTACGGCGTGGTGCCCTCCTGGGTCATGCCGGAGACGGTGCACTCCTCCGGCACGTCGGAGTGGAACGACGTCCTGTGCCACAAGCTCCGGGAAGACGCCCTGGAGCTGCGCCGCCTCCATGCGGCGGGGCAGGACACCGCCGCCCGACGGGAGGAAATGCTCCAGGAGCTGTACAATGCCCTGTGCATCCTCTACGGGCAGCCGCCGAAAACCTTCGACTTCGTCTACACCGACAAGGACAAGCGGTATCACTGCCATCCCAACCTGACCCCCAAAACCTTCTTTGCGGAGTTTGTGGGGGACGATTTGGATGAATATGTGAACATCGTCTGCGGCCCCGACCACCCCTGCCACCGCACCTATTCTCAGCCCTTCATGGGCAACGTGGTGGAGGACGACATCGTCTACCTCAACGTGACCATGGACGAGCTGGAGGCCCTGGCCATCGCCCAGCTGAAAAGCGGCGAAGGCGTCCCCTTTTCCTGCGACTGCCACCCCTATCGGGAGCGGGCGGCAGGCTACTGGGATCAGGACTCCTTCCAGTACGGCCAGGTGCTGGGGGGCCTGACCTTCGGCATGACCGCCGCGGAGCGGCTGCAAACCAGGGACTCCACCATGAACCACGCCATGTTCCTCTGCGGCGTCAACCTGACGGAGGACGGCACCCCTGACCGCTGGAAAATCGAAAACAGCTGGGGGGAGGCCAACGGCCAGAAGGGCTACTACGTTTGCAGCGAGAAGTGGTTCCGGGCCTACACCATGCAGGTGATCGTCCGCAAATCCCTGCTGACGGAGGAGCAGCGGGCCATGCTGGCCCAGACGCCCACCCCCACTCCGTTCTGGGATACGCTGGCCTGACAGAATCGTTCCATGACACAGGCACCCGGCCGACGGCCGGGTGCCTGTTTTTGCACAATGCGACAATTTTACTGTTTTCGTGTTTTTTTTGCAAAAAGGTTGCAATCAGCTCCGTTTCTGGTATACTGAAACGGGCGTTTTTTCGCCCGGTTTAATTACGAGTAAATGAGGTGGCTCACCCATGAGCTTATATGAAGTCATCGCATCCCGCAACGCCTCCGGCATGGAGCGCACCGCCATCTGCCAAATGCGGAAGGACGGCGTCACCCTCCGCACCCTGACCTACCGCCAGCTGTTTGACGGCATTGAGCGGTACTATCATGTGCTGCTCCGGGCGGGCTATCAGCCCGGCAACCGGATCGGCATCTGCGCCGCCGCCTGCCCGGAGTGGCACATGGCCTTCTACGCCATTTCCCGGCTGGGCTGCACCTGCGCCGCCCTGGACCATTCCTATTCCCATGAGGAAATGGTGCATATCGCCAAAAAGGCCCGGCTCCAGGGGCTTTACCTGACCGACGCCACCGCCGCCGTGCTGAACGACTCCATGGAGGGGGTGAACCTGTACCGGCTGGAGGACGGCACCCAAACACAGTCCTGTCCCCGCGCCGGGGAGACCCCCTTCGCCAACCCTGAGGCGGAGGTGCTGATCTTTTCCTCCGGCACCACCTCCACCGCCGCCGGTATCCTCCACTCCGCGGAGAGCGCCCTTCGGTCGGTGGAAATGATCCTCCACTGCAACAACGCGGACACAGATAAAGAGCGGTTCATGGCCTTCCTGCCCAACTCCCACATCTACGGGCTATACGCCCAGTGCCTCGCCCCCGCCCTCCACCAGAGCAGCGTCTGCTACATGGAGGAGCTCAGCGCCGCCTGCATCATGGGGGCCTTCGGGGCCTACCATCCCACCATTTTCTGCGGCGTGCCCAAGGTGTACGAGCTGCTCTACAGCTCCATCCAGCAGAAGATTCAGGCCAGCCGGGCAGCCGCCTTCCTGGTGCGCACCCTCCATCCCCTGTGCCTGAACATCCGCAAACGCTGGGGGCTGAACCCCGGCAAGGTGCTGTTCTCCTCCATCAATCAGGGCATCGGCGGCAGCGCGGACATTCTGGTGTGCGGCGGCGCGCCCATGCGGCCGGAGGTGGCGGACTTCTTCTTCGGGGCCGGGTTCCGGGTGCTGATCACCTACGGGGCCACCGAGACCAGCATCCCCACCCTGGGGAACTACGGCAAACGCCTCACCACCGACAGCTGCGGCAGGCCCTACCCCGGCGTGGAGATGAAGCTCTCTGAGGACGGGGAGCTGCTGCTGAAAAATCCCTCCCAAATGCTGGGCTACTTTGACGACCCGGAGCGGACGGCGGAAGCCTATACCCCGGACGGCTGGTTCCGTACCGGCGACCTGGCCAGCCTGGACCAGCGGGGCAACGTCCACATCAACGGCCGCTGCAAGGAGAACATCGTCCTGGCCACCGGCAAGAAGGTGGCCCCGGACGACATCGAGGCCAACTACGCCGGCCTCCCCGGCGTGAAGGACTTCACCGCCTGCGGCATTCCCTGCGGCGAGGATGGCAGCTATGACGAGGTGCATTGCTTCGTGGTGCAGGAGGAGCAAGCGGAGCCGGAGGCCGTGGAGGCCGCCTTCCGCAGCCGCAGCGCGGAGAGCCCCCAGAACATGAAGCTCCACGGCATCCACTTTGTCCCCCGCATCCCCCGCACCGCCCTGGGCAAGCCCAAACGCTACCAGCTCCGGAAGCTGCTGGAGGCGAAGCGCACCTCTGTGGAGGAGGCGCTGTCCGGCGCCCCCCGGCTGAACACCGTGGAGGAGAAGGTCAACTATGTGGTGCAGCAGGTCACGGGGCAGGAAACCTTCACCCCGGAAAGCCGCCTGAAGCAGGACCTGGCGCTGGACTCCCTCTCCGCGGTGGAGCTGTGCGTCCAGCTGGAGAAGCTCACCGGTGTGCGCATCGACGATATGCTCCATCAGGACGCCACCGTGGGCGACCTGATAGGCTGGTGCAGCCACCCGGAGACGGTGGTGCGGAAAAAGCTGATCCAGTACCCCCTGACCCGGAAGAATATGGACTACACGCTGATGAACATCGCCTGGTTCCTGATTCGCACTTTCTATAAAGTCAATGTCCGGGGGGCAAATCTGCTGCCCACCGACACCGGCTACATCATCTGCGCCAACCACGTCTCCAACTTTGACTACCTCTACCTGACCCTGACCTTCCGAAAGGAGCGGCTGAGCAAGCTGTGCTGCATGGCGAAGCAGGAGCTGTTCCAGGGCTCCTGGCTGAACCGGATGCTCTGCCGGGTGGGGGGCATGGTGCCCATCGACAGAACCGGCGCCGTGGGGGACAGCATGCACGCCCTGGCCGTCCGCCTGAAAGAGAAGTGGGGCGTCCTGGCCTTCCCGGAGGGCACCCGCAGCAAAGACGGCCGCCTGGCCGCCTTCAAGAAGGGCCCCGCCGTGCTGGCGGTGCAGACCGGCGTCCCCATCGTCCCCGTCTGCATCAAGGGCGGATTTGAGATCTTCCCCAGGAATCACAAACTGCCCAACCTGTTCAACTTCAAGACCGGCCACCGGTACCGGGTTCAGGTGCTCTACGGCGCCCCCATCGACCCCGCTGGGAAAAGCCCGGAGGCCCTGACCGCACTGGTGCAGCAGGCCGTGGCCGAGCTGGAGGCCAGCGCGTAAGCGGAGACGGTTTGACAACCGTTTACCTCCCTCCGGAACGAAATCTGTTCCGGAGGGAGGCTATTTTTTCGGCAGATGTGTGAAGTATTTTCGCTTTACTGCACCGCCACCTGCTCCGCCACCCGGACGCCGTCCACGGCGGCGGACATAATGCCCCCCGCGTAGCCGCAGCCCTCGCCGCAGGGGTAGATGCCCCGGATGTTGGCCTGACACCCCTCGTCCCGCAGGACCTTCACCGGAGAGGAGGAGCGGGTCTCCACGCCGGTGAGCACCGCCTCCGGGGCGGCGAAGCCGTGTACCTTCCGGTCCAGCACCGGCAGGGCCTCCCGCAGGGCGCTGACGACATAGCCGGGGAGGGTTTCGTCCAACGCCGTCCAGGTGACGCCGGGCCGGTAGGTGGGCTGAACCGCGCCGGGGCCGACGCTGGGGCGGGCGGCCAGAAAGTCCCCCACCAGCTGGGCGGGGGTCCGGTAGCCGCCGCCTCCCGCCAGAAAGGCGGCGCGCTCCCACCGGCGCTGGAAGCGCACCCCTGCCAGCACGTCGCCGGGGCCGAAGTCCTCCGGCGTGACCCCCACCAGCAGGCCGCCGTTGATGTTTTTGCCGTCCCTGGCCCGATAGCTCATGCCGTTGGTGACCAGACAGCCCGCCTCACTGGCGGAGGCCACCACCTGACCGCCGGGGCAGACGCAGAAGGAGAATGCGCTGCGGCCCCCCGGCAGGTGGCAGCTGAGGCGGTAGTCGCTGGGGGGCAGTTTTGTCCAGGCGTACCCATACTGGGCCTGGGAGATGGCCTCCTGCAAATGCTCGATGCGGACGCCGATGGCGAAGGGCTTCCGCTCCATGGACACCCCCGCCTCCAGCAGCATGGCGAAGGTATCCCGGGCGGAGTGGCCGGGGGCCAAGATCAGGGTGTCCGCCGGGAGGCGGGCGGTTCCCTCC
This sequence comes from Clostridiales bacterium, assembly GCA_021203325.1. GTDB lineage: Bacteria > Bacillota > Clostridia > Oscillospirales > Oscillospiraceae > Onthomonas. The sequence continues at coordinate 18,202 of JAJQBL010000087.1, read as the reverse complement.
GGCCCTGAGACGGTGATGCCGGTCAGGGAGCCGCCCTGAATCTCCAGGCCGGTGAGGGCGGTTTCAAAGCGAATCTCACAGCCCAGGGCCAGCAGCTCCCCCCGGATGTGCCGCACCACCTGCCGGAGAATATCCGTCCCCACATGGGGGCGGAAGGAGTGGCGCACGTCCTCCGGGGCCCCTGCGGCCACCAGGGTGTCCAGCACCGTGGCGATGCGGCTATCGTGGGTGCCGATGGTCAGCTTGCCGTCAGAGAAGGTGCCCGCGCCCCCCTCCCCGAACTGCACATTGCTGTCCGGGTTCAGCACGCCGGTGCGCCAGAAGGCGGAGACGGCCTGCTCCCGCTGCTCCACCGGCTGCCCCCGCTCCAGCACCAGGGAGGGCACCCCCGCCCTGGCCAGATACAGGGCGGCGAAGAGCCCCGCCGGGCCCATCCCCACCACCACCGGCCTGCCGCCGGTGCGTGTCACTTTGGGGAAGGCATACCGGGCCTCCGGCAGCAGCGTCACCTGTCTGCTGTTGCAGCGGCGCAGCACCCCTGCCTCGCCCCCCACCGCCACGTTGACGGAGAGCACCAGATGGAGGTCGCTCTTTTTCCGGGCGTCGATGGACTGCTTCACCGGATGCAGCGCCCGGATCTCTGCCGGGGAAATGCGCAGCAGCCGGGACACCCTGCGGCGCAGATCGTCCTCGTCATAGCCGACGGGGAGGGTGATATTGTTGATGTGCAGCATAATAGAATTCTCCTGTGGAAGAAGTCGTGGATGGTTCGCACCGTCAGTTTAGCATAAAAAGTTCGTCCACGCAACAGGAGGAGTGCGCCTTGTATGCCTACTATATCATGAACTATGCCCGCCGCCGGCCCCGCTACTATGAGGAATCCGTCTGCGGCCTGCCCCTCCTGCGGGTGGAGCTGCCCCGCCGCTGGAACGGCCGCAGGGTGGGGGCGGTGCTGCGCCGGGCGGGGGTACGCTGTGCCCTGAACCTGCCGGAGGACGGGACGATTCTGCCGGAGCCGCTCCTGGTGTCCACCCGCAGCCTGTGGCAGCGCGTGGCGGCGGAGCTGGCCCTGGCCGAACTGACCCGGAGGGGCATCCCCTGGGGCGAGGCCACCGTGGGCGTTCTGGCGGGCCGCACCACAAAAGAGGTTTGGGATACCCTGGAACGGCTGTCCGGCCGGGTGCGGGCTCTGTCCCTGAACCTGCCGGAGGGGGAACGGGTGGCCCTCTGCCTCCAGCGGGACAGTGGCGTTCCCGTGCTGGCCGGGCCGGGGGATGTGACCCTGTGCTTCTCCCCGGCGGAACCGGGGAAGGGCCGCCTGCTGTTGGGGGCGGAGCGGCCTGCGCCGGAGGGCTTCACCCTGGCCGTGCCGGGGGTGCCGGTGCCGGAGGGCTGCCCGGCGGAAGGGCTGTACGGGGCGCTGGAGCAGCGCGGCAGGCTGCCGGGGAGGCCGGAGGTTTGCGTCCGAGACGGAACCGCCCTTCGTTACCGCCGGTTTTCATTGCCCCAGTCACACAGCTGATCCAACACACGCACCAAAGAGCGGCCCCGCTCAGAAAGGGAATACTCCACCTTGGGCGGGATTTGGGGATAGACGTGACGGATGATCAGTTCATCCGCCTCCAGCTCCTTCAGGTTCTGGCTCAGGGTCTTGTCCGCAACCTTGATGTAACGCTGCATCTCGTTAAAGCGGACCGGCTCATACTCCATCAGGCAGTAGAGAATGATGGGTTTGTACTTTCCGGAAATCAGAGAAAGGGTGTAGCAGTATCCTGTCTCCTCAAACTTCGCGTTTCGAATATCTTTGCCGTCCATAGCTTACCTCCGGGTAGGTACCTTACACAAATGTAGGTACTTGTAAAATGGATAACATAATGGTATCATAGGTTCAGCTGAAATGCAATTCTGATTTGGAGGTTCCTGTTATGAGAAAGCATATCAAGACAACTGAGGCCATCTTCCCCATGCCCGTGCTGATGGTGGCAACCTACAACGAGGACGGCACCGTTGACGTGATGAACGCCGCCTGGGGCACCATGCTGGAGCGTGATCATGTGATCCTCAACCTGACTGAGACACACAAAACCGTGAAGAACATCAAGGCCAGAAAAGCCTTCACCGTCAGCATCGCGGATGCGGCCCATATGGTAGAGGCGGACTATTTCGGTGTGGTCTCCGGCAACAACACGCCGAACAAATTTGCAAAGAGCGGATTGACCGCGCAAAAGTCCAACCTGGTGGACGCTCCCATCATCGCAGAATTTCCCCTGTGTATGGAGTGCGAATTTATCCAGTATCAGGACGGCGAATATGGCTGCGGGGTGATTGGCAGGGTCGTCAACACCACTGCGGACGAATCCGTCCTGACAGGGGGCCAGGTAGACATTGAAAAGGTCTCCGCCATCGCCTTTGACCCCTACACCCACGGTTATTACAAGGTCACGCAGCGGGTGGGCAACGCCTTTCGGGATGGACTGGCCCTGAAATAAGGGGCATGGTTCCGGCAGCTTCGAGTCCCGGCTTGGAGCCGCCGTTTGCACCTGTCAAAATGCCCCTTGACTTTTTCTTCCATTTTATGGTAGAATCTCAAAGCAACAAAATAGCGCAGGAACGACACAAGTTGTGCTTTGCACGTAAATCTGATCACGGTACCATGTCAACATGATTGGATTTCAGGCAGCGGCGGCAGCTTGTGTCTTTTTGCGCTCAAAAAAGGAGAACTGATATGCCAAGAAACCAATTTCAACGAATGATCTTCGCACTGATCACCGTCATCATCACCGTACACAGCTATGTGTTTTACAGCCTGTATGTGATCAACGGGGCCACGCTGATGGAGGTCACCGGCGCCGACAGCGTGCTTCACGCCATCAACGCCCAGGGCGGTGTGTATATGTTCGGGCGGATGCTGCCGATCTGGGCGGTGATTCTGGTCGAATTTTGCCTGGCCTATGGGCTGGAGTGCCTCATGGGCAGCCCCTGCTCCTTCAAGCTGGCCTGCAAGAACTTCGACCCAAAGACCACCCATCCGGTGATTTTTGAAAGCGCCGTCATCTGCGCCACAGTGGGACTGATGTGCCCCACCATGAGCTTCCTGGCGGCCTGGCTTTACTATCCGTATTACAGCGGGTTCCACTTCCTGACCCTGCTGGCCAACTGGGGCAAGCTGGTCTGCTGCAACTTCCCCTTTGCCTTTTTCAGCCAGCTGTTCTTCATCCAGCCCCTTGTCCGCACTATCTTCAAGGCACTGTTCCGGAGGGACATTGCCGGGCGGAAACAAGCTGCTGACCCTCAGTCTGCCACATAAATCCGCCGCAAACGCATAGGGCGGCTCCGGGCCTCGGTTTGGAGCCGCCTTTTTGTCATGGAATCGGAATCCGTCCAAAGGCTTGTCACCCCGGGGCAGTTTGTGCTATACTGTCCCACAGGAGATGATGCCGTTTATGAACCTGTCCAATAAGACCAAGGCCGTGCTGTATATTCTGGCCTCTGCCTTTGGCTTTGCCATGATGAACCTGTTTGTCCGGCTGGCGGGCGACCTGCCCAGCATGGAGAAGAGCTTTTTCCGCAACCTGGTGGCCATGCTGGTGGCGGCGGTTCTGCTGCTGCGGGAGGATGACCATCCCACCTTCCGGACGCTGCTCTGGGGGAAGGGCAACCTGCCCGACCTGCTCCTGCGCTCCGCGGCGGGCACTGTGGGGATTTTGTGCAACTTCTATGCGGTGGACCACCTGCTGCTGGCCAACGCCTCCATGCTGAACAAGATGTCCCCCTTCTTCGCCCTGCTGTTCTCCTTCCTGCTGCTCAGGGAGAAGCTGACCCCGGTGCAGGTGGGTGTGGTGGCGGTGGCCTTCGGCGGCAGTATGCTGATCGTCAAGCCCACATTGTCCAACCTGGACCTGGTGCCCTCCCTGCTGGGGCTGCTGGGGGGCGTCTGCGCCGGCTTTGCCTACACCATGGTGCGGAAACTGGGCCTGAAGGGGGAGCGGAGCAGCTATATCGTCTTTTTCTTCTCCACCTTCTCCTGCCTGGTGCTGCTGCCCTGGCTAGCGCTGAACTACGTCCCCATGACCGGCTATCAGCTGGCCATGCTGCTGCTGGCCGGCGTCTCCGCCACCATCGGGCAGTTCGGCATTACGGCGGCCTACACCCACGCCCCGGCCAGAGAGGTTTCCGTCTTTGACTACTCCCAGGTGGTGTTTTCCGCCGTCCTGGGGTACTTCGTGTTCCGGGACGTGCCCGACGGCTGGAGCTTTTTGGGGTATCTCCTCATCATCGGCGCGGCGGTGGTGATTTTTCTCTACAACAACGGCTATTTGCAGCGCCGGAAGGAGAACCAGGGATGAAAGACTACTTTACGCTGTCTGTGCCGGAGGGGCAGCTTGGCACCATGAACGTGCTGGCGCTGGCCCACATCGGGGACGCTGTCTATGAGGTTCTTTGCCGGGGCTGGCTGTGCAGCCAGAAGCTGGAGACCATCGGCAACCTCCACAAAGCCACCGTATCCATGGTGTGGGCGGACGCCCAGGCCGCCGCCATGGGCCGCCTGCTGCCCCTTCTGACGGAGGAGGAGACGGCGGTGTTTAAGCGTGGCCGCAACGCCAACGTCCATCAGATTCCCAAAAACGCCTCCAGGCGGGATTACACCTATGCCACCGGGCTGGAAGCCCTGTTCGGCTGGCTGTACCTCCAGGGCCGGAAGGAACGCATCAATCAGCTCTTCGCCGCAGTGGTGGGCGAGGAGGAAAAGGAGGTCTGACCCATGCCCTTAGACGCCGCAACGCTGTCCGGTGTGGTCAGCGAACTGCGCCCCGTGGTGGAAGGGGCGAAACTTGACAAAATCTTTCAGCCGGGCCGGGATGAGCTGGTGCTCCAGCTCCGGTCCCCTGCCGGGAATCAGAAGCTGCTCCTCAGCGCCAACCCCGCCCATCCCCGCATCCAGCTCACTGAGATCAGCCGGGAGAACCCGGCCAGCCCTCCCATGTTCTGTATGCTGCTGCGCAAACACCTGGCCTCCGCCCGGATTCGCGCCATCGTCCAGCCCCCCATGGAGCGGGTGGTGGACCTGGAGCTGGAGGCCCTGGACGAGATGGGCTACCGGGTCACCCGGCACCTGATTCTGGAGGCCATGGGCCGCCGCTCCAACCTGATTCTGACGGAGGAGGACGGCAGAATCATTGACTGCGTCCGCCGGGTGGATATGGAGACCAGCGAGACCCACCCCGTCCTCCCCGGCCTGCTGTACCGTCAGCCCCCGGTCCAGCCGGGGAAGGAGAATCCCCTGCTGCTCGGCCGGGAGGCGCTGGAGCAGTGGTTTCTGGCCGCTCCGCCGGAGCAGAAGGTGACGGACTGGCTGCTGGACCGCTTCTTCGGCCTGTCCCCCCTGCTGTGCCGGGAGCTGGTGTGCCAGGGGACGGACAGCATGGACGCCAAGGTGGGGACCCTGTCCCCCTGTCAGAACGGGGGCTTTCTGGACACCTTCTGGCAGTTCCTGGAGGCCGTCCGCCAGGGCAGGCTGACCCCCTGCGCCCTGTATCAGGGCGGCAAGCCCAAGGACTTTTCCTGCCTGTTTCTGTACCAGTACGGCCTATCCATGGAGTGCCGGAAGTATGACAGCTTCTCCAAGCTGCTAGACGACTTCTACGCCACACGGGAGCAGCAGGAGCGTGTCCGGGCCAAGGGCCAAACCCTGTTGAAAAGCCTGCAAAACGCCCGGAACCGCACCGCCCGAAAGCTGGAGAACCAGCGCAGGGAGCTGGCCGACGCGGAAAACCGGGAGCAGTACCGCATTTCCGGCGACCTGATTACCGCCAACCTGTACCGGATGGAGAAGGGGGCCAGGGCGCTGACCTGTCAGAACTACTACGACCCGGACTGTGCCGACATCACCATCCCCCTGGACCCCCTCCTGACCCCCCAACAGAACGCCGCCAAATGCTATAAGCGCTACACCAAGGCGAAAACCGCCAGCCAGGTGCTGACGGAGCAAATCGCAAAGGGCGAGAAAGAGCTGGACTATCTGGATTCCGTACTGGAGGCGGTACGCCGGGCCGAGGGGGAGCGGGATTTGGCGGAAATCCGCCAGGAGCTGGAGGACACCGGCTATCTCCGCCGGTCCCAGCAGGGACGCAAGGCCCCGAAGCGGGTGCGCTCCAAACCCATGGAGTTCCGCTCCTCCACCGGCTTCCGCATCAGCGTGGGCCGGAACAACACCCAGAACGACGAGCTGACCTGTAAGCAGGCGGGGTTCCGGGACATCTGGCTCCACACACAGAAAATTCACGGCTCCCACGTCATCATCTGGACGGAGGGCCGGGAGGTGGACGCCCAGACCCTCACCGAGGCCGCCCAGCTGGCCGCCTACTACTCCCAGGCCAGGGAGGGCAGCAATGTGCCGGTGGACTACACCCCTGTCCGCTACGTCAAAAAGCCGGGGGGCGCCAGGCCGGGCATGGTGATTTACACCACCCACAGCACCGCCTACGTCACCCCCGATCCGTCTCTGGCGGAGCGGCTGAAACGGTGAAGCTGTTCCACGATTTATGACGGGGGATTCCCCCCTTCGCCGCCGTCCCTGTTGTGGACGGCGGCTTTTCTCTGCCACGTTTTAGCACTCTAATCCTCAGACTGCTAAAATCTTCACAAAAGAAACACAGTTCGTTCATGATTTGTTCATAATCCAGGGGTATACTATAGACAAATCAAAGGAGAACCCCCTGAGGGTTCGGAAAGGATGCTTATATTATGTATACTCTGATTTCCAATCGTCACATGAATGACTTTGACCCCATGTATTATGCCACGGAAAATGCGACCCTCCCCTTCCGGACGGATTTGCAGGACAATGGCGACAGCTTCACCCTCACCGCTGAGCTGCCCGGCTTTGAGAAAGAGGACATCCACCTGTCGCTGAACGCAGGCGTCCTGACCATCCAGGCCCAGCACAGCGCCAACCAGCAGCGCAACGAAAACGGCTGGGTCCTTCAGGAGCGGCACACCGGCTCTTACAGCCGTACCTTCACCCTGAACGACATTCAGGAGGACGCCATCACCGCCTCCTACAAGGACGGCATCCTGACCCTGACGCTGCCCAAGACGAGACCGGCCGCGCCTCAGCGCCGGGAGATCACCATCGGCTGACCCCACTCCGGGGCGTTGCCCCGGCTCCCCTTTCGTCCGCCCTCCGGGGCTGGCGAAAGGGCAACGGTTTGCCACTCTGTTAGCGCTCAAACTTAAAGTTTGCTAAAACCTTCACAAAAGAAAAACAAATTCTTCATAATTGCGTCATATTTGCGCAGTATACTATCATCAAATCACAGAGGGCCTCTCAGAGAGGCCGGAAAGGAAGCATTACGATGTATAACATGATTACCCGCCGGATGAACGACTTTGACCGCCTTTGGAACACCTTTGACGCCCCGTTTTACGCCGCGGAGAACAGCACCATCCCCTTCCGGGTGGATTTGCAGGACACCGGCGACAGCTTCACCCTCACCGCCGAGCTGCCCGGCTTCAACAAGGAGGACATTCACCTGTCGGTGGATGCCGGCGTCCTGACCATCAAGGCCCAGCACAGCGCCGACCAGCAGCGCACCAGCGGCGGCTGGGTGCTGCAGGAGCGGCACACCGGCTCCTACAGCCGCAGCTTCACCCTGAACGACATTCAGGAGAACGCTATCACCGCCGCCTACAAGAACGGCATCCTGACCCTGACGCTGCCCAAGGTAAGACCGGCCGCGCCCCAACGCCGGGAGATCAACATCTGCTAACCCGTGAGGGCGCGGAGGGGCCCGTTCCCCTCTGCGCCCTTTCCCTTTGCCAAACCTGCTGAAGCAGAAGAAAGGTATGATTATGGCTCAGAAAAATTTAACCCAAAAATCCCAGGAGGCCCTGCAATCCGCCCAGATCTGTGCGGATGAATACGGCAACTGCCAAATCGAGCAGGCCCACCTGCTTTACGCCCTGCTGGACCAGGAGGGCGGGCTGATTCCCCAGCTGGTGTCCAACATGGGGCCGGACCCGGACAGCCTGAAGGCCGCCCTTCGTGCCCAGATTGAGCAGCTCCCCAAGGTCAGCTACGGTAACCGGGAGCAGGGCAAGGTCTATATCGCCAAGGACGTGGACAAGGCCCTCACCGCCGCCGACAAGTCCGCAAGCCAGATGAAGGACGAGTATATCTCGGTGGAGCATCTGTTCCTGGGTCTGCTGGACGCGGCCAACAGCAATCTGAAAAAGCTGTTCCAGACCTACCGCCTCACCAAAGAGAAGGCGCTGGAGGCCCTGTCCAAGATCCGGGGCAACCAGCGGGTCACCTCGGAGACGCCGGAGGACACCTATGACGCCCTGAAAAAGTACGGCACCGACCTGGTGGAGCGGGCCAGGGCCAACAAGCTGGACCCGGTCATCGGCCGGGACGATGAGATTCGGAACGTCATCCGCATCCTGTCCCGTAAGACGAAGAACAACCCCGTCCTCATCGGCGAGCCGGGCGTGGGCAAGACCGCCGTGGTGGAAGGGCTGGCCCAGCGGATCGTCCGGGGGGACGTGCCCAAGAGCTTACAGGATAAAGCCATCTTCTCTCTGGACATGGGGGCCCTCATCGCCGGGGCCAAGTACCGTGGGGAGTTTGAGGAGCGGCTGAAAGCCGTCCTGAACGAGGTGAAGAAGAGCGACGGCAAAATTTTGCTCTTCATCGACGAGCTGCACACCATCGTCGGCGCAGGCAAGACGGAGGGCAGCATGGACGCAGGCAACCTGCTGAAACCCATGCTGGCCCGTGGCGAGCTGCACTGCATCGGCGCGACAACATTAAATGAATACCGCCAGTATATCGAGAAAGACGCCGCCCTGGAGCGGCGGTTCCAGCCCGTGATGGTGAACGAGCCCAGCGTGGAGGACACCATCGCCATCCTCCGGGGTTTGAAGGAGCGGTATGAGGTCTATCACGGCGTGAAAATTCAGGACGGGGCCATCATCGCCGCCGCCACCCTGTCCAACCGCTATATCACCGACCGGTTCCTGCCGGACAAGGCCATCGACCTCATCGACGAGGCCTGCGCCCTGATCCGGACGGAGATGGACAGCATGCCCACCGAGCTGGACGTGATTTCCCGCCGCATCACCCAGCATGAAATTGAGGAGGCCGCCCTGAAAAAGGAGGACGACAAGCTCTCCCGGGAGCGGCTGGCCCAGCTCCAGGAGGAGCTGGCCGAAATGCGGGAGGAGTTCAACGCAAAGAAGGCCCAGTGGGAGAACGAGAAGAACGCCATCACCAAGGTCCAGAAGCTCCGGGAGGACATCGAGCAGGCCAAGCAGGACCTGGAGCTTGCCCGCCGGGAAGGCGACTACGGCAAGGCCGGCGAGCTGCAATACGGCAAACTGCCGGAGCTGCAAAAGGCGCTGGACGCCGAGGAAGCGGTGGCCGCCCAGGGCAAGCGCCGCAGCCTGCTCCGGGACCGGGTGACGGAGGACGAGATTTGCCGCATCATCGAGCGGTGGACGGGCATCCCCGTGGCCAGGCTCCAGGAGAGCGAGCGGGAAAAGTTGCTCCATCTGGACTCCATCCTCCACAAGCGGGTCATCGGCCAGGACGAGGCGGTGCAGAGCGTCTGCGAGGCCATCATCCGCTCCCGTGCGGGCATCCAGGACCCCAACCGCCCCATCGGCTCCTTCCTGTTCCTGGGTCCCACCGGCGTGGGCAAGACGGAGCTGGCCAAGACCCTGGCGGAGGCCCTGTTCGACAGCGAAAAGAACATGGTGCGTATCGACATGAGCGAGTATATGGAGAAGTACTCCGTCTCCCGGCTCATCGGCGCCCCTCCCGGCTATGTGGGCTACGAGGAGGGCGGCCAGCTCACCGAGGCCGTCCGGCGGAAGCCCTACTCCGTGGTGCTGTTTGACGAGGTGGAGAAGGCCCACCCGGACGTGTTCAACGTGCTGCTCCAGGTGCTGGACGATGGACGCATCACCGACAGCCAGGGCCGCACTGTGGACTTCAAGAACACCATCATCATCCTGACCTCCAACCTGGGCAGCCAGATTCTGCTGGACGGCATTGACGATGACGGCAACATCTCGAACAGCGCCCGGAATGAGGTGGAGGCCCTGTTGAAGCGCTCCTTCCGGCCGGAGTTCCTGAATCGGCTGGACGAAATCGTGTTCTACAAGCCCCTGACCAGGGACAATATCACCGGCATTGTGGACCTGCAGGTGGACGCCCTGAACCGCCGCCTGGAGGACAAGCAGCTCAGCGTGATTCTGACCCCCGCCGCCAAGGACTTCATTGTGGAGGAGAGCTACGACCCCGCCTTCGGCGCACGGCCCCTCCGCCGGTACGTCCAGCACACGGTGGAGACCCTCATCAGCCGGAAAATTCTGGAGGACGACGTGGCCCCCGGCACCACCATGACCATCGACGTCATGGGCGGGGAACTGGGCGTGCGGTAAACGCAGCCTGAAAGAGAATATCGGCGCAGGAAAAGGCGCGGCGGTCATAAGACCGCCGCGCCCTGTTTAGCTTCGTTTGTGATAAAATTTTCGATAGTACAGCAGTCCGGAGAGCATGGCAGGAATCCCAATCCACAGCAGGAAAATTGTCACTGTCAGCCCTTCAAAGGACTTCATTACGGGAATCCCCAGCAAATAGACCAGCACCAGCGGCAGTGAGAGATACCCCAAAATGCGGTGGGTAACAATCCATGTCTCATCGTCCGCCACTGTCCAGGGGAGCCGCAGTCCGGTATGGGAACTGCGGGGCAGCTTCGGTGCAACATTTCCGCCAAACAGCATGACAATGCACACAATGCAGGCGGCCAGCGTTCGTTCTCCCTTCTCGGACAGGACGATTTTCCCCGTTTCCGTCAGCACAATGATCACTGTGCAGCCAATCAGCATGACCACACTGAACACCGTAACCAGCCGCAGGGTGTTCAGCTTGGGGTGCCCATCGGGTAGGTCGGTCAACTCACCCAGATGGCGATAGAGTACCGCCACCGCTGCCAACAGCGCCGCCGCCATCAGCAAAAAGCCCGCCATCTGATCGGGAAGAGCCAGCCCAAGTACCAGAGCCGCCACACACAGCACCCGAATCCAAATCCGTGTCTTACTCCGTTTCATGAGCTTTTTTCCCTTCCTCCGGTACCTTGCCCAGCAGGCCGCTCAGCTCCACATACAGTTCCTCCATGACGGAGAGGTTCAGGGAATAAATGATTTGATTGGCCTTGCGGGTGGCGGTGACGATTTCCGCCCGTTTCAGCACGTCCAGGTGCCTGGAAACGGAGGGCTGAGAGATGTCAAACTGTTCTGCGATTTCCCCGGCGCTGAGATTTTTCCATCGCAGCAAGTGGATGATTTCCCGGCGGTAGGGATTGGCCAGAGCCTGAAAAAAGTCGTCCCTCATATGGTTTGCCCCCTTTCTATATTCTATTATAGCTATATAGCTATAATTTATCAAGCGCTTGTACAAAAAAATCGGCCCCCGACCGGTGTTATCCGGGCAGGGGCCGCCGTTACAGTGATTCAGTTTTTCTGCTTCACCCGATAAAATGCTCCACCAGTATCCTAACCCCCAGCAGAATCAAAATGATACCGCCGGCCAGCTCCGCGCGCTTCTCGTACCGGCTGCCAAAGACGTTGCCCACCCGCACGCCGATCATGGACAGCAGGAAGGTGGTGATGCCGATGAGGACGCAGCCCAGCACCGTGTTAGCCAGCACGCTCCAGCCGGCTATCAGCTCCACGTTGACGCAGGTGAAGGTGACCCCCACCGCCAGGGCGTCAATGCTGGTGGCGATGGCCATCATGCACATCTCTCCGGCGGCCAGGCTGTCGTTGGCCTCCTCCGTCTCCTTCCCCAGAGCCTCCCGCACCATGTTGCCGCCGATCAGCAGCAGCAGGCCGAAGGCGATCCAGGGGGCGACGGCGTCAATATATTGCTCAAAGCGGCTGGACAGGGCGTAGCCGATCATGGGCATCAAAAACTGGAATCCGCCGAACCAGGCCCCTACAATGAGCTGGGCTTTGAGCGTCAGTTTTTTCAGGGCCAGCCCCTTGCAGACGGAGACGGCGAAGGCGTCCATGGACAGCCCTACGGCCAGCAGCAACAGCGACAGTAAATCCATTTAAAATTCCTCCAGTGGGGAGCGGCGCAGCGCAGAAAAGCGGCGGGCAAGGCTGCCCGCCGCTGGCGTTGAGGACAAAAAAACAGACCCAATGCGCGGCAAAAGCAGCACATGAGTCTCATCATTGAGGAGGCAAGCCAGGCGCTCATCGCACCAGTATGTTGACTTGCCGCGCCCGTGGGGCGCCGACTACTCCCTCATATCTTGATTGTTATTGTAACAGCTTTCCCTATAGTTAGTCAATCATAACTTTGATTTTCCCGCATTTTTGCAACCATTTCTCCCAAAAAACGGTTGACAAATCGGGAAGTTGATGGTACCTTAAAGGTAGCCATATGACTGACGGAAGTGGATGGAACCACAGGGAATATGGCGGGAACAGTGCCGACCGTCTGGGCCAATGTGGTCTGGGGGCTGGCTTTTTCTGTTTCAGGAACGCCGCAGCGCCTCAGACAGTCACGGATGTGAGAAAGGTGGAGCCTCCCATGAAAACCGATATTGAAATCGCACAGAGCACGGAACTTTATCCCATTGACCAGGTGGCCCGGCAGGCCGGTTTTGACCCCGATCTGCTGGAGCATTATGGCAAGTACAAGGCAAAGATTGACATCTCCTCCCTGAAAGACGCCCCCCGGAAGGGCAAGCTGATTCTGGTCACCGCCATCAACCCCACCCCCGCCGGGGAGGGGAAAACCACCACCTCCGTGGGCCTGGCGGACGCCCTCTCCCTGTTGGGGAAGAAGACCCTCCTCTGCCTCCGGGAGCCCTCCCTGGGGCCGGTGTTCGGCATCAAGGGGGGCGCGGCCGGGGGCGGCTACGCCCAGGTCATCCCCATGGAGGACATCAACCTCCACTTCACCGGCGACTTCCACGCCATCGGCGCGGCCAACAACCTGCTGGCCGCCATGCTGGATAACCACATCCAGCAGGGCAACGCGCTGGACATCGACGTGAAGAACATCACCTGGAAGCGCTGCGTGGACATGAACGACCGGCAGCTCCGCAACGTCATCGACGGCCTGGGGGGCCGGATGCAGGGCGTCCCCAGAGAGGACGGCTTCGACATCACCGTGGCCTCGGAGATCATGGCGGTGCTGTGCCTCTCCTCCGACCTGATGGATTTGAAGCGGCGGCTGGCCAGCATCATCGTGGCCTATGACCGGAAGGGCAACCCTGTCACCGCCCACGATTTGAAGGCGGAGGGGGCCATGACCGTCCTGCTGAAGGACGCCATCAAGCCCAACCTGGTGCAGACGCTGGAGCATAACCCCGCCATCGTCCACGGCGGCCCCTTTGCCAACATTGCCCACGGCTGCAACTCCGTCTCCGCCACCGACACCGCATTGAAGCTGGCGGACTATGTGGTGACGGAAGCGGGCTTCGGCGCGGATTTGGGCGCGGAGAAGTTTTTGGACATCAAGTGCCGGGCCGCCGGGCTGGACCCGGACGCAGTGGTCATCGTAGCCACGGTGAAGGCACTGAAATACAACGGCGGCGTCCCCAAGACGGAGCTGGGCCAGGAGAACCTGGAGGCCCTGGAAAAGGGCCTCCCCAACCTGCTCAAGCACGTGGAGAACATTACCCGGGTGTTCGGCCTGCCCTGCGTGGTGGCCATCAACCGCTTCACCAACGACACCGACGCCGAGCTGGAGCTGATTCGCAGCAAGTGCCAGGCGCTGGGGGTCAACGTGGCCATGAGCGAGGCCTGGGGCAAGGGCGGCGCAGGCGGCGTGGAGCTGGCGGAGGAAGTGCTGCGGCTGTGTCAGCAGCCCCATGACTTCCGGTTCGCCTATCCCCTGGACGCCCCCATCAAGGTCAAGCTGGAGACGTTGGTGAAGCGGGTCTACGGCGGCGCGGGGGTGACCTACTCCAAGGCCGCGGAGCAGTCCATCGCCAAGCTGGAGGATCTGGGCTATGGCAATCTGCCCATCTGCGTGGCAAAGACCCAGTACTCCCTCTCTGACGACCCCACCCTGCTGGGGCGGCCGGAGGGCTTCACCGTCAACGTGACCAAGGTGAAGGTCAGCGCCGGGGCCGGGTTCATCGTGGTCCAGACCGGCGACATCATGACCATGCCCGGCCTGCCCAAGGTGCCCGCCGCTGAGCGTATCGACATTGACGAAAACGGCAAAATCGTGGGCCTGTTCTGATCGAAACATATTATGAAACATTCCGCCGCCAGCGTGACCCGCTGGCGGCGGTTCTTTTTTGTGTGAAAAAGCGCCGCACCTCCGGAGAGATGCGGCGCCTGGTTATGGGGTTATGCGGGGGTTTCGGTTGTCAGCAAATCAGTCCAGCTGAGGGCCGGCGGCCACCAGGCTCTTGCCCAGGTCGTTGGTCTGATACTTGACGAAGTTCTTGATGAAGCGCTGGGCCAGATCCTTGGCCTTCTCCTCCCACTGGGAAGCGTCGGCATAGGTGTCCCGGGGGTCCAGGATGGCGGGGTCAACGCCGGGCAGCTCGGTGGGAACCTCGAAGTTGAAATAGGGGATCATCTTGGTGGGGGCGGACTTGATGGAGCCGTCCAGGATGGCGTCGATGATGCCGCGGGTGTCCTTGATGGAGATACGCTTGCCGGTGCCGTTCCAGCCGGTGTTGACCAGGTAGGCCTTGGCGCCGCTCTTCTCCATGCGCTTGACCAGCTCCTCACCGTACTTGGTGGGATGCAGCTCCAGGAAGGCCTGGCCGAAGCAGGCGGAGAAGGTGGGGGTAGGCTCGGTGATGCCCCGCTCGGTGCCGGCCAGCTTGGCGGTGAAGCCGGACAGGAAATAGTACTGGGTCTGCTCCGGGGTCAGGATGGACACGGGAGGCAGCACGCCGAAAGCGTCGGCGGACAGGAAGATGACGTTCTCGGCGGCAGGACCGGCGGACACGGGACGGACGATCTTCTCGATGTGGTTGATGGGATAGGAGACACGGGTGTTCTCGGTGACGCTCTTGTCAGCGAAGTCGATCTTGCCGTTCTCGTCCAGGGTGACGTTCTCCAGCAGGGCGTTGCGCTTGATGGCGTTGTAGATGTCGGGCTCGGAGTCCTTGTCCAGGTTGATGACCTTGGCATAGCAGCCGCCCTCGAAGTTGAAGACGCCGTTGTCGTCCCAGCCGTGCTCGTCATCGCCGATGAGCAGACGCTTGGGGTCAGTGGACAGGGTGGTCTTGCCGGTGCCGGACAGGCCGAAGAAGATGGCGGTGTTCTCGCCGTTCATATCGGTGTTGGCGGAGCAGTGCATGGCGGCAATGCCCTTCAGCGGCAGATAGTAGTTCATCATGGAGAACATGCCCTTCTTCATCTCGCCGCCGTACCAGGTGTTGATGATGACCTGCTCACGGCTGGTGATGTTGAAGACAACGGCGGTCTCGGAGTTGAGGCCCAGCTCCTTGTAGTTCTCCACCTTGGCCTTGGAAGCGTTGTAGACCACGAAGTCGGGCTCGAAGTTCGCCAGCTCCTCCTCGGTGGGGACGATGAACATGTTCTTAATGAAGTGGGCCTGCCATGCCACCTCCATGATGAAGCGGATGGCCATGCGGGTGTCCTTGTTGGCGCCGCAGAACGCGTCCACCACATACAGCTTCTTGCCGGAGAGCTCCTGCTGGGCGATGGCCTTCACGGCAGCCCAGGTCTCCTCAGAGGCGGGATGGTTGTCGTTGGGATACCCAGGGGTAGTCCACCACACGGTGTCCTTGGAGTTCTCGTCCATGACGATGAACTTGTCCTTGGGGGAACGGCCGGTGTAAACGCCGGTCATGACGTTGACGGCGCCCAGCTCGCTGACCTGGCCCTTGTCAAAGCCCTCCAGCTTGGGATCGGTCTCGTCCTCAAACAGCTGCTCATAGGAAGGATTGTAGACAACCTCCGTTGTCCCGGTGATTCCATACTTTGTAAAATCAATCTTTGCCATAGTTTAGCCTAACCTCCTGCATTGATGGTGAAAGTAATGCTCAGACCGCGAGGTCTAAACATATTCCTCGCCCTTCAATTATGACAGCTCAGGGGACAAAAGTCAAGAGCAATGGACATTTTTCCCTTGAAAATCAATTTTGCTAAAAGGTTATGGTAAAAGCAGACGGGGAAAGCGGAATTTTCTGCCAATGCGAAGAAATGAAGGCCCGCCCGGCAAAGCGCCCCCCTCCTGACGGAATATGGATTCGTCGGCGTGCGCCGGGGGGCAGGCGTTCCCCGCCCTCCGGTTCAGTCCGCCGTCCGCTCCAGGTGCGGGTAGATCGTGCAGTCCATGGCGTCGGTTGCGCCGCTTCTCCCGATGTACAGGCACAGGCGCGCCTTGCAGGGTTGGGTGATGGTGAAGCGGACGCTCCGGCCGTCATAACAGCGGATGGGCGGGGTAAACTCTGAGCCGTCCTCCTTCCGCAGCTGCAGCGCGAAGGCCGTGGACGGGATTCCTGTACCGTTCATGCCGGTCAGCCGGTAGCGGCCGGGGACGAGGCGGAGCATCCCCAGTCCGTCGTCGGGGTTCCCCCGCAGCCAGACTGTCAGGGGGACGCCCCGGCAGGCGGGGGATTTCTCGCCATAGATCCGTATGCCATCGTCACCGGCAGCGTTGCAGGCGGTGGCGGCGTAGGAAAGCCCGTTGGCAAAGTGTCCGCAGTTGCCCGGAGGACAGCCAAAATTCCAGGGATAGTGGCACAGGTTGACGCCGATGGGCGCCCAAACCGTGGTGCTCCGGTCGAAGCGGTAGTCCGGGCGAACCACCAGCGTGATTTCGTCATAGGGGTGCCTGCCGCGGCGGTCTGTCAATGTGCCGTTCAGTCGCAATCGGGTGATCACGGAGGCGCCGGTGGTGGCCTGGACAAAGAAGATGCTCCGCTCCTCCACAATGGCGACGTGGCTGACCGAGCGAAACCGTGCCTTTTGTGCCGGGCTGGCGGTGGACTTTGCCCAGAAGATCAGATCCCCCGGCTCCAGAAGAAAGGCAGAGGAAAAGTCCCTGCCATAGTCGGCGCTGTCCCCGTCCGTCTCCGCGTCGAACAGGATCAGCCCCGTCCTGTAAAAATACTCGGCAAGCTGTGCGGCGGTGCGGAGGGAGCTGTAGCCATCAATGCCCAGGTTCACATACCGGCCTGCCGACATTCTGTCGTAGATGTCGGTCTTGTACCAGTCCGTCCCGTAGACCAGTTCCCTGGAAGGCGTCCAGAAAACCGCAGCACCCTTCGCCCAGGGGTGGTTTGCAAAGGGGGACGCTTCGTAGGGGATGCCCCGCAGCACCAGACCGACGAAGGCGGAGCAATCCAGCCGGGCTTTGCCGTCTCTGCCCCGCACGATGTAGGAGGGGGATACTCCGCCGTCGTCGGGTACGTTGTAACACGGGGTAAAGAGGCAGGTGTTCCGATAGACAAAGGCGTCTCTGCCGACGAAACGGATGAGGTGGTAGTGGCAGGCCAGCCAGGCCACATGCAGCCCGTAGATCCCGTTGGAGAACCAGGTGTCCGCTTCCATTCTCCCGACAGCGGGGCTGTCGCCGTCCCCCGGGGAACCGGACAGGCCGAACCGGGCGGCGCTCCATACGGAGGAAGGGACGGCGCACAAGGTCGGATACCGGGTATAGTCACAGCTGCGGTCGAAGCCACAGCCCTGGCAAAGTGTCTGTTCATCGGCAGTTTCCCTATGGCAGCGGGGACAGACCCACATGACGCGCCCTCCTTTCACCGCGATGTATCCTTATTGTAACAGTTCGCGGAGGACAGGTCAACCGGTTTTCTTTGCTCCGGCGGCCCCCTCCGCCAGGGAGCGGCGGAAGGAGAACAGCGTCTTGCAGATCCACAGCGCCGCCGCCACCCCGGTCAGCATCACCGCAACGGCCACGGCCAGCCAGTCCTCCCAGGGCAGGGACAGGAGGGACAGGGTGGCGGCCACGGTGTACACCGTCCGGAGGGTCAGCAGCTTCCCCTCCTGGGGGCAGGCATAGTTTCCCGCGATATGGGACAGGTCGGTGAGGAGCTGGAAGTGGAAGTACAGCTCCACCACCCCCGCCAGAACGGTGAGGAGGTAGCTGTCCACCGTCACCCCGAACAGGGCCTCGCTCATATACACAGCTCCGAGCCAACGAGACCGAGGCTGCGCTCGTATGCCG
>JAJQBL010000113.1 GCA_021203325.1 Clostridiales bacterium | reverse complement strand
GGGGAAAGCTGTGGTATTCTGTCAGTGGCGCTGTCCAATACGGTGGCGGTTGGCCCCCCTTCACGGGGGCAGCTTCTTTGCGTCCCCCGATCTGAAGAAGAAAGGGGGGCTGCCCGATGACTACGATGGAAGTATTAACTCTCTTTCTGGTTATTATCGGCATTTGCAACCTGTTCATACAGTTGTTAAACAAAAAGAAGTAACCGCCCGGCCTACCAAGCAAGCGGTTACTTCTATAACTAATCGCACAGGGGGCTAACCGTTACCGGACAGCGCCCTTGTTATGTTTATTATACCCCACACGCCGTGGTTTGTCAATGAAATCCACACGGGTTTTCCGTATAGGGAAAATCTGCTTGCTTTCCGGGGAAAGCTGTGGTATTCTGTCAGTGGCGCTGTCCAATACGGTGGCGGTTGGCCCCTTCTTTGTGGATACCTATGCCTTCAAGCGGTGCTTAAAACAAAATCGAAGCCCAGCAAAGCGGGTTCGATTTTGAGAGGAGGCGTTGCGGAGCGACTGAGCATTCGGCTTTAGACGGATGCGAAGGATACGGAGCCAACGCCGACGAGGGGCTGCCCGATGAGTACGATGGAAGTCTTGACTCTCTGTCTTGTAATCATTGGATTATGTGGATTGTTTCTGACAATTTACTATAACAAAAAGAAGTAACCGCCCCAGTTCCCAAAGTGGCGGTTACTTCAATACCTAAACCAGGGGGCTAACCGTTACCGGACAGCGCCCTTGTTATGTTTATTATACCCCACACGCCGTGGTTTGTCAATGAAATCCACACGGGTTTTCCGCGCCCCGCTTTCTCCGGCTTTTGCACATTCAGGGGAGATTTTCTGCATAAACTTCTTTACACGGCCCGCCTTTTCCCTTATAATGGAGAAACGGACGACAAAACGGAAAGAGAGTGACAGCAGCATGGGGAATCGATTCCTGTAGCCCCCGGCAGACAGCGCCGCCGATTGAAACGAATCATAAAAGTTAGAATAAGTGAGTGAATGAACGATGGCATCCATTAAATTTGACGAATACAGGACAAAGCTCCACAACCTCGCCCCCGCCCTGAAGGAGCTGGGGGAGGGCCTGGGGCTGGAGGCCGCCGCCCAGGAGCTGGATATGCTCCAGGCCCAGTCCACAGCGGACGGCTTCTGGGACGATGCGGACAAGGCCCAGAAGGTGACCCAGCGCATCGGCATCCTTCAGGAGAAGCTGAACAGCCAGCAGAAGCGGCTGGACGCCGTGGATGATATGCTGGTGATGTGCGAGTTCGGCATCGAGGAGGACGACGACTCCATGCTGGAGGAGCTGGAAGAGAGCTATGCCGCCCTGGAGGCGGACATGGAGGAGGCCCGGCTGGCCACCCTCTTCACCGGCGAGTATGACAACAACGACTGTATGCTGACCATCCACGCAGGCGCCGGGGGCACCGAGGCCCAGGACTGGGCCAGCATGCTCTTTCGGATGTACCAGCACTGGGCGGCCAAGCACAGCCTGAAATGCGAGACCCTGGACTATGAGGACGGGGACGAGGCCGGCATCAAGACCGCCACCCTGATGATCTCCGGGGAGAACGCCTACGGCTACCTCCGCAGCGAACACGGCGTACACCGGCTGGTGCGCATCTCCCCCTTTGACTCCAACGCCCGCCGGCAGACCTCCTTCGCGGCGGTGGAGGTCATGCCCGACCTGCCCGCCGACGTGGAGGTGGACATCCGGGAGGAGGATGTGGAAATGCAGGTGTTCCGCTGCTCCGGGGCCGGGGGCCAGCACATCAACAAGACCTCCTCCGGCGTCCGGCTGATCCACAAGCCCACCGGCGTGGTGGTGTCCTCCACTCAGGAGCGGAGCCAGTTCCAGAACAAGGACACCTGCTACCGGATGCTCCGGGACAAACTGGTGCAGCTCCAGCTCCAGGCCCACGCGGAGAAGATCTCCGACCTGAAGGGGGTCCAGCTGAAAATCGAGTGGGGCAGCCAGATCCGCTCCTACGTCTTTATGCCCTATCAGATGGTGAAGGACCTCCGCACCGGCTACGAGACCAGCAATGTAAACGGCGTCATGGACGGCGACCTGGACGGCTTCATCAACGCCTACCTCACCGCCGACGCCACCGGCAACTGGGTCACCAAGTAATATCAGAAAGGAAGGGTACACGATGAAACGACTTTGGAACCGGCTGCTCCCCGCCGCCCTGGCCCTGGCCGCCCTGCTCACCGGCTGCGGCAGCTCCGAGTACGAGATCTCCGAGGGCCGCTACCAGGTGGTGCTGCAGGGGGACGAGTACAGCATCTATCAGTGGGTGGGGGACGAGCTCCACGAGGACGACGGCGAGAACCTGACCAGCTCCGCCTATGCCGACGCCTATTACCGCTTCCCCGTGTATCCCACCGACTATGTGGTCGAGGACGGGGCGGAGGCGGCCGAGCTGACCCTGGACGCCGCCTATAATGTGGAGACGGAGTATACCGACATCGAGGAATTCTTCGAGGCCCTGGACGAGGGCTTTTCTGACTACTACACCAACTACGTCCGTCAGGAGAATGAGGAGATCGGCGGCCTGACCTACTTCGTCTATGAGTACGACGGCACCGCCACCAGCGGCGACACCTACCACGCCTACGGCCACGTCACCCTGGCCTACGGCTTCTCCGCCGCCTTCACCGCCTATGAGTACACCGACTGGGACATCCACATCACCTATGAGGAAGTGTCGGAGATCCTGGAGAAGGTGTATGCCCTGGACATCCGGGAGAACGAGAGTGAGGAAGAGTCCTCTGACTCCTCCGCCTCCTCCGGCGTGACGGCGGAGACCATGGCCGCCGCATCCTCCGACACCACGGCGGAGGAAGAGTGACCGGCCCGGCACCTCTCCGGCTTTGCAACAAAAAATTCACAAAGAGGTGGTTGAAAACAAGCCGCCGTTATGGTAAAGTATACATACGGTAACTGCCATACGGCAACCAACTTGAAGGAGTGATTTCTTATGGTAAGAGTAATTTTGGACAAGCCCGGCGCCGGCAAGACCAAACAGCTCATCGAGCAGATCAACGCGGAGACAGAAGTGACCCAGGGCAATCTGGTTTGCATTGAACCGAAGCGGGAATTGACCTACGATCTTCATTATCATATTCGTCTGGTTTCGACGGAGGACTATCCCGTTCGGAGCCTGGAGGCGTTCCAGGGCTTTTTGGCCGGTATGTATGCCTCCAACTACGACATTACCCATATTTTCATTGACAACCTGATCAAAATCACCGGTGAGCGGGATTCTGTCCGCATTGAAAACTTCCTGAACTGGCTGGACAGCTTCAGCGAGAAGAATAACATCAAGTTCACCATCACCATGAACGCCGACCGCTTCACCCCCACGGACGGCATCAAGAAGTTCTGCTGAGCCCCCTGACGGCGGCTTGGCCTGTCCCCCGCATCCGCGCCGCAGGGCCGGATGCGGGGGCTTTTTGACGGGAAAAATTCATTCCCATGATGCAAAACATCCGAACG
Organism: Clostridiales bacterium; assembly: GCA_021203325.1. Lineage (GTDB taxonomy): Bacteria > Bacillota > Clostridia > Oscillospirales > Oscillospiraceae > Onthomonas. The sequence goes on along the minus strand of JAJQBL010000113.1, from coordinate 4,100 downwards.
CCCGCCCCACACGGGGGAGACGTTCGGATGTTTTCCAAGGAACCTCTGAATAAATGAACAAGAGCGAATTGCGAGGAAATTTTCGTCAGAAAAAGGCGCAAAGGCGCAGGAATCCTGACGGATTTCAAGACTTTGCAACGCATTTCTGGCGGAAATTTACCGCAAGGCGCCGCAGTTGCATTTATTCAGAGGGTCCTTAACATGGTCGGAGCGCGGGGACTCGAACCCCGGGCCTCCTGCTCCCAAAGCAGGCGCGCTACCAACTGCGCAACACCCCGACAAGTATTCTTATTATACACGGGCAGGGGGAAAAAAGCAAGACCCATCTTGCCCCCGGCGCGGAATCGTGTTACAATGCTTTTGTACCGATCGGAGAAAAACGGAGGAAAACCGCCATGAGAATGAGGAAGAAAAAGAACCTTGGCCCCCGGATGGAGCGGGTGGCCGCCCTGCTGGAGGAGGACCCCTGCGCCCGGCGGGGCTGGTGGCGTGACGCCCTGCCGGGGGCGGAGGAGCTGCGGCTGGAGATCGGCTGCGGCAAGGGCACCTTCACGGTGGAGACGGCGAAACGCCACCCCCAGGCGCTGTTTGTGGCGGTGGAGCGGGTGGCGGACGCCCTGGTGATGGGGATGGAGAAGGCCCTGGCGGAAGGGGTGTCCAACGTGCGGTTTGTCTGCGACGACGCCGCCCGGCTGGGGGAGATGTTCGCCCCGGAGGAGGTGGACCTCCTCTATATCAACTTCCCAGACCCTTGGCCCAGCCGGAAACACGCCAAACGCCGCCTGACCTATGCCGACTTCCTGAAAAGCTATCGGGCCTTCCTGAAGCCGGGCGGGGAGATCCACTTCAAGACGGACAACCGCCCCCTGTTTGACTTCTCCCTGACCCAGTTCCCCCTGGCGGGGTACACCCTGAGCCAGGTGACGAATGACCTCCACCGTGACGACCCGGATGTGATCATGACCGACTTTGAGGCCCGCTTCGCGGCGGAGGGGGTCAAAATCAACCGCTGCGTGGCCACGGTGGCCGCCCTGCCGGAGCAGGCGGAGCAGGTGGAGGCCCTGTCGCTGCTCCGGTACTGGCAGGAGGGGGACCGGGTGCCCCACGGCATGGAGCGGGTGGTGGAGCAGGAACGGCTGCGGCGGCAGGCGGAGGAGAGACAGCGGCAGAGGGGGCGCTGACGGCTCAATTTGCCCCTCCGCCGTCAAACGGCATTTCCGCTGCGCTCCCTACCCTGAAAGGCATTGCCATCAGCTCAGGGTTTTCTCTTAAAATTATGACTGCGTTTCCCTTCTTTCCGTAGGGGCGCACAGTGTGCGCCCGGCGGACCTTCCGTTTCCCACGGAGGTTGACAAGGAAAAAGGCTTTCCGTGGGCAGGCATAGCGGAGAGAAAAGAACGTTGTCACCCATACCGACGATTCCCTCATAGCAGGCTTATGGAAAGGACAACCACCCGGGCGCACACTGTGCGCCCCTACAGAAAAATGAGGATTCAGGCTGCACGTTCCACCAGCCACTAATCACCAACCACCACAGAAAAGAGGCCATTATGACCGACATTCGCACCTATTTACAATCCAACCTCCTCCTCTTTGACGGGGCCATGGGCACCTACTGGGCCGCCGCCCACCGCGGCGAGCCCGGCAGCTGCGAGCTGGCCAACCTGACCCACCCGGAGGAGGTCACCGACATCCACCGGGCCTATCTGGACGCGGGCTGCCGGGCCATCAAGATCAACACCTTCGCCGCCAACGCCGCCGCTCTGGAGGGCGGGGCACAGGTGGAGGCGGTGATCTCCGCCGCCTGGCGCAATGCCCGGCGGGCGGCGGCGGGGCGGGAGGCCTACGTCTTTGCCGACATCGGCCCCATCCCCCAGACGGAGGACGCCGGGCCATGGGAGGGGTACCGGGAAGTTCTGGACTGCTTCCTCTCCCTGGGGGCGCAGCACTTCCTGTTCGAGACTCATTCCTCCGACGTGTGCCTGGCCCGGTGCGCCGCATATATTAAGGAGCGCAGCCCCAACGCCTTTGTGCTGGTGTCCTTCGCGGTGCAGCCGGACGGCTTCACCCGGGAGGGGCGCAGCGGACAGGCGCTGCTGGAGGCCATGGCCCGGTGCGCCGATGTGGACGCCGTGGGCTTCAACTGCGTCTCCGGGGCCTACCATATGCGTCGGCTGGTGCAGGCGCTGACGCTGGGGGAGGGGACGCTGCTCTCCGCCATGCCCAACGCCGGATACCCGGTGGTGGCCTCCGGGCGGACGTTTTACGACAGCGACCCCGCCTATTATGCCCTGCAGCTCTCCGAGCTGGCGGGGCTGGGGGTGAAGATTCTGGGGGGCTGCTGCGGCACCACGCCGGAGCATCTCCGCCGGACGGCCCGGCTGCTGGCCCAGCGGAAGGGGACGGCGGTGAAGCGCGTCTCCCCCAACCCTCCGGCCCGGCGGAAGAAGCCCCGCCCCAACCGCCTCCAGGAGAAATTGAACAGCGGCGACAAGGTGCTGGCGGTGGAGCTGGACCCGCCCAAAACCACCGAGCTGGGGAAGTTCATGTCCGGGGCCTGGACGCTGCGGGAGGCGGGGGCGGACGTCATCACCATCTCCGACTGCCCCATCGGCCGGGCGCGGATGGACTCCTCCCTGCTGGCCTGCAAGCTCCGCCGGGAGCTGGGCATCGACCCCCTGCCCCACATGACCTGCCGGGACAGAAACCTGAACGCCACCAAGGCCCTGCTGCTGGGCCTCAGCGTGGAGGGGGTGGACAATGTGCTGGTCATCACCGGCGACCCCATCCCCTCCGCCGAACGGGACGAGGTGAAGAGCGTGTTCAACTTCAACTCCCGGAAGCTGGCGGACTTCATCCGCATCCTGAACGAGACGGAGCTGGAGCAGCCCTTCTCTGTCTTTGGGGCGCTGAACGTCAACGCCCGGAACTTTGAGGTGGAGCTGCGCCGGGCCCGGCAGAAGGTGGAGGCCGGGATGTGCGGTTTCCTGACCCAGCCGGTGCTGAGCCGCGAGGGGCTGGACAACCTGAAGCTGGCCCGGGAGACCCTGGACGCCCACATCTTGGGGGGGCATCATCCCGGTGGTGAGCCACCGGAACGGCGTGTATATGAACAGCGAGATCAACGGCATCTCCGTCTGTCAGGAGATTCTGGACCTGTACGAGGGCAAGGACCGGGCAGAGGGGGAGGATCTGGCGGTGAAGATCTCCACCGCCATCGCCGGAGAGCTGGCCCCCTATGTGGACGGGTACTATCTCATGACCCCCTTCCAGCGGGTGGGGCTGATGGTACGGATCATGGACGGCATCCGGGCGGAGGAGTGACAACAGATTGAATTTGCCGGAATGGAGGGATACAGCATGGGCCATACTTTGGACGACAACGCCTCCGGGCTGTCCCGGCTTTTGACGGACGCGGTGGCGGACGCCTACCGGAACCCGGCCGAGGGGGAGGCGGACAAAACCGGCCATCTGCCCCTGAACCTGCTGGCCCAGCGGTTCTGCATCACCTCGCTGAAAGCCCGAAAGCTGCTGATCACCGCCGGCGTCTACGAAACGGAGCAGAGCCGGAGGGTCAACGACCTGTACCGCTCCGGCAAGACCGTGGCGAAAATTCAGGCCATCACCGGCCTGAGCCAGCCGTCGGTGGACGGCTACCTGCCCTACACCCGGCAGGTCTACCGGATGACGGAGGCGGTGCTCCAGTCCCCGGGGCTGCGGCAGTACCGGAACCGGCTGGATGCGGAGGCCCGGCTGGGCCAGGCCCTGGCTCAGGGGGAGGAGCAGGCCATCCGGGCGGCGCTGTGGGACGCACTGACGGCCTTCGCGGGGTACCCCTTCCGAACCGCCAAAGGGCTGCGCTTTTCCTACGTCGTGAAGGGCGGGGAGCTGTTCTTCACCCGGAAGGAAAAGTCCGTCACCAGCGCCACCGTCTACATCGCCCTGGACAACGCCCTGGCCCTCCGGCGGCAGGGCCTCCCGGTGTCCGGGCCGAAAAAGCTGAACTGCTTCGGGGCGAGTTATCTGTATCCTGTGCTGATCCGGGTGGGGGCGATTCAGGACGGGGAGCGGCGGTAGGGGGATGGCGGCTGTTCGCTATT
>JAJQBL010000104.1 GCA_021203325.1 Clostridiales bacterium | reverse complement strand
CGCTATGGATTTTTTAGGTGTTCAACTTCATTTTACAATCGACCAAAAATTTTTTCCGCATGAAAAACCCGGCTCCAAACCACAGAGCCGGGCTATTTGCGCCGAAAAAATGGTATATTCCTTCTGTCGCAGCGTTGCACGATCACGCCGCCGCCTACCACATAATCCCCGTCGTACAGCACCAGGGATTGGCCGGGGGCCACCGCCCGCTGGGGCTGGTCGAAGGTGACGTGGACGCTGTCGGGGCCGGTCTGCTCCACCCAGGCGGGCTGCTCCCGGTGATGATAGCGGATCTTTGCGTTCAGGCGGATAGGCTGATCCAGCCGCTCCAGGGCGGTCAGGTTCAGCCGCACCGCGTCTAGCTCCCGCCGGTAGAGGCGGGATTCCTCCGCCAGGGTGACGGTGTTGGCGGCGGGGTCCTTGTCGCAGACATACAGCCGGTGAGGGGCGGACACCCCCAGCCCCCGACGCTGGCCGATGGTGTAGCAGAACTGCCCCCGGTGGGTGCCCAGCACCTGACCCTCCGGGTCCACGAAAGGTCCCGGCTCCGGCGTGCGTCCGGTGTGCCGCCGGAGGAACGCCGTATAGTCCCCGTCGGGGACGAAACAGATGTCCTGGCTGTCAGGCTTGGTGGCGAAGGTCAGCCCCCGCTCCTGGGCCAGACGACGCACCTCGTCCTTGGTCAGCCCGCCCAGCGGGAACACCGTGTGGGCCAACTGGGTCTGGGTCAGGGTGTAGAGCATATAACTCTGGTCTTTTGCCGCGTCCTTGCCCTTTTTCAGCAGATACCGGTCCCCGCTGCGCTCCACCTGGGCGTAATGCCCCGTGGCGATAACACTGCCCCCCAGGGTCTCCATGGTCTGGTACAGGGCGGGGAACTTGACGGAGCGGTTGCAGTCGATGCAGGGGTTGGGGGTGCGGCCCGCCTCGTAGGTCTCCACAAAGGGGTCGATGACCTCCCGCAGAAACAGGTCTTTCCGGTTCAGGGTGTAGTGGGGGCAGTCCAGCCGCCAGCAGGTGCGGCGGGCGTCCTCCACGTCGTCCAGCGAGCAGCAGGTGCGCCCAGGCTCCAGCCCGGCGGTCTCGTTGTCGTAGAGGTGGAGGGTGACGCCCACCACCTTCCAGCCCTGTTCCCGCAAAAGCAAGGCAGCGGCGGAGCTGTCCACTCCGCCGCTCATCCCCACTACAGCCAGCCGGTCAGATGCCGCAGGCTTCACAGTCGTGGTCACAGGCAGACTGGCAGGCCTCCGGCACCGGCAGGCCCTGCTTGGTGTAGTAGTCGGCCAGGGCCGCCTTCACCGCTTCCTCCGCCAGCACGGAGCAGTGCAGCTTGACGGGGGGCAAACCGTCCAGGGCCTCCACAACGGCCTTGTTGGTCAGTTGGAGGGCCTCGTCGATGGATTTGCCCTTGATCAGCTCGGTGGCCATGGAGCTGGTGGCGATGGCTGCGCCGCAGCCAAAGGTGTTGAATTTCACGTCGGTGATGATGTTGTCCTCGATTTTCAGGTACATCTTCATGATGTCGCCGCAGACGGCGTTGCCGACCTCGCCCACACCGCTGGCGTCCTCGATTTTGCCCACGTTGCGGGGATTGGCAAAGTGATCACGCACTTTATCGCTGTATGCCATTGCCATAGTATCAAAGTCCTTTCAAGTAAGAGTATGATTGGGGTTTCTTTTTGCATGAGCCTTGTTATAGAAACCCCTCCGCCACCGCCCGAAGGCGGCGGCCCTCCTCCCCTTTTGCGACTCGCATGGCCTAAAGGCCATCGCTCGCTGCATTTGCGCTAAAGAGGTATTGGCCATTCGGCCAGCGCTTCACAGGGGAGGCAAGAGGGGTGGTCAGTTACAAGAAAACAGTTTTTCGCAGAAAACTTGTACCACACTGGCCAAGACCGCTGACCAAACGATACGCACTACAAGGCTAAAAGCTAATAGCTAATAGCTGGCTTACGCCCGGCCTTCCTTCTGCATCTGCTCCCATACGGGAGACATATCCCGCAGCAGCGCCACCACCTGGGGCACCTGCTGGAGGGTGTAGTCCACTTCCTCCTGGGTGTTCACCTCGTCCAGGGACAGGCGGAGGGAGCCGTGGGCAATTTCCTTGGGCAGACCGATGGCCAGCAACACATGGCTGGGGTTCAGACTGCCGGAGGTGCAGGCGCTGCCGGAGGAGGCGCAGATGCCCGCCAGGTCCAGCCGCAGCAGAAGGGACTCGCCCTCGATACCCTCAAAGCACATGTTCACGTTGCCGGGGAGACGCTGCTTGGCGTCGCCGTTCAGCCGGGAGCAGGGGATCTTGGACAGGCCCTCGATGAGCTGGTCCCGGTAGGAGGCCACCCGCTGGGCGTTCTCCTCCATGTGGTCCACCGCCTCCTGCAAGGCCGCGGCCATGCCGCAGATGCCGGGCATGTTCTCGGTGCCGGCCCGGCGGTTGCGCTCCTGGGCGCCGCCCTCGATGAAGTTGGTCAGGCGGACCCCACGGCGGCAGTACAGCGTGCCCACGCCCTTCGGCCCGTGGAACTTGTGGCCGGAGAGGGAGAGCAGGTCGATGTTCTGAGCCTTCACGTCGATGGGCAGGTGGCCCACCGCCTGGACAGCGTCGGTGTGGAACAGCACGCCTTTCTCGTGGCAGATGGCCCCCAGCTCAGTGATAGGCTGAATGGTGCCGATCTCATTGTTGGCGTACATGATGGTGACAAGGGCGGTGTCGGGCCGGATGGCGGCCTTCAGCTCCTCCGGGCGCACCAGACCGTCCTCGTGGACGTCCAGATAAGTGACCTCATACCCCGCCTTCTCCAACCGCTTGAGGGTGTGGAGAACGGCGTGATGCTCAAAGGTGGTGGAAATCAGGTGCTTTTTGCCCTTTTTTGCCCCCAGCTCCGCCATCTGAGTGATGGCCCAGTTGTCGGCCTCGCTGCCGCCGGAGGTGAAGTAAATCTCGTCAGGCCGGGCGTTCAGGCACTTGGCCACAGTCAACCGGGCCTCGTCCAGGGCCTGGTTGGACTCCTGCCCCATCAGATGGAGGCTGGAGGGATTGCCGTAATTTTCGGTGAGACAGGGCAGCATGGCCTCCAGCGCGGTTTTGCTGACGGAGGTGGTGGCTGCGTTGTCAAAGTATATCATCAGGGAACCTTCTTTCTGTTATGGAACCTTTTGGGAGGGCAAGCGGGACAGACCCGGCCTGTCTCCCATTCTAGTAAAGGGTATATCACATCAATTCCTATTTGTCAAGTAGGAAATGAGAAATATGCGCCGTCGCACCTCAAGTTTTCCTCTTGCAAGGCGAGGACAACTCTTTTATAATGTCCCTGTACGCGAAAAGTCATTCCCGAAGGAGGCGTGCCATGAACGAGAGCATTATCAGGCTGACCCAGACCAGAGATTTGCCGGACGGGGAACTGCTGGCCCTGATTTCCGGCCCGGAATGGGAGGCGGAGCTGGCGCAGGCGGCGGACGCTCAGCGCAGGAAATGGTACGGCACAGACGTCTACGTCCGGGGCCTCATCGAGTTCACCAACTACTGCAAAAACGACTGCTATTACTGCGGCATCCGCAAAAGCAACGGCAAGGTGGACCGCTACCGGCTGACGGAGGAGCAGATTTTGGACTGCTGCCGCCAGGGATGGGCGCTGGGGTTCCGCACCTTCGTCTTGCAGGGGGGCGAGGACCCCTGGTATACGGACGAGCGCATCTGCCACATCGTCCAGGCCATCAAGGGGGCGTTTCCCGCCTGCGCCGTCACCCTCTCCATCGGGGAGAAGGAGCGGGACAGCTACGCCGCCTATCGTGCGGCGGGGGCGGACCGCTACCTGCTGCGCCACGAGACGGCCAGCGACGAGCACTATCGAATGTTGCACCCGGCCTCTCTGTCTCTGGAACACCGGAAGAACTGCCTCTTCACCCTGAAAGAGCTGGGATATCAGGTGGGGTCCGGGTTTATGGTGGGGTCCCCCGGCCAAAGGCCGGAACATCTGCTGGCAGACCTGCGGTTTTTACAGCGGCTCCAGCCCGCCATGATCGGCATCGGCCCCTACATCACCCATCCGGACACGCCTTTCCATGACCGGCCCAGCGGCGACCTGCACCTGACCCTGCGAATGGTGTCGATCCTGCGCTTGATGTTCCCCTACGCCCTCATCCCCGCCACCACCGCGCTGGGGACCATCCACCCCAGAGGGCGGGAGCTGGGCTTGCAGGCCGGGGCCAACGTGGTCATGCCCAACCTCTCCCCTGTCGGTGTGCGGGAGAAGTATTCGCTGTACGAAAATAAAATTTGCACCGGCGAGGAAGCGGCGGAGTGCCGCTTCTGTCTGGAGGGCCGGGTACGGCTGGCGGGCTACGAGATCGTCACCGCCCGCGGCGACGTGAAGGAGGATATTCATGATTGAAAAAGAGGTGGCGGAGCTGCGGCGACAGCTCCGCCCGGACCGGCACAGCATTTCCCGCGTCTACGGGTGCTATGTCAATGAACAGAAGGAAATTATCTCCACCTTTGAGCAGCCGTTGGGCCTGCTCACCGAGGAGGAAAACGAACAGTACTTAACGCTGTTGAAAAAGGTACTCTCCGGCGGGCTGGGGCGCAATCTGCTGGACATCGCTTTTTCCACCCGGCAGGTGGCGGACAGCCCGGAGCACGGCCTGCTGATGCAAATGCGGGACAGCAAGCTCCGGGACGAGGAGAGCCGCCAGCAGTTCTATGAAAAAGTCATCGGCTCGGTGGAATTTGAGGGAAATTACCTGATTTTGCTGGCCCACAACGCCTACGACGTGCCCTTCCGCAGCCGGGGCGGGGCCAGGCAGAACGACGCCTCGGAGGAGGTGTTCTCCTATCTGCTGTGCAGCATTTGCCCAGTGAAGCGCACCAAGCCCGGCCTGAGCTACGACACGTCAGAGCAAGCCTTCCACACCAACAAGGGGGACTGGCTGGTGTCCCCGCCTCAGTTGGGGTTCCTGTTTCCCGCCTTCGACGACCGCAGTACTAACCTCTACAACGCCCTGCTCTACTGCCGGAATTTGGAGGACAGCCACCCCGCCTTCGTTGATGCAATCTTCCGCACCGAGCCGCCCAAGCCCGCCGCAGAACAGAAAAAGAGCTTCGAGGCCGTCCTCTCCAACGCCTTGGGGGACGACTGCCGGCTGGAGGTGGTGCAGACCGTCCACGAGCAGCTCACCAACCTCATCGCCGCCCACAAGGAGAGCAAGTCCCCGGAGCCGCTGACAGTCACCCGGGACGAGGTGGGCGAAATGCTGGACGCCTGCGACATCTCCGAGGAACACCGGGCCGCCTTTAACGTCCAGTTTGACACGGAGTTTGGCACCGGCCAGGCCGTCAGCCCCGGCAATCTCATCGACAGCCGCCACTTTTCCGTCAGCACCCCCAGCGTGGTCATTCAGGTGGACCCCACCCGCAGCGATTTGGTGCAGACGCGGGTCATCGACGGGGTGAAGTACCTGCTCATCCGGGCCGACGAGGATATAGAGGTCAACGGCGTGGACGTGTTCCTGGGGGACAAGCCATGAGCCGTCGAAAAGCTGTCCGACAGGGCCTTTCCCTGCTGCTGAGTGTTGCGCTGGCACTGAGTTTGGCCGCCTGCGGGCAGACGGCGGCGGACGAATCCAGTCTTTCGGCGGAGGAAAGCGTTGGGGCGGTATCTTCTGCGGACAGTTCCGCCGAAATTGCACCGGAGACCGACCCCGCCGATGCCAGCGCCGCCGGGGACAGCGCCATTCTGCCTGTGGAGGAAATCTCCACGGAACCGGAACCCCTCGAACCTGACCCGGATACCGCCTATGAATACACCCTCTGCTTCGCCGGGGACGTAAACCTGGCGGAGGGGCAGTACACCACCGCCGCACTGGACTCTTACGGTCTCTCCGGCTGCGTCAGCGAGACGCTGCGGAACTACATGACCGGTGCGGACATTATGTGTCTCAACAACGAGTTCACTTACAGCAGTCGGGGCACGCCCCTGGAGGGCAAAACCTACACCTACCGGGCCAGTCCCTCCCGCGTCTCGGTGCTGGAGGAACTGGGGGTAGACGTGGCAGTTCTCGCCAACAACCACATCTATGACTACGGGGAAGAGGCCCTGTTGGACACCCTGGACACCCTGGACGGGGCGGGCATCGCCCGCATCGGCGCGGGTGAGGATTTGGAGGACGCCAGCGCCATCTATTATGCCCAGTTGGAGCACTGCACCGTGGCCTATATCGCCGCCAGCCGGGTGGAGTGGTCGGCCCAGACCAAGCCCGCCACCAGCGACAGCCCTGGCACCTTCTACACCGCCTACGACACCGCCCTGCTCTATCAGCGGGTGCAGGAGGCGAAGGAGCAGGCGGACTTCGTGGTGGTCTATATGCACTGGGGCATCGAAGGCACCGCCGACCTGGAGGAATACCAGATGGAGGTGGGGGACGCGCTGGTGGACGCAGGAGCCGACCTGGTGATTGGCGACCACCCCCACCAGCTCCAGGGGGTGCGGTATTACAACGGCGTCCCCATCTTCTACGCCCTGGGCAACTACTGGTTTAGCCGCAAGGAGGAGTACACGATGCTGGTCAACGTCACCCTGACCGGGGACAAAAACGGCGTGCGGGATGTCTCCTGCCAAATCGTCCCCGCCTACCAGCAGGCCAGCGCCACCGTCACCTGGCTGGAGAGCGCGGACAACCAGCGGGCCATGTATGACTATCTGGCAAGTCTGCCCGGCTCCAATGTCACCATTGACGATGGGGGCATGGTGGCGGTGAAGGAGTAAAAGGGGTATTCCAACGAAACCCCTCCACCATGCTTTGCATGGTCTCCCTCCCCCCTTTTAGGGCAGGGAGCGTAGCAGAAGTGCCGCTTGACGGCGGAAGGGTTTTCCCATAACAGCAAAAACCGGCAGGACGCTACAGTTTTCTGTGACGACCTGCCGGTTTTTATTACCTGTCAGTGTATTATTTCTCTGCAAATAAGAAATCTATATAACTCAAGGGCATGATACGTTTACATCCACTCAAAATTGTCCTTGCCAGCGCCAAGCTCAAAATGATACTCGCCGATTCCAAGATCAGCGCCGGAATAGGAGCCATTATTGCAGGTCATGCTCACCTTGTGCCGTGCGCTCATTGCTTCCTGTAATGTCATAATGGCCTCCTTACCCCGGCTTCATGATGGTAGGGCCTCTGCTGACCCTCTTGCGCTTTTGACTGTGAATTCTAACTGATCAATTATATTACAGGTGTCTTACAATGGATATTATACCGTGCTGTGCAGTGTTCATCAAGTGGCAATTCGAGACAAATGTCTCACGAAAGGCCGACGTTACTTGTTTTTCGTGAGTCGCTACTATAAAATGATGATACTTACATGCAGCAAAAAGAAGCGATTGCTTATTTGGTATGCATATGGCTACAGGAGAACGATATGAAAAAACAACCAGAAATCACAGATGCCACAAAAGAAAACCTTGTCAACTCATTCTTCCAACTTGCAAGGAAAAACAATTGACTATATAAATACGCAGATTGCAGACACACCCAAGAAAGAAGCTGTAACGAATATGTTCTTTTTCAGCGTTTTTTTGCAATAGCAAGCCACATACAAAACCCAAAAGCTCTGACAGATGAGAGT
>JAJQBL010000155.1 GCA_021203325.1 Clostridiales bacterium | reverse complement strand
AAGGGATGGTTCCATGCGTCAAATTACTGATAACATTTTTGATGATTGCTATAGGCGGTGACACACCCTGTTGAGGCATCTCATAGATCACATAGACGTTATCCCGAAGCGGTCCCTTTGCATCCCTGCGCCGCTCACGCACCAGATAGCCGCACTGTTCCAGTTCCTTCAGACCGGAGGAAATCCCGCTCCGACCTTCTTTGCAGATTGCAGCCAGTCCTGCGATGCTGTAATCCCAATTATCGGGCAAACTCAGGAAAACAGAGAGAAGCCCCTTCGCTTTCAGCGTCAGGTTCCTGTCTCTCAGGTGGTAGTTGCACATGGTTGTATAATTAGTGTTTTTCTCAACTCGAAAGACCGGCATGAAAGCTCACCTCCTCCGCCTGTCGGCCTGCCGCTTGCGGTACAGACAGTGCTTGTACCGGCACCGGATTCCCTTGCTGCCGGAAGTGTGATAACGGCAATAGCAGCAGTCCGGGAACTTTCCATCCCTGCCCTTGTCATAGCCGTCCTCCGGATATTTTCTCTTTCCCATCACGGACTCCTTTCTCGTTCCCGGTCTGCTCTTGCGGCCAGCCGGTTCTTGAAAACAGCGTTTATCACATCCACGGTACACCAGCCGATGCAGGGTGAGTATCTTCCGTATGGACAGCCATTACACCGACTATGCTCAGCGGGTGCTTCCTCCCGGATGAGATAGGCGCAGTTCTGCTCACCCATCAGGCAGCCCCTCCTCCGGCCCTGCCAGTAGTAACAGAACTTGCAGTCATTGGGCTTATCCCTGGAATACCGCACGTCGCTATCTGCTGTGTTTCCGCTCATGGATTCCTTCACCTCCATCTGGTTTTGGCCTGAAAAAAGCGCATCCACCATCCAGAGGGATTTCCCGTGATGACGGGTACGGCAGATGCGCTCTATCGCATTATTTATAAACATGATTTGATTTGGCCAGATTAAGACAAATTCAGAGAAAGCCATCAAAGAATCTGTACCATCGTTTTGAGACATGGGCAGCATACAATAGCAATCCAAAACTCCACTTTTTGAGCCACTAAAATGGGAAAAAGTTGCCCCATTTATTCACTCAAACTGGGTCAGAAAAGGCCGGCTGCCCCATCTTTCACTCAAAAAAACCGGGTCAAAACATGTCTCGTCAGGTCAAAATCGGACAAACTATATCAAACCGATTTATATAGAAAACCCCCGGAAAACCGTAATTTTCCGGGGGTTTGAGCTGCTTTGATTCGATTTTTTGAGAAAATCAGCGCTTGCTGAACTGCGGCGCGCGACGGGCGGCCTTGAGACCGTATTTCTTCCGCTCCTTCATACGAGGATCGCGGGTCAGGTACCCGGCCTTCTTCAGGATGGTGCGGTACTCAGGATTCATGCCCAGCAGGGCGCGGGCGATGCCGTGACGGATGGCGCCGGCCTGGCCGCTGACGCCGCCGCCGGAGACGTTGGCCACGATGTCCACCTTGTCCACATTCTCGGTGGCGACCAGGGGCTGACGAACCACCAGCTTCAGGGTCTCCAGGCCGAAATAATCGTCCATGCTGCGGCCGTTGATGGTGATGGCGCCGGTGCCGCCCTCATAGACCCGCACCCGGGCCACGGAGGACTTCCGACGGCCGGTGCCATACAGGTAAGGCTTCTTGCTCTGATACATAATCGATTACCTCCTTAGTCCACGGCGATGGGCTTCTGCGCAGCCTGCTGGTGCTCAGCGCCCTTGTAAACGCGCAGCCGGGTCAGGGCCTTGGCGCCCAGGCTGTTCTTCGGCAGCATACCCTTCACGGCCAGCTCCATCACGAAGTCGGAGCGCTTGGCCATCATGGTGCCGTACTGAATCTCCTTCAGACCGCCGGTCCAGCCGGAGTGATGACGATAATACTTCTGCGTTGCCTTCTTGCCGGTGAGGACAGCCTTGTCGGAATTGATGACGATGACGAAGTCGCCGCAATCCACATGGGGGGTGTACTCAGGCTTATTCTTGCCGCGGAGCAGGTCGGCGGCAGCCACAGCGGTCTTGCCCAGGGGCTTGCCAGCTGCATCCAGGACGTACCATTTACGGCCGGCCACGTCCGTCTTTGCCATGTAAGTGGACATATACAAACCTCCAAATATGATTTCAAACCATGTTGTTCTGCAAAAGCGCCGGGGCCGCGAGTGGGAGGCACGGCCACAGCAACCTTATTTATACCACAGGGGGCGGGATTCGTCAAGCGGAAAATCGGAAAATTTTTATGGAGCAGGTGCTGAGCTTTGAAATTCTCCTGTTTTCTCTTGTATCCTCCCGTTTTCTCATTTTCAATTTTTAAATTCGGCACGGCGGCCCGCCCCGTTCCGGCGGCTTCGCCTACAGCGGCCGGTTTTTGTCGGACAAATCCGCAAAATTGGGGCTTGTGCTTTCCGCCCAAACAGGGTATACTACAACTTGATAAAGAGGGAGTAGTTGGCGCGCCCCGGCGCGTTGCCCCGGTCGTCATCACGCTGGCCTGCGCCAGCCGGACGGAGCGCGAAGTAACGAGACTTTTATCGCATTTTTCAGTATGCGGTGAGGGTCCTTTTTTTCCGCCTCGCTGCGAAGGAAAGGAATGGTTTTTATGTATCAAAGAACCCCTGCGGCGCATCTCCCCCCTGCGGAGTCCGCGCAGCCTGATGCACAGGGAGGGCTGCCGGTATGCTGATTCCCGTGTTATTGTTTGCGGTGGGGCTGGTGCTGCTCATTAAGGGCGGGGACTGGTTCGTGGACGGGGCCACCGGCATCGCTCGGCGGTTCCATCTGCCGGAGCTGCTGATCGGGGCCACGGTGGTCTCCATCGGCACCACCCTGCCGGAGGTGATGGTTTCCACCACCTCCGCCATCTCCGGCCACAGCCAGATCGCCTACGGCAACGCCATCGGCTCCGTCATCTGCAATACGGCCCTGATTGCGGCGCTGACCATCGCCATCCACCCCTCCAGGGTGGACCCCAGGACGCTGCGGACGCCGGTGATCTTCTTCTTCACCGCGGCCATCTTCTATGCGGTGGTGGCCTACACCACCGGGTATTTCAGCCGGCTGGTGGGTATCCTGCTGCTGGTCATCTTTGCGGTCTACATGGTGCTGACCGTCCGGGAGATGCGCGGCAGCCCGCAGCCGGCAGAGCCGCCCCAGGAGGTCCAGGAGGAGAACAGCCCTATGTGGAAGCTCCTTCTGCTGCTGGTGGTGGGCGCGGTGCTGATCGCCATTGGCGCGGACCTGCTGGTAGATAACGGCACCCTGATCGCCCAGGCCCTGGGCGTGCCGGAATCCGTCATCGCCCTGACCCTGGTGGCCCTGGGCACCTCCCTGCCGGAGCTGGTGACCGCCATCACCTCCCTGGCCAAGGGCCACGGCGCCCTGTCCCTGGGCAACGTGATCGGGGCGAACCTGTTCAATCTTGTGCTGGTGTGCGGCGTGTCCATCACCGTGTCCCCCTTCAGCATTCCGGAGAACTCCACATTGTTTGGCGTCAACTCCTCCCTGGTGGTGGATGTGCCGGTGATGTTCCTGGTGATGATTCTGCTCACCGTCCCGCCCCTGCAAAAGGGCAGGCTGACCCGGTGGCAGGGCTTCACCCTGCTGGCCATTTACGCAGCCTTCTGCGTGTTCCAGTTCACTATGGCGTAAACAGAACTCCAAAACAAAAACAACAGGCGCTGAACCGGCGGAGCTTCTGCCAGTTCGGCGCTGTTTGTTTTGGGGGAGGGTATTAAGGAGCGCAATCCATTTCAGTTGATAGCATTGCCCCCATGTTTTTGATTGCACATCCTCCGAAATTCTGATATGATAGAAACAGAGAAATTTCGTGCAGGAGGCGGCAGCTTTATGGTGGTATCCGTGCGCAGCCTGGGGCTTTACGGCATTGCGGGCTATGAGGTGACGGTGAAGTGCGACACGGCCGGCGGCCTGCCCGCCTTCGACGTGGTGGGCCTGCCGGATGCGGCGGTGAAGGAGGCCCGGGAGCGGGTGCGCTCCGCCATTAAAAACCGGGGCTATCAGTTCCCCATCGGCCGGGTGACGGTGAACCTGGCCCCCGCCGGGCGGCGGAAGGAGGGGACGGTCTACGACCTGCCCATTCTGCTGGGGATTTTGCTGTCCACCGGTCAGCTGTCGGCGGATGTCAGCGACATGGCCTTTGTGGGGGAGGTCTCCCTGTCCGGCCAGCTCCGGGGCGTCCGGGGAATGCTCCCCATGGCGCTGGCGGCCCAGCGGGCGGGGATTCAAAGCCTGTTCGTGCCGGAGCAGAACGCCCCGGAGGCCGCCCTGGCGGAGGGAATTACCGTCTACCCGGTGCGGGACTTCGCCCAGCTGGTGGCCCACCTGTCCGGCTGGGCGCAGATTCAGCCGACGAAGGCGGTGATTTCCCCCATGGGCAGCGGCTTCCCCCTGGACTACGCCGACGTCAAGGGCCAGGAAAACGTGAAGCGCGCCCTGGAGATCGCCGCCGCAGGCAACCACCACATTCTGATGGTGGGCCCGCCGGGCTCCGGCAAGTCCATGATGGCGAAGCGCCTGCCCTCCATTCTCCCCGACATGACCCGGGAGGAGGCTATGGAGAGCACCGAGCTGTGGAGCGTCTGCGGCCTGCTGGACGAGCAGCACCCCCTCCTGACCACCCGGCCCTTCCGCTCCCCCCACCACACTGTCTCCACGGCGGCGCTGGCCGGCGGCGGCAGCTTCCCCCGGCCCGGAGAGGTCAGTTTGGCCCACAACGGGGTGCTGTTTCTGGACGAGGCGCCGGAGTTCTCCCAGGCGGCGCTGGAGGTGCTGCGCCAGCCGCTGGAGGACGGGAAGGTGCAAATCTCCAGAGTGTCCGGCACCATGAGCTTCCCCCAGCCGCTTCATGTTGGTGTGCGCCATGAACCCCTGCAAGTGCGGCTGGTACGGCCACCCCACCCGCCGCTGCACCTGCGCCCCTGTGGAGCGGCAGCGGTATTTAAAGCGACTGTCCGGCCCGCTGCTGGACCGCATTGATTTAAAGGTATACGTCCACGACCTGCCCTTTGAGGACCTGGCCCAGACCCGGCCGTCGGAGTCCTCCGCCGACATCCGCCAGCGGGTGAACCGGGCCAGGGCTGTCCAGCAGGCCCGGTTTCAGGGCACCGGCCTGACCTGCAACGCCGACATGACCACCGCGGAGCTGCGGCAGCATTGCCAGCTGGATCAGGAGAGCCTGGAGCTGGTGCGGGGGGGCCTTTGAGACCTACCACCTGACCGCCCGGAGCTATGACCGGCTGCTGCGGGTGGCCCGCACCATCGCCGACCTGGCCGGGGAGGAACGCATCGGAATGCTCCACCTGGCGGAGGCGCTGCAATACCGCACGGCGGACTCCCTGCTCCAGGGATAAGTGGGTAAATTTTCCAATCCTGTCAAATTTTCAGGGAAACTTATAGGTATATTTCTGAAAAAATAGACAATTACAGCTTGACAAAGGGCTGGCGAGGGCATATAATGACTTATAACGAGGCCCTATCCAGTGGTCTGCTGTGCCCTTGTTTATTACTCCCTGGGCATATTCGGAGGGAGGGAAAATAGAATGTCAGAGGTCCGAGTGAGAGACGGTGAGTCTTTGGACAACGCTTTGAAGCGTTTCAAGCGCAGCTGTGCGAAATCCGGTGTGCTTGCAGAGGTTCGTAAGCGTGAGCATTATGAAAGCCCCAGCGTAAAGCGTCGCAAAAAGTCTGAGGCTGCCCGGAAGAATCGTAAGAGATATTATTGAGTTCATCCGAAGCGTCCAACACCCCCTGAGTCTGCGCTCAGGGGGTGTTTTCTGTCAGGGGGCGTACTCCCAGGGGAGGACGGCGAAGCGCAGGCCCAGCTGCCGGGCCAGATTCAGCTTCTCCCGGACGCTGCCCGGGTTGTCGAACAGGATAAAGTGGGGCATCCCCTGCTGCAAAAAGGTGAAGTAGTGGGCGCAGAGCTCGCCGGAATAGAACACGTTGGGCCGCCGGGTGCGCTGCAGGGTTTGCAGCTCCTCCCCGGTCAGGGGGCGGCCCTGTCCGTCGGCGGCGGGAAGGGTGAAGTCCTCCGCCATGGGCTCCACGGCCAGCGTCACCCGGGAGAGGCCGTAGGCGGCGACGGCGTCGCTGAGCCGCGCCTTCAGCGACCCGCCGGACAGGGCGGAGGAAATCAGCACATTGCCGTGGGGCGCGGCCTCCCCGCACCACTCCGGCACCCACAGCTCCAGCCCCTTCCCGGAAATCGCCCCGTCCAGGGCGGTGAGGCAGCGGCCGGCCGCCTCCAGGGGGCGGCGCTGCAAATCCAGCCAGACCCCCATGACCCCCCGGGTCGCGGCCTCCCGCTGCACCTGGCGGCAGAGGTATTGGGGGCTCCCCGTCAGGGCGGTGCCGCTGTCGGTGACGGTCAGAATCCCGCCCCGGAGGTCGGGGACGGCCTGAATGCGCTGGAGGGAAGGCCCCGGCCCCAGACGGTAGGCGGGCGGGGCCGGAATCCCCTCCCGCTGCCGCAGCTGCTCCGCTTCGGCAGGCGGGACGGAGAAGATCAGGCGAAATTTGCTGTCCATGTGCGTTTCCCCCTTGAGTTTGGCCCGAAGAATTGATATACTATTCTATGTGTGCGCAGCACGGAGATATGACAATGAGGTGAAGGGTGTGTCCCTGAATTTGATTCCCGACCGGGTGGAAAACAGCGTTTACGACCTGGACTTTGCTGCCCTGTACCGGGGCGGCGTCCGGCTGCTGCTGGCGGACCTGGACAACACCGTGGCCCGCTACCACCAGCCGGAGCCGGACGAAGCCCTCCGCCGCTGGCTGGAGGAGGCGAGAGGGGCGGGGCTGGAGGTGTTCGTCCTGTCCAACGGCCGCCGCCCCGCCAGGAGCAAACGCTTCTGCGAGAGCTGGGGCGTCCCCTACCTCAGCCACGCGGGGAAGCCCCGCCGCCGGAGCTTTGACCGGGCCTTCGCCCTGACCGGCGTGACGCCGGAGCAGGCCGTCATCCTGGGCGACCAGATTTTCACCGACGTCTGGGGCGGGCACAACGCGGGCATCCGGGCCATCCTGATTCGCCCCATCGCCCTGGACAGCGCTTTCCGCGTCCTGCGCTACGGCGTCGAGACCCCCTTCCGGGGACTGTGCGCCCTGAGGGGGAACCGGATATGAGGGAGCGGGCACTGTTCGGCGTGGCCGGAAACTCGGATACGTTTACGAAAACCGTGTCCAAATCCAGCGCAGACGCCCCGGCCTGGCTGAAGTCTGTCGGGCTGGACGCCTACGAGTACCAGTGCGGTAAGGGCGTCCATGTAGGGCGGGAGACGGCGGAGAAAATCGGCCGAAACGCCGCCCAGGCGGGCATCCAAATCTCCCTCCACGCCCCCTACTTCATCAACCTGGCCAACCCTGACCCGGAAATGCTGCAAAAGACCGTCGGCTATGTGACGGCCTCCTGCCAGGTGGCCCTGTTCCTGGGGGCCGAGCGCATTGTGATCCACTCCGGGGCGCTGATGAAGCGGAGCCGGCGGGAGGCGCTGGACATTGCAAAGGGTTCTTTGCGTGAAATTCTGCGGATCTGCGACGACCTGGGCTACGGCGGCCTGACCCTCTGCCCGGAAACCATGGGAAAAATCAACCAGCTGGGGGATTTGGACGAGGTACTGGAGCTGTGTACCCTGGATGAACGGCTGCTGCCCTGTGTGGACTTCGGCCACCTCTACGCCCGCTCCCTGGGGGCGCTGGAGGGGGAGGCGGCCTGCGAGCGGATGCTGGACCGCATGGCGGCGGTGCTGGGGGAGGAACGGGCCTCCCGGTTCCACAGTCACTTTTCCCACATTGAATACACCCTCAGGGGCGGGGAAAAGCGGCACCTCCGCTTCTCCGACGGCCAATACGGGCCGGACTTCGCCCCACTGGCCAGGGCCATCGCCCGGCGGGGGTGGCATCCCACCATCATCTGTGAGAGCGCAGGCAGCCAGAGCGAGGACGCTTTGGAGATGAAGGCGTGTTATCTGGCGGCCTGCCGGGAAACTGCTGCATCCCGCGAAAGCGGTGATACGATAGAACGATAAGAAGGAGTGCGAACTATGAACCATCTGAATCAAATCGCAGCCCAGCTGCCGGAGTACGGCCTGGACGCCATGCTGATCACCAGCGAGCCGGAGGAGTTTTACGCCATCGGCTTCCGGGGCGAAGGCACTGTCATCGTCACGGCCAAAGGGAACTATTACTTCACCGACTCCCGCTACATTGAGGCCGTGGAAAAGCTCCGCCTGCCGGCGGAGGTCACCATGATCGGCAACGGCCGGGGCCACATGAGCCTGACGGCGGAGGTGCTGAACCGGTGCGGCCTCCGGAAGGTGGGCATTGAGGAGCAGTATCTGACGGTGGCCTCCTTCCGGGCCATGACGAAGCAGTTCCCCGATTCCGTGGAGCTGGTGCCCGCCGGGAAGCTGCTGACCACCCTCCGGGCGGCCAAGGACGAGGAGGAGCAGGCCGCCATGAAGGAGGCCCAGCACATCACCGACCAGGCTTTTGACAGGATTCTGAACGACATCAAACCCGGCGTGAAGGAGTGCGAGATCGCCGCAAAGCTGACCTATTATCAGATGCTGCTGGGGGCGGAGAAGAACTCCTTTGACCCCATCGTGGCCTCCGGCCCCAACAGCAGCATGCCCCATGCGGTGCCCGGTCAGAAGGAGATTCAGAAGGGCGAGTTCGTCACCATGGACTTCGGCTGCATCTATCAGGGCTACTGCTCCGACATGACCCGCACCGTCTGCGTGGGCCAGCCCACCGAGGAGATGAAAACGGTGTACTACACCGTGCTGGAGGCCCAGGAGGCCGCCATCGCCATGAACCGCGCCGGTGTGCCCGGCTGCGACGTCCACAACACCGCCATGGCGGTGCTGGAGAAGGCGGGCTACGGCGACAAGATGGGCCACGGCTTCGGCCACAGCCTGGGCATTGAAATTCATGAGGAGCCCAGAGCCAGCGCCGCCAACCGGGAGCCCCTGCCCCTGAACTGCATGATCTCCGAGGAGCCGGGCATCTACCTGCCCGGGAAGTTCGGCGTCCGCATCGAGGACGTGGTGCTGCTGAAGGAGGACCGCTGCATCGACATCACCCACGCCCCGAAACGGGAGCTTATCATCCTGTAACAAAAAGATTTCCGTCATTTTGATGGGGAAAACCGGGAGAAAACCGCGGAAATCTTCCTATAATTTCCTTGACACAGCGTTCAATACGTGCTAAAATGTAAACTTGCGTAGGGCTGCGAACCCACTGATGAGGGAGCGAAAACACTTGATTTCCCAACTGAAAACAGGAAAAAGCGTCGTCGGTCTGAAGCAGACCCGAAAGGCGGTGACCGGCCGCAGGGCGGAGCGCGTATTCTACGCCCTGGACGCAGACCCCGCCGTCACCGACGCCCTGCTGGCCCTGTGCCGGGAATATGACGTGCCCTGGGAGGCGGCCCCTTCCATGCGGGAGCTGGGCCAGGCCTGCGGCATCAAAGTCGGGGCCGCAGCCGCCGCACTGGTGCGCGCATGACGCTCGCCGGGAATAATTTGCTTTTAACGGAATAAAAACCCCGGATTCCGTTAAAAATAAAATCATCTGTCAGGAAAGGAGGAAACACTATATGCCTACTTTTAACCAACTGGTTCGTAAGGGAAGAAGCACGACTGTTTACAAGTCCACCAGCCCCGCACTCCAGAAGGGCAAGAACACTCTGAAGGATAAGGAGACCGACCTGCCCTCCCCC
This sequence comes from Clostridiales bacterium, assembly GCA_021203325.1. Lineage (GTDB taxonomy): Bacteria > Bacillota > Clostridia > Oscillospirales > Oscillospiraceae > Onthomonas. The sequence goes on along the minus strand of JAJQBL010000155.1, from coordinate 23,526 downwards.
CAGAAGCGCGGCGTCTGCACCGCAGTCCGTACCGCCACCCCCAAGAAGCCGAACTCCGCACTGCGGAAGATTGCCCGTGTGCGTCTGTCCAACGGTTATGAGGTCACCGCTTATATCCCCGGTGTCGGCCATAACCTGCAGGAGCACTCCGTCGTCATGATTCGTGGCGGCCGTGTCAAGGACCTGCCCGGCGTTCGTTACCACATCATCCGCGGCACACTGGATACCCAGGGCGTCAACGGACGGATGCAGGCCCGCTCCAAGTACGGTGCGAAGCGTCCCAAGGCCAAGAAGAAGTAACTCTCTTCGCCGCAGCATTTGAAACTTTTGCGCATTTGCGCAAGGCAAACGCCTTGCCATGATGTTTATTCATAGATTGGAGCCGTTGGCTCCGTGGGTAAATTTCAGGCAGGCACAGGGGCGGCTCCGCCGCCCGGACACGGAAGTGACTCACTTTCGAGTACCTATGAAATCATTTTAATATGAAGGAGGGAAGTAAAGTGCCCAGAAGAGGAAATGTACCCAAGCGGGAGATTCTGCCCGATCCTGTTTACCATTCTGTGCTGGTCACCAAGCTGGTCAACAGCGTTATGCTGGATGGCAAGAAGGGTGTGGCGCAGAAGGTTGTATACGGCGCTTTCGACATCATCCAGGAAAAGACCGGCAAGGACGGTCTGGAGGTGTTCCAGGCGGCAATGGAGAACATTATGCCCAGCCTGGAATGCAAGAGCCGCCGCGTGGGCGGTTCCAACTATCAGGTGCCCATTGAGGTGCGCCCGGCCCGCCGTCAGACCCTGGGTCTGCGCTGGCTGACCACCTACGCCCGCAACCGCGGCGAGGCCACCATGAAGGAGCGCCTGGCCGGCGAAATCATGGACGCCGCCAACAATACCGGCAACGCCGTGAAGAAGCGCGAGGACGTCCACAAGATGGCCGAGGCCAACAAGGCCTTCGCCCACTACCGCTGGTAATGACGTCCCCATTGATTCGTTGCGAGTTTCGAGTTTAAGGAGCAATTTTAATGCCTAGAAAAACAAGCCTGGAAAAGACCAGAAATATCGGCATCATGGCTCATATCGACGCAGGCAAGACCACAACCACAGAACGTATTCTCTACTACACCGGTGTCAATTACAAGATTGGTGAGGTGCATGACGGCGCCGCCACCATGGACTGGATGGTTCAGGAACAGGAGCGGGGCATCACCATCACCTCTGCTGCCACCACCTGTTTCTGGCGTGACCACCGTATCAACATCATTGATACCCCGGGCCATGTGGACTTCACTGTGGAGGTCGAGCGTTCCCTGCGTGTGCTGGACGGCAGCGTGATCGTTCTGTGCGCCAAGGGCGGCGTCGAGCCTCAGTCTGAGACGGTCTGGCGTCAGGCTGATAACTACCATGTGCCCCGCATGATTTACGTCAACAAGATGGACATTATGGGCGCCAACTTCTACCATGTTCTGGACATGGTGCATGATCGCCTGAAGGCCAACGCCGTGGCCATCCAGCTGCCCATCGGCGCTGAGGCGGACTTCCGCGGCATCATCGACCTGGTAGAGATGAAGGCCGACGTCTACTATGACGATATGGGCAAGGATATGCGTGTCGAGGAGATCCCCGAAGATATGCTGGAAAAGGCCCAGGAGTATCGTCAGAAGATGCTGGACGAGATCGCCGACGTAGACGATGACATCATGATGATGGTGCTGGAAGAGGAAGAAATTCCGGTGGACATGATCAAGGCCGCCATCCGCAAGGGCTGCATTGACAACAAGATCGTCCCCGTCGTCTGCGGCACCTCCTACCGGAACAAGGGCGTGCAGAAGCTGCTGGACGCCATCGTGGACTATATGCCCGCCCCCACCGACATCCCCGCCATCAAGGGCGTCAACCCCGAGACCGACGCGGAGGAGGAGCGGGAGTCCGACGACAGCGCCCCCTTCAGCGCCCTGGCCTTCAAGATCATGACCGACCCCTATGTGGGCCGCCTGACCTTCTTCCGCGTGTATTCCGGCCAGCTGGATACCGGCTCCTCCGTGCTGAACTCCACCAAGGGGAAGCGGGAGTGGATCGGCCGTATCCTCCAGATGCACGCCAACCACCGTGAGGACATCGAGAAGGTCTACTCCGGCGACATCGCCGCCGCTGTGGGCCTGAAGAACACCACCACCGGCGACACCCTGTGCGACGAGAATCACCCCGTCATCCTGGAGTCCATGGAGTTCCCGGAGCCGGTCATCCGCGTTGCCATCGAGCCCAAGACCAAGGTCGGTCAGGAAAAGATGACCGTGGCCCTGATGAAGCTGGCGGAGGAGGACCCCACCTTCAAGACCTACACCGACGAGGAAACCGGTCAGACCATCATTGCCGGCATGGGCGAGCTGCATCTGCAGATCATCGTGGACCGTCTGCTCCGTGAGTTCAAGGTGGAGGCCAACGTGGGCGCGCCCCAGGTGGCCTATAAGGAGACCATCCGCAAAAAGGTGGACCAGGAGACCAAGTACAAGCGCCAGAGCGGCGGCAGCGGCCAGTATGGTCACGTCAAGATCATCGTGGAGCCCAACGAGTCCGGCAAGGGCTACGAGTTCACCAACGCCGTGGTGGGCGGCGCCGTCCCCAAGGAGTTTATCCCTGCGGTGGACGCCGGTATCCAGGGCGCACTCCAGGCCGGCGTACTGGCCGGCTACCCGGTGGTGGACGTGAAGGTCACGCTGTACGACGGCTCCTATCACGAGGTGGACTCCTCTGAGATGGCCTTCAAGATCGCCGGTTCCATGGCCTTCAAGGAGGCCATGCGCAAGGCGGACCCCGTCCTCCAGGAACCCATCATGAAGGTCTGCGTCACCGCCCCCGACGAGTATATCGGCGACGTTATCGGCGACATGAACAGCCGCCGCGGCATGATTCAGGGCATGGAGCCCCGGAACGGCGCCACCCAGGTGGACGCCTTCGTGCCGCTGAGCAATATGTTCGGCTATGCCACCGACCTGCGCTCCCGTACCCAGGGCCGCGGCCAGTACACCATGGAGCCTTCCCACTATGAGGAAGTGCCCAAGTCCATCGCGGCGGACATCATCTCCGGTCGTTCCAAGCGGGACTGATGCTCACAAAACGGTGCGGCGGCACTGCCGCCTGCACCGTATCAGGTATAAATCCTGGATTCTATCATGAAAATCCTATTGCATTTTTTGACGCAATAGGATACAATAGGCGTATAGCCGAAAAAACTATGACTCTCTATTCATAATTGTAAGGAGGAAATCCCAATGGCTAAACAGAAGTTTGACCGTTCCAAGCCCCATGTAAACATCGGCACCATCGGCCACGTTGACCATGGCAAGACCACCCTGACCGCCGCCATCACCAAGTACCTCTCCTTCTCCGGCAAGGCCAGCTACACTGACTACGCCTCCATCGACAAGGCTCCTGAGGAAAAGGAGCGCGGCATCACCATCAACACCGCTCACGTGGAGTATGAGACTGAGAACCGTCACTATGCCCACGTTGACTGCCCGGGCCATGCTGACTATATCAAGAACATGATCACCGGTGCTGCTCAGATGGACGGCGCTATCCTGGTCATCGCCGCCACCGACGGCGTTATGGCTCAGACCAAGGAGCATCTGCTTCTGGCCCGTCAGGTGGGCGTGCCCTATATCGTCGTGTTCCTGAACAAGTGCGATCAGGTCGACGATGAGGAGCTGCTGGAGCTGGTGGAGATGGAAGTCCGCGAGACTCTGGACTTCTATGAGTTCCCCGGCGACGACACCCCCATCATCAAGGGTTCCGCTCTGAACGCTCTGATTTCTGACTCCACCGATCCCGATGCCCCCGAGTATGAGTGCATCAAGGAACTGATGGACGCTGTGGATGAATATATCCCCACCCCCGACCGTCTGGCCGACCTGCCCTTCCTGATGCCCATCGAGGATGTGTTCACCATCTCCGGCCGCGGCACCGTGGCTACCGGCCGTGTGGAGCGCGGCGTGGTCAAGATGGGTGAGCAGGTCGATATCGTCGGCCTAGAGGAGGAGAAGAAGTCCTCCGTCGTCACCGGTCTGGAAATGTTCCGCAAGACCCTGGACTTCGCTCAGGCTGGCGACAACGTCGGCGTCCTGCTGCGTGGTATCGCCCGCACCGACATCGAGCGCGGCCAGGTTCTGTGCAAGCCCGGCTCCATCCATCCCCACACCAAGTTCAAGGGCCAGGTTTACGTCCTGAAGAAGGAAGAGGGCGGCCGTCATACCCCCTTCTTCAACAACTATCGTCCTCAGTTCTACTTCCGTACCACCGACGTCACCGGCGTCATCACCCTGCCCGAGGGCACCGAGATGTGCATGCCCGGCGATAACGTCGACATGGACGTGGAGCTGATCACCCCCATCGCCATCGAGAACGGCCTGCGTTTCGCTATCCGTGAGGGTGGCCGCACCGTGGGTTCCGGCGTTGTTATCGGCATCAACGAGTAAATTGTTGACCTGACAAAACCAAACCTTTCACAGCCAGATCTGTTTCGGCAGGTCTGGCTGTTTTTTCGCTTGCGTTCCGGGCGGACAGAGGGTATACTGTTCTTGTCGAATCGGTTCCGCTGAACGAAACTAAAGGAGAGATGAATCATGATTGAACTGGAAACCGTGTTAACCGTCCTGACGGGCAGCATTTTGCCCGTGATCTTTACCGCTCTGATTTGCCTGCTGGCGGCAAGGTTCCTGCTGAACGCGACCACCAAGCTGCTGGACAAGTCCCACCTGGAGTCCACCCTGGTCAAGTTCATCAAGCCGGTGCTGAAGGTGCTGATTTACTTCTGCGCCATCCTGATCATTGCCAACTCCATGGGCTTCAACACCAGCTCCATCGTGGCCTTCGCCTCGGTGCTGTCCGCAGCCTTCGCACTGGCCGCCCAGAACGCCCTGTCCAACCTGTTCGGCGGCATCCTGATGCTTTGGACGAAGCCCTTCCTGGTGGGGGACTACATCATTGCCGGGGATAAGGAAGGCACCGTGCTGGAGATTGGCCTGTTCAACACCGTGCTGAACACCATCGACAACAAGCGGGTGACCATCCCCAACGACACCATCTCCTCCACCTCCATCACCAACTGCTCCGTAGAGGGGAAGCGCCGGGTGGATCTGGAAATCACCGCCGCCTATGAGTCCCCGATAGAAAGCGTCAAGACTGCCATCCAGGAGGCCATTGCCGCCACCGAGTACACCCAGGATGACCCGCTGCCCCCCTTCGTCCGGGTGAAGAGCTACGGCGAAAGCTCCATCACCTATGTGGTCCGCGTGTGGACGGTGAACGCCCACTACTGGGACGTCTATTTCGACCTGCTGGAAAACATCAAGGTCTACTTCGACCGCAACGGCGTAATCATGACCTACAACCACATCATTGTCCATCAGGCCAAGTGACCTGCCCCTCAGGCGGGATAGTGCAGGCTGTGCATGAAGCCGTCCAGGGCGCTGGAACGGATGTCGCCGCCGACGATGACGCCGTCACAGGTCAGCAGGTCTGCGTAAACATACTGCGCTGCACCCGGGTAATTCAAAACCTCATAGGTGCAGCGCAGCACGGTTGCGCCGGCGTAGTCGGTCAGGGAGAAGCCGCAGTCCTCCTGTAAGGCGAGGTAATCGTCATACTCGTCGGTGAACGGGTCGGGCAGCGAAACATAGTCGCAGGTGGGCTGCTGGGCCACCTCCCAGCCGTAGCCCTCCAAAAAGGCCCGCTGCGCCTCGATTTCTGTCAAAGAGGGCATGGCCTGCTGTGCGGCGGCTTCGCCGGGGGCCATGCTGCCCGCCCACCAGCAGAGTAGCAGGGCCAGAAGGACGGCGGCGCAGGCCATCGCCCTGCGGCCCGCCTGCCTGACGGAAAAAACCATATCGTATCCTCCCCAAACGCTGCAAGATTGCCCGCCATGAGCCTGCGCCGGGGCGCAGTTCATGGGAGGCCATCATCACTCTATGGGAGGGACAGGCCAAACATGACACCCCATCCGTCGGATGGAAAAAATCAGGGTATCGCTCCATGCAGCGGCTCCCAACCACAAAGGAGGAAACAGTATGTCACAGACAAGCGACCTCGTCCGCGCCAGATTCACCGAGGGGGATAACATCCGGGACGCCGGACTCACCACCCCGGAGGACATCCGGCGGTTTGACGACATTCCCTACGGCCCTGACCCCCACTGGCAGGTGCTGGACGTGTACCGACCCAGGGCGGCCGACGGGCAGAAGCTCCCCGTCATCGTCAGCGTCCACGGCGGCGGCTGGGTCTACGGCGATAAGGAGCGGTACCAGTTCTATTGCATGAACCTGGCCCAGCGGGGCTTCGCCGTGGTGAACTTCACCTACCGCCTGGCGCCGGAGTTCCAGTTCCCCGCGCCGCTGGAGGACACCAACCTGGTCTTTGCCTGGGTGCTGACCCACGGGGAGGCCTACGGCTTTGACACCGGCCACGTCTTTGGCGTTGGGGACTCCGCCGGAGGGCACCTTCTGGGGCTGTATGCCGATTTCTGCACCAACCCGGACTACAGCGCCCAATTCCCCTTCCGGCCGCCGGAGGGCTTTGTCCCCACCGCCGTCGCCCTGAACTGCGGCGTGTATCAAATCGCTACGGATGGGGAGGGCGACGATTTGAACCGGCTGCTGATGGCGGACCTCCTGCCGGAGCATGGGACGCCGGAGGAGCTGGCGTCCATCAGCGTGATCCGCTACATCACCCCCCAGTTTCCCCCCGCCTTCTTCATGACCGCCACCGGGGACTTTTTGCAGGACCAGACCCCGCTGTTACAGGCGGCGCTGATGGTCAACAGCGTGCCCTTCGTGCTGCGCTTCTACGGGGACGCTGCCCGGCCGCCTCTGGGCCATGTGTTCCACTGCAACATCAAGACGGAGGACGCAAAGCTGTGCAACGATGAGGAGTGTGGCTTCTTCCGGAACTTCCTGTAAAAAAAGCCTGCCGACCGGGTCTCCGGCGGCAGGCTTATTTTTCAAAAAGATGCGGCGCTGCCCCCCTTTGGGGCGTTGACCGTCACCTGACACTCACACACCTGAATGTCCCGGTTGTACAGCTCGTAGGGCTGGTCCGCCCGGAACCGGAGGGAGTCCCCCCTGGTCAGGCGGTACTGCTCGCCGTCCACGGTGAGCAGCAGGGTGCCGTAGTAGACGGTGATGAAAATCATCGTGCCGGGCTGTCGGGCGGGGGCCTGATAGCGGCCGCTGGTCAGCAGCCGCATCCGGTAAATGCTGAAGGTCTGGGCGGCATCCGACGGGAAGAGGGGGTAAATCGTCACCTTGCCGCCGTCCTCCTTGCGGTTGGCGCCGTTGGTGGAGGAGACAAACTCCACCGCCGGGACCGGGATCTCCAGCAGGACGCCGCAGTCCAGCTCCAGCCCGGAGGCGATTTTATACAGGACGGAGACGGTGGGGTTCACCTCGCCCCGTTCGATTTGGCCCAGCATACTTTTGCTGACACCGGTCAGCTTGGCGGCCCGGTCCAGGCTCAGGCCCTTTGCCTTGCGTTCTCTCCGCACGTTGACGGCGACAGCTTCATTGATAGTCATGGGGTTTCCTCTCTTTTTCTCCCGAAATCTTGCACGAAACAACTGTTATAGTATACGCTTGGAACGCTTTTTCGTCAAGTCTATTTTTCGACAAAATGCAGACCGGGGAGAGAGAAATCCACTCCGCCGCAAAAACGCCCCCTCCCGCCGACGGCGGAAGGGGGCGCGCTGTGTCAGGGGATTGCTGCAATCAGTCCAGCTCGTAGTCCTTGCCGGGCAGGATGGCGTTGGTCACAACGCCCACCAGCGCGGCCACGGCCAGGGCGGTCAGGGTGATGGGGGTGCCGGCCACCTGGAAGGTGATGCCGTCGGAGAAGCCCAGACCGGAGACCAGAATCAGGGCCGCGATGATCAGGTTGCGGCTGTTGGTCAGGTCCACGTGGTTCTCCACCATGTTCCGTACGCCGATGGCGGAGATCATGCCGTACAGCACGAAGGAGACGCCGCCGATGATGGCGCTGGGGATGGAGCCGATGAACTGCGCCGCCACCGGCAGCAGGGACAGCACCACCGCATAGATGGCCGCCAGACGGATCACCATGGGGTCATACACCTTGGACAGGGCTAGGACGCCGGTGTTCTCGCCATAGGTGGTGTTGGCGGGGCCGCCGATCAGGCCGGCCAGGGCAGTGGCGATGCCGTCGCCCAGCAGGGTGCGCTGGAGGCCGGGGTCCTCCACATAGTGCTCGCCGGTGGTGGCGGAGATGGAGGAGATGTCGCCGATATGCTCCATCATGGTGGCGACGGCGATGGGGGCCATCACCAGGATGGCGGTGAGGTCGAACTTGGCCAGGCTGAACTTGGGCAGGCCGATGAAGCCGGAGATGCCGGAGGACACCGCCGCGGCGACGCCGGAGAAGTCAATGATGGCGGAGCCGTCCGGGTTGGTGAAGCCCAGGGCCATCATCACCAGGGCCACCACATAGGCCCCCACCACGCCCAGCAGGATGGGGATGATCTTCACCATGCCCTTGCCCCAGATGTTGGCGACAACGATGATCAGCAGGGCCACAATGGCCAGGAACCAGTTGGAGGAGGCGCTGTCAACGGCGGAGCTGGCCAGGGACAGGCCAATCAGGATGATGATGGGGCCGGTGACCACCGGGGGCAGGAACCGCATGACCCGCTTGACCCCCACCAGCTGAATGATGGCGGCCAGCACCAGGTACAGCAGACCGGCCACCACAATGCCGCCGCAGGCATAGCTCAGCTTGTCTGCCGCCTCCATGTCGGCGTAAATGCCGGTGTCCAAGGCAGCCACAGAGGCAAAGCCCCCCAGGAAGGCGAAGGAGGAGCCCAAAAAGGCGGGCACCTTAAACTTGGTACACAGGTGGAAAAACAGCGTGCCGAATCCGGCGCAGAACAGGGTCAGCTGAATCAGGTCGGCGGACTCCAGGCCAAAGTAGCCTGCCACCAGGATGGGCACCACGATGGTGGCGCCAAACATGGCGAACATATGCTGGAGGCCCAAAACCAGGGTTTTGGGCGTGCCAAGCTCCTGGAATGCGTGGCGGATGCCCTCTTCGGGAACGGAATTGTTGCTCATTGTACTCCCTCAATCTTTCTATGAAATTTTGGCAGCGTCGGACGGCGTCCAACCCTATCGTCTAACTATAACACGGGGGGGGATCTCCCCGTCCATGTTGTTTCTGTACAAAGGCGGGAGAAATTCCCGAAAAAAATGGGGATTTTCACGATTTTGTGTGTTTTCCCCGTTGACAGCTTCCCTTTTCGGCATTATACTATTATTATGTGTGGCTGTTTCTCACAGGTGGAGCGGCCACGCAGCGCTGTTTTCAGGCAAAGTGAACTCCCCCACCGGCAAGCCGCGGTGGGGGAGTTTTTTTCAAGGAAAAGCCGGAAACGGATGCACATCAACCGGTCAGCCCCCGCCTGTGGGCGGCGGCTGGCTGAGAGCAAATCGGCTGAACGTCTCGCAAGCGTGTTCTTTGAAGCAACCTCATCATAGCACCGGCGCCCTATTTTGTCAACCACTTTTTCTTTAATAATTTGTGAACAGGCTGGCCGTCGTCCCCCGTTCAGGGGCTTTGGCGGCTCTCCTTCCGGTAGGCGCCGGGGGTCCGCCCAAACTGTTTCTGAAACAGTCGATCAAAGTAGGAGACGTTCCGAAAGCCGTTCTCCAGCGCCACGTTCATGATTGGCAGGTTCGTTTCCTCCAGGGCGGCGGCGGCTCTGGAGAGCCGGTAGCGGTTGATAAATTCCACACAGGTGATTCCGGTATACCTGCGGAAGAAGCGCATCAGGTACGTCTCGCTGAAATGGCAGACCTCCGCCAGCTCCCGGATGGAAATGGGGTCGCTATAATGCGCCTGGATATAGGTCAGCAGTTCCTTCAGCTTTTCCTCCGCATACAGGCTGCCGGCATTCCGCTCCGTCGTTTCCACGCATCCGTGGAGATAGGCAGCGGCCAGCAGCTCCGTCAAGCACGCCCTGGTGCGCAGCTCATAGGCCTCGCCCTTTTCATGAAACACCTGACAGGCCTCCAGAAACCACCCTTTCATCCCCTCATAGCCCGGGTGGCCGGGCTTCACGACAGGGATGAGGTGGCATTTCCCGCTGAGGATCGGGTTCAGGTATTTCACGGTGCAGATGTCCGGTATCAGACAGCCCAGAAAGTTCAGGTGAAACACCAGGGTGTGGGAGGTCATCGTTTCCCCCTGCCGCTGTTGGACGCCGTGCAGTGCCTGAGGTGAGAGCAGGAGCAAATCTCCTGTCTCCGCCGGGAAGGTCTCGAAATCAATGGTGTACTGGGCGCTGCCCACTTCGATATAAGTGAACTCCACCTCCTCATGCCAGTGGAGGGGCACGGTGCGAAACTTTCCCGGTATGTGGCAGCAGTAGTAGCTCACGGGGAGCAGGGAATCCCCGTGGGCAATCTGCTCTCTGTAATCCGGATTCTGCTGTTTCATGAGGAACGCCTCCCGCGCCTGTGCGCTTGGTTGGGATCGTGTTAGGATCGAGTAGTATTTTGCAAGAAATCCCGCACCTATTATAGTATAGTATCATCATAAACGCCAGCCCCGCAGGGGGGACGGCAGAAGAAAAATCGGAGGTGGCTCTCTATGCCAAACTGGTTAAAAGACGCTGTATTTTACGAGATCTATCCCCAGTCCTTTTATGACACCAACGGAGACGGGATCGGGGACATCAACGGCATCACCGAAAAGCTGGATTACATTGCGGGGCTGGGATGCAACGCCCTGTGGCTCAACCCCTGCTTCGACTCCCCGTTCAAGGACGCCGGATATGACGTGCGGGATTATCAAAAGGTTGCCCCCCGATACGGGACGAACCAGGATTTGTACCGTCTTTTCGGCGAGGCCCACAGGCGTGGGATTCATGTGCTTCTGGATCTGGTGCCGGGGCATACCTCCGAAGAGCATCCGTGGTTCCTGGAGAGCCAGAAAGCGGAGCGGAACGCATTTTCCGACCGCTATATCTGGACGAATCACTGCTTTCAGCCGACAACCGGGTATCCCTACATCGGCGGGGAGTGTGAGCGGAACGGCACCTATCTGCTGAACTTCTTCAAGTGCCAACCCGCGCTGAACTACGGCTTCCTCCGCTGTGAAGAGGACTGGCAACTCCCCACAGACCACCCGTCCTGCATCGCCACCCGGGAGGCTATGAAAGACGTCATGCGTTTCTGGCTGGATCACGGGTGCGACGGTTTTCGGGTGGACATGGCCATGTCACTTGTGAAGAACGACGACGCGGAAAAAAACGGTACCTGCGCAATCTGGCGAAACGTGCGGGCAATGCTGGACAAGGAGTACCCGGAAGCCGCCATCCTCGCCGAATGGGGCGACCCGGTGCGGTCATTGAAGGCGGGGTTCCACATGGATTTCTACCTGGATGCGCCAGGCAACGGGTATAACGCCCTCATGCGGGATTACGGCAGGGTGGAGAATCCCCGAAATGAAGATCATACCTTTTTCAAACAGGACGGCCACGGGGACATGACCCGCTTCCTGGCAGAGTATCTGCCCAATTACCTGGCGACCAGGGAAGACGGCTATTACTGCCTCATCACCTGCAACCATGACACAGTGCGTCCCAGGTACAACCTGACCCAGCAGGAGCTAAAGCTGGCCTACGCATTCCTCTTCACTATGCCGGGTGCGCCGTTCCTGTACTACGGCGACGAAATCGGGATGCGGTACCAAACCCTCCCCACAAAAGAGGGAGGCTATTTCCGCACCGGTTCCCGCACGCCCATGCAGTGGACGAACGGGCGGAATGCCGGGTTCTCCACCGCCCCGGCAGACGCGCTGTACCTTCCGGTGGATACCTCTGCCGCCGCCCCCAGCGTCGCAGCGCAGGAGGCCGACCCGGATTCCCTGCTCCACACCGTCCGGGCGCTGCTGGCCCTCCGGCACAGGGAGACGGATCTACAGGCGGACGCAGACTTTGAGGTGGTGAATGCCCGGCAGGGGCAGCAGCTGTTCCTGTACCGCAGAGGTGCGCTGCTGCTGGCGCTGAATCCCTCAGCGGAGGCCGTGGAGGCGTCGGTGGACGGAGGGACGCGGCAAATCCTCTTTTCCATCGGCGGGGGTGCGGCGGAGGATGGCACGATCCGGCTGGAGCCGCAATCCTTCCTGGTGTTGCGGTGACCGGTTTGGCCGGGGCAGGCATTCCGCTTTCTGCCGAACCGGAAGCGGGCTTTTAAAATCATTTCGCAAAACAGTTTAAAATTTCTTCACACTCCGGTTGCAGATTCTTCAACATTCGCCTCCCGCCCTGTGGTACCATAAGGATACACAGAGGAACTGCAGCGCCTGCTCCAAGAGCTGGCCCGCGACCCGCACTTACTGCCCACCATTCCGGCAATGCCCGGAGCTGGTGGCAGACCAACGATTCCACGCATCTGCGTGTTATGCCCGCCCCGGCAAAAACCGGGGCGGGCTTTGTTGTGTCCGGCTTTACTTGGAGGAGGTCAGTTCCTTCCGCTTCTGGGAGGGCGTGCAGCCGTAGAGCTCCCGGAACATCTGGTTCATCAGCTTGATGTTGGCGAAGCCATGCTTTTCCGCCAGCTCGGAGATGTTCAGGTCAGAATATTTCATCTCCTCGCAGATGTGGGCGATGCGGACGCTGTTCACATACCGGGTCAGAGAGACCCCCATGTTCTTCTTGAACAGCCGACAGAAGTACTCCTTGGTGACCCCCATATAGTCCGCCGCCCCGTCCAGGGTCAGCTCCTCCGCGTGATGGAGGTCGATGTAATCCAGCAGGGGCTTCAGCCGGGCGATGCCGGTCTGGGCGGTCTTGACCTCCTCCTCCACCAGGGGGTGGGAGAAGTGCTGCACCAGAACCTGTGTGGTGCTGTAGACCAGGGCGGCGCACTCCAGCAGATAACCCTCCGGCTGCTCCTTGTGCAGCAGGGCGATCTGCATCATGTTGGCGTTGATGCGGCTCATGGCCTTGGCCCGCTCCAAATCGTTGGAGGAAAAGGAAAGGGAAAAGCGCAGTTTGTCAAAGGTGGAGACGTACCGCTTCATGTCGTCCGGGAAGAGGTGGACGCAGAAGCCCTCGTACGCCTCATGGCTCCAGGATTCGTGGATGGTCATGGTGTTCAGCAGGAACGTCTGCTGGGTGTGGGCCGTCATGGACTCTCCGTCCCCCACCTTCACGAAAATAAATCCTTTCGTGCAGAACAGAAGCTCCAGCGCGTAGTGCCAGTGTGCGGGATAATAGAACGGGGTTCCTTCCAAAAAATCGATCTTAAAACCGTTTTCCCCCGCTTCCTTCAGGTTTTCGTGGAAGTAGTGATCCATCAGGGCAGCCTCCTTTCCTAAAAAGATACTACCATAGCTGACAGAAAATGTCAACTGACCGACAGTTGATGCTGGGACGGGCAGCCTGAACGGGGCAGCGTCAGCCTGCTTTCTGAAATCTTATAGAAAATCGCTCAGAAAAACGCGAAAATTCACCCGTTTCTTTTCAAAAGTCAATATTGACCATAAAAAGGCTAATAACCTGCCTTGGCAGAAAGGAACGGCCGTGGTATCATTAGGATGCTGAAAGGAACCGGATGAGACAAGGAAAAAGGTTCCGGACGGCAACTGCTAACGTGCGCGGTGCCAGCCGGGGTTCCGGTGGGCAGGGGCAGCAGTGTGGAGACGCACCTGCTCCCGCTCAGGCAGCGCGCCAACAGAATTCAGGATAAAGGAGTTATGAGTATTATGAAAAAGAATCACAACCAGAAGCTGCCTCTCTTTGGCAAGAAAGTAGCTTTGACTGACCGTCTGATGGACGATGTCTACTGCGACGCGACCCCCCGCACCGACGATTACCGTTATGTGCGCTGAGTATCGCATCCTTTCTGCCTCCGTCAGCCCCCTCCGGGTGCGGCGGGCAGGACAGCGCAGCGACCAGCCCAGATGGGCCGGGCTGGCCCGTTAACCTTGCGTTCTTCATTTTTTTCCTCTTTTTCAAAGGCGGGGCCGCCTGAGGGCGGCTCCGTCGGGAGAGGGCCAACCGGGGCGGGGATGCCCCTTATCCGCCGCCCGTTTCCATATAGATTTGCGTTTTCCCCTTTTTTCTTCTTCTTTTTCTTCGGGAACCAGGATCGCCCTTTGGGCGGTCCTGGTTTTCCGTTTGCCGGCACAGGGGGCAGGACGCCGCCGGAACAGGAGAACGTGTTTTCACGCACATCAACGGCGAAAACGTGCAGCCATGGGCCGTCTTTGCGGCGGCAAAAATGAATAATCTATGTATGACTCATGCAAAAAAGTCAATATCGACCTAAAAGAGGATAATCAGGTACCTTTTCCCAGGCGGGGGGCCGTGCTATACTATAATCACCGTAAGGGTACACGGTAACAAAAACCCAACGGCCACAGCGCAGTCGCAGATGGCCGAATCGGAACTTAAAGGAGTGACGCATGATGGAGATTCGTGACAAGAAGCAGAAGCATGGCTTTGCAGGCCGCTTTTCCAGCTACATGGAGAAGCATTTGCCGGAAATCGGTGATGCGCTTGCCCTCTATAACTGGCGGACCTTTCCGAGGTATTGAACCCGCCGCAGCAGATAGAACTACAGCGCTTCGTCATCGAGCACCGTGCAGCGGGGATGCGCCCGGCGCAGCACCGTATCAGCCGGAGCCGTCGGTACCCTATAGACGGCTTGAGGCCAGGAGCAGCCGCCCCCCGCGGAGGAACCCGACAGACAGCATCATATAAGGAGTAAATTGTGATGAAAAACCGTGAACAGAAGCAGACCGCCCAGAAGAAGGGCAGCTTTGTAGAGCGCCATCCCAACTTTTTCGAGGCTCTGCGCTACTTTGACGAGTGGAACTACTGCCAGCACTGAGCGGCGGCGTTCCCAACCCAAACCAAACCCATCTCATAAAAGGAGTAAATAATGATGAAAAACCGTGAATATAACGAAAAGAAGAACCTGATGGAGCGTTTTTGCGACTATCTGGAGAAGCACCCCGAAATCGGCCGGGCGTTTGACGCCTACAGCCGCAGCATCCGCTGAACCGTCCCTATTTGTAAGGAGTGAACGAACATGAAAACGATGGAAACCAAGCAGAAAAAGACCCTTGCTGAGCGCTTCACCGAATTTGCCGGCCGGCATCAGGACGCCTTTGATGCCCTGGCCTACCGCAACGAGCGCAACTATCACCGGTATTGATCCGGCCCTGCCCTACAGCGCGGAAGCGCAGGGCAACCCCGCCTCCGTCCCCGTCTGGACGGCCCGGTTGGGGCGGATGATCTGACACAACATACAACGCCTGTCACCCGGCCGGGTGGCAGGCGTTTTTTTGGGGAACCGGTATCAGCCCAGACGGGAGAGGGCGGGGCTTGCTCTGCCCTCAAAATGCAAGATTGTACCGTTGAACTTGCAAAACCGGCGCCCCGCACAGCGGGGCGCCGGTTCGGACGATAAATGACAACTCAGACGGCGGCGGCCTGCCGCTTCTTGGCCATGGCCTTGCCGTTGGCCAGCATCAGCTTGATGCGGTTCTCCTGGTTGATTTTGGTGGCGGAGGGGTCGTAGTCGATGGCCACGATGTTGGACTCCGGATAGTTGTCCTTCAATGCGCGGATCATGCCCTTGCCCACGATGTGGTTGGGCAGGCAGCCGAAGGGCTGGGTGCAGACGATGTTGTTGGTGCCGGAGTGGATCAGCTCCAGCATTTCGGCGGTGAGCAGCCAGCCCTCCCCCATCTTACAGCCCTCGCCCAGATAGTCCTTGGCCAGCTCCCGCAGCTGGGCGAAGTCGCCGGGGGCGCGGAAGCGGCCGGACTTCTCCAAAGCGTCGATCATGTCGTGCTGGCACTTTTCGATGTACCCCATGAAGAAGGTGCAGACCTCCTTCTTGGCGAAGGAGCCGCCGTAGATGTTGCAGTCAGTGACCCGGTTGAAGATTTTGAAGATCATAAAGTCGGTCAGGCCGGGCACCACCGGCTCCGTCCCCTCGGACAGGAGGAACTCCTCCAGGTGGTTGTTGCCCAGAGCGGAGAATTTCACATAGATCTCCCCCACCACGCCGACGCGGATCTTCTCCTGGCTCAAATCCACCGGGATGGCGGCGAAGTCGGCGATGATCTCGTCAAAGCCCTGACGCATGGCCTTCCGGCTCATGCCCTGGCCCCGGGTGAAGCGGTCCACCAGCCGGTCCACCCAGGTGGTGACCATTTTGTCGGTGTCCCCCCGATTCAGCTCGTAGGGGCGCACCTGGTTGGCCACGTTCATGATGATGTCGCCGTACATCATGCCGTAAATCAGCTTCTGAATCAGCGGAATGGTCAGGGAGAAGCCGGGGTTGGACTCCAGCCCGAAGCTGACGGAGATGACGGGGATATAGTCCATCCCCGCCTTTTTCAGCGCCTTGCGGAGCAGGTGGATGTAGTTGGAGGCCCGGCAGCCGCCGCCGGTCTGGGTGATGAACAGGGCCACCTTATGGGGGTCGTAGCCGCCGTTTTTGATGGCGTCCATAAACTGGCCCACCACCAGCAGGGCGGGGTAGCAGGTGTCGTTGTGGACGTATTTCAGCCCCTCGTCCACCACGTTCCGGCTGTCGTTGTTCAGCTGGTCCACATGGTAGCCCTCCAGCTCCAGCAGCTTGCGGAACATGCTGAAGTGAATGGGCAGCATCTGGGGCATCAGAATGGTGTACTCCTCCTTCATCTCCTTGGTGAAGAGGAGGCGGCCCTGCTCGTTGTATACAAGTTCTGCCATGTTTGGTAAATCCTTTCCTTGGATGCGCCCGCCGGGGGACAGTACCCCGGCGTTGGCGCGGAGGTTTCGTTAGACGGCCGCTGACCTGGCCTGGGCCTCCGATTGCTCGCTGTCCCGGGCCTCCATGGCCGCAATCAGGGAGCGAACACGAATCTTCACCGCGCCCAGGTTGGAGATGTCGTCGATTTTCAGCTGGGTGTACAGCTTTCCGCCGTCCTCCAGGATGGAGCGCATCTCATCGGTGGTGATGGCGTCCACGCCGCAGCCGAAGGACACCAGCTGAATGAGCTGCATATCGTCCTGGGTGCAGACGTAGCGGGCGGCGTTGTACATTCTGGAGTGGTAGGTCCACTGGTTCAGCACGGTGCGGGGCTGCTTATCCATATGGTAGGCCACCGCGTCCTCGGTGATGAGGACGAAGTTGAAACCGGCGATCAGGTCGTTGATGCCGTGGTTGATCTCCGGGTCCATGTGGTAGGGCCGTCCGGCCACCACCATGATGGGCATATCATGCTTCCGGGCGTAGGCGATGTACTCCCGGCCGGTGCCCCGCACCTCGTTCTTGTAGTCGTCATAGGCCTGGTACGCCTTCCGCACGGCGGCCATCGTCTCCTTCTTGGGCACGTCAAACTCCTGCAGGAAGAAGTCCGAGGCGTGCTTTTCAAAGTCCTTGGGCCGATGGAGGCCGAAGTAGGGGTGATAGAACCGGGTGTCCTTCAGCTGGGGGATGTTGGCCGCCAGCAGGTCGGGGTAGTAGGCCACCACGGGGCAGTTGTAGTTATTGTCGCTGGTGCCCTCGTCGAAGTTGTAGCTCATGCAGGGGTAGAGGATGGCGTCCACGCCCTCCTCCAGCAGGGCCAGCACATGGCCGTGGAGCAGCTTGGCGGGATAGCACACCGTGTCGGAGGGGATGGTGCGCTGGCCCTTGATGTACAGCTTCCGGCTGGACTCCGGGGACAGCACCACCTCAAAGTTCAGGCTAGTGAGCAGGGCGTACCAGAAGGGCAGGTTTTCGTACATATTCAGCCCGAAGGGGATGCCGATGCGGCCCCGGACGCCGGTGCCCGAACCCTTGCCCTGCATGGTGCGAAGCTTTTCATACTTCCACTTCATCAGGTCGGGGTTCTGCACCTTCTTGCCGCCCAGGGGCTTGGAGCAGCGGTTGCCGGAGATGAACCGGCGGCCGCCGTCAAAGGTGTTCACCGTCAGGGAGCAGTGGTTGGTGCAGCCGTTGCAGGTGACGGGCTTGGCGGTGTGCTGGAAGTGCTGCAATTCCTCGGCGGAGAGGATGTTGCTCTTCTCCAGGGCCAGCTTCTTCGCCGCCAGAGCCGCGCCGAAGGCCCCCATAATGCCGGCGATGGTGGGACGGATGACCTCCCGGCCCAGCTCCTGCTCAAAGGCCCGGAGAACGGCGTCATTGTAGAAGGTGCCGCCCTGAACCACGATGTGCTGGCCCAGGTCGTCGGCGGAGGACATCCGCAGCACCTTGTAGATGGCGTTCTTCACGATGGAGATGGAGAGGCCGGCGGAGATATCCTCCACGCTGGCCCCGTCCTTCTGGGCCTGCTTCACGGAGGAGTTCATAAACACGGTGCAGCGGGAGCCCAGGTTCACCGGCTTTTTGGTGAAGAGGCCCAGCTTGGCGAAGTCGGCAATGTCATAGCCCAATGCCCGGGCGAAGGTCTCGATGAAGGAGCCGCAGCCGGAGGAACAGGCCTCGTTCAGCATGATGGAGTCCACCGCGCCGTTGCGGATTTTGAAGCACTTCATGTCCTGGCCGCCGATGTCGATGATGAAGTCCACCTCCGGGTTGAAGTGGGCGGCGGCGTTGTAGTGGGCCATGGTCTCCACCAGCCCCAGGTCGCAGCGGAAGGCGTTCTTAATTAAGTCCTCGCCGTAGCCGGTGACAGCGCTGCCCTTGATGGTGATGCGGTCACCCATCAGCTCATAGAGCCTGGTCAGCTCCTGCCGGACGATGGACACCGGGTTGCCCATGTTGGAGTGGTAGTAGGTGTACAGCAGTCCGCCGTCCGGGGCGATGAGGGCCAGCTTGGTGGTGGTGGAGCCTGCGTCGATGCCCAGGTAAGCGTCGCCGGAATAGGTGGCGATGTCGTACATCGGGGGATGCTGGCTGTTGTGCCGCTGACAGAAGGCGTCATACTCCTCCTGGCTCGCAAAGAGGACAGGGGCGGTGTCTACGCTGGAGACGGCGTTTTGGGACTCCTCCAGCTTTTTCAGCTGCTCGTCAAACAGGTGGACTTCATAGTCGGTGGCGCAGAGGGCCGCGCCGATGGCGGCGAAGCAGTCGCCGTCCTCCGGGAAGATGGCGTGTTCTTCGTCCAGCTGGAGGGTCTCCACGAACCGCTCCCGCAGGCCCATCAGGAAGTGGAGGGGGCCGCCCAGAAAGACGATCTTGCCCTTCAGCTCCCGGCCCTGGGTCAGTCCGGCGATGGTCTGATCCACCACCGCCTGGAAAATGGAGGCCGCCACGTCTTCCTTCCGGCCGCCCTGGTTCAGGATGGGCTGGATGTCGCTCTTGGCGAACACGCCGCAGCGGGAGGCGATGGGGTAGATTTTCTCATGCTTCAGGGAGAGCCGATCCAGCTCGTCCGCCGAAACGTTCATCAGCGTGGCCATCTGGTCGATAAAGGCACCGGTGCCCCCGGCGCAGGAGCCGTTCATCCGCTCCTCCAGGGCCCCGCCGAAGAAGATGATCTTGGCGTCCTCGCCCCCCAACTCAATGACGGCGTCGGTGCCGGGGATGAAGGTGTCCACAGCGGCGGCGGTGGCGTAGACCTCCTGAACGAAGTCCACGCCGCTGGCCTTGGACACGCCCAGACCGGCGGAGCCGGTGATGACCATATGGACCTGCTGCCCGGTCAGGAGGGAATAGACCTCCGGCCGCTCCAGAATCTCGCAGGTCTTTTCCCGCACTTTGGAGAAGTGCCGCTCGTAGGAGCGGAACAAAAGCTTGTTCGCTTCATCCAGCACCACCACCTTGACGGTGGTGGAGCCGATGTCAATACCGATTCTAAGGCTCATCTTTTTTTCACCTTGACATTTTGAAAAATAGAAGGACAGCCTGCCGCCCAACGCTTCGGCAGGCGCGGCTGCCAGACAAATGGGGGCAAACGATGCGGCAGAGGGCCGCACTGTGTCCGAAGCTTATTGTAACGTATCCGGCTGCACTTTACAAGTGCCATTTTTCACAACTTATGTGAACGGTTTGTAAATATTACGAAACGGCGATTCCCGAAATTTCCGTCAGGCTGCCGGTCGGGATTCCGGACACTTTTCGTTCGGGCGGGCGGGACGGAGCGGCGGCGGCAGGCGGCCCCCCCCGGGGGGGCGGGGGAAGGGCGGGAACGCATCATCCGATGTTCAGTTTTTCTTTCAGCGCTTCCTGGAGGACGCCGGAAAAGTTGATGCCGCTGCTTTCCGCCAGGTCATTCAGCCAGCTGGGAATGGTCAGCGTCTTTTTGACGGCCTTGCTGTCATAGAACCGACGGTACCAATCGGTGTCGCAGCCCACCAGCGAGACAAATTCGTTGCTGTCGTGCCGGACATCATTCACCCCGGAGGGTGCGGGAATGTCCTTGCCGTCCTTTTCCATCCAGTACAGGGTCAGACACAGAACATCCTGCGCCATATCAATGCCTTCGTTCACATCGGCGGCGCTGGTATAACAGCCTTCCAGGTCCGGGAAACGGATGCTGTAGCCCTCCGCCTCCTGGGTAAAAATCGCCGGATATGCGTATTTTGCCATTTCAGATAACCTCCCTTTCAGGTCTGAGCGTGGCTTCACAGTCCCGCATCCCGCAGGATTGATTTCAGCGTTCCCGTGGGAATTTCTTCCGTTTTGTGGCGGCTGACAGGGAACTGCTTCCCTGTGACGGGGCTAAACCAGATGCAGTGGTTTGCGCCCTCGCGGAGCACTGTGCAGCCTGCCTTTTTCAGTTTCTTTTCCAGCTCACTGTATCGCATTGCCATTCCCCCTCTTAGCATTTTTATTATACACGTATTCTATACGTGTGTCAAGAGCTGAAAACTTCTTACAAGACCAGCAATGCAGATGCCCTGCCCTGCCCCAGGCACCCTTTTCCCCCAAAGGCATAAGATAAACTGTGAGCGGGAAACGACACCCGCCGCAGGGAACAGGCGCCTGCCTGTGCCTTACATTTTATCTTAGGAGGTACTTTTCTATGGGATGCAATAACGGTTGTGGTTGCGGCGGCGGTTGCTGCTGGATTCTGATTCTCATTATTATCCTGTTCTGCTGCTGCGGCGGCTGGGGCGGCAACTGCGGCTGCTGCAACGGCGGCTGTGGCTGCGGCGGCTGCTGAGTCAGCGCCCCTCCGGGGCCGGGGCGGCCCTGACCGGCCGGGCGGCCGGCAGGCCGTAGCCTGGCAGGCCGGTCTGCCCCGGCAAACCTCTGCACCGCAAAGAGAGGCCCCGCCTTCCGGTTGGAGGGCGGGGTGTTATGGGTTACCGGGCTGCGCCGCTCTGCTTGCGGTACCGCTGATAAATGCTGAACAGTCCGTCGGGAATCAGGTTGCCGTCCACCACGTCAATGAGGGTGGAGTTGGCGGCGATGAGCCGGGCCAGGCCGCCGGTGGCCACCACCTTCACCCGATCCTCCTCGCTGTCCAGCTCCGCCCTACTGCGGGCAATCAGCCGCTCCATGGCGCCGATGTAGCCCTGCATCACGCCGGTCTGAATCTGGCTGACGGTGTCCTTGCTGAGGACGGTTTCCGGCACCTGCAGCTCCACCTGGGGCAGCTGAGCCGTGCCGCTGATAAGGGCGTTCATGGAGATCTGGATGCCCGCCAGGATGCTGCCCCCCTGGTAGACCCCGTCCCGGTCCATGCAGTCCACGGTGGTGGCGGTGCCGAAGTCCAGGACGATGAGGGGGGCGCCGTACTTCTCCAGGGCGGAGACGCAGGCCACGCTGCGGTCCGCACCGTGGGAGCGCCACTGGCAGCCCTCGCTGTAGCGCAGGCCCGCGCTGACATCCTGATTGATGACGATGGGGGTGCGGTTAAAATACTTGATGACGGCGTTGTTCAGCGAGCGCATGATGCGGGGCACCACGGAGCAGATGATGACATCCTCCACCTCGCTGACCTCCAGGCCGAAGCACTGGAAGCATTCCCGCACCTGGAGGCCGATCTCGTCCGAGGTACGGGTGGCGCCGGTGACGAGGCGGAAGCTGTTGGTGAGCCGTCCGTTCTGAAAGACGCCAAACACCATATTGGTGTTGCCCACGTCGATGGTAAGCAGCATGGCGGTTTCCTCCTTAGAAAACGTGTTTGATGGTGAAGGTGGCCATGCCCCGCTCCGCGGTCAGAATCCCGTAGGTGGGGTCGGGGCCCATGCCCACTGTGCCGGGGTTGCACACCTGCAGGGAACCGTAAGTATCGTGCCAGGGCCGGTGGGTGTGGCCGCAGAGGATCATGTCCGCCTGGGCCTCCCTGCCCCGCTGGGCCAGGCAGCGGTAGCCCTGTTTGACGGAATACATATGGCCGTGGCAGAGGACGAATCTGCACCCCTCCAGCAGGAGGGTTTTCTCCAATGGGGCCTGGCCGGCATAATCGCAGTTCCCGGCCACCTGCTCAATGGGGAGGTCGGGACAGGCCAGGTGCAAATTGTAGCCGTCCCGCACCGTGTCCCCCAGGTGGAACACCAGGTCGGGCTGCTCCCGCTCCGCCAGGCGGCACAGGTTGGACACCCGGCCGTGGGAATCGGAACAGACAAGAATTTTCATGGAGGTCACGTTTTACCTTTCCTGTGCATAGATTGGTCTGAACGGGGATGGCCGGGATGCGGCCCGCCCCGGGAAGAACGCTGACAGAAGCGTCCCAGGACGCGGGGGAGGTTATCATCATGAAGCAGGAACCGAAGAACGTCCTTGACACGCCGGAGGCGGCGTCGCTGATGGGGGATGCCGCCGCGCTGAAAGAGCTGCTGGGCTCGCCGGAGACCAGGCAGCTGCTGTCCGTGCTGTCCGCCCAGAACGGGGCGGCCCTCCAGGAGGCGGCCCGGCAGGCCAAGGGGGGCGATACCAGCCGTCTCAGCGCCATGCTGTCCGGCCTGGGCAGCACCAAAGACGGGGCCGCCGCGCTGGAGCAGATGGAGCGGAAGCTGAATCGCCGCTGACCGAAGGGAGGTCTGACCCGTGGAGGATTTTGAAGAAAAGCTGAATACCATCCTCTCTTCACCGGAAACCATGGGACAGATCATGGCGCTGGCCAACTCCATCTCCGGCAAGCCCGGCGGGGAGCCCTCCGCCCGGGAGGAGCCGCCTCAGGCCCAGGAAACACCGGCCCGGCCCAGTCAGGCGGGGCCGGTGGGGCAGGCGGGGGATATGCTGTCCCTCCTGCAGGGGCTGGACCCCTCCATGCTCACCAAACTGTCCGCCCTCTATCAGGCATATACCCGCGGAGAGGACGAAAAGGCGGCGCTGCTGAGCGCCATGCGCCCCTTCCTCCGGCCGGAGCGGCAGGAGAAGGTGGAAAAGGCCCTGCAAATCACCCGCATCTCCCGGGTGATTCAGACGGCCTTCGGACTGTTTCGGGAGGAGCATCATGTATAACCGTTATATTCCCAACGAGGAATTTATACCGGTGGAGGACGCCCCAAACCGGGACAGCGACGCCCCGCCGAAGCAGGGGGGAGAGGGCCTGGGCGGCCTTCTGGGGCGGCTGCTGGGGGGCGGCGGCCTTTCCGGGCTGTTCCAGGGGGGCGGCCCCCGGC
>JAJQBL010000083.1 GCA_021203325.1 Clostridiales bacterium | reverse complement strand
TCTGTTATACACCCGCTGTCAAGTGTGACACGTTTTTTGATGGTTGCTATAGGGAACCTCTGAATAAATGGACGAGAGCGAATTGCGAGGAAATTTGCGTCAGAAAAAGGCGCAAGCGCGCAGGAATCCTGACGGATTTCAAGCGGTTGCAACGCATTTATGGCGCAAATTTACCGCAAGGCGCCGAAGTTCATTTGTTCAGGGGTTCCCTGGATGCAGAGCGGCATACGTTCCCATCCGGAGCGTGTGCTGCTCTCTTTTGGGGCTGGCCGCTGAGCGGCCAGCCACTAGCCACTGGCTACTACCCACTAACCGGGAGGTTCCCATGAACAAACAGAAAATTCTCGCCATTCTGCAAAAGAACGCAGGCACATTCGTCTCCGGCGAGGCCATCAGTCAGCGGCTGGGCATCAGCCGGGCGGCGGTGTCCAAGGCAGTGGGCTCCCTCCGGGAAGAGGGGTATGAGATTCGCTCCGTCACCAACCGGGGCTACTGCCTGTGCGCCGCGCCGGACTCTCTGACGGAGGGGGAGATTCTGCCCTGGCTGAACACCGACCATGTGGGGCGCAAGCTGCTGGTGTTCCAGTCCATCGACTCCACCAACAACTACCTGAAGCGGGAGGAGGAGCACCTTCCCGGCGGCACGGTGGCGGTGGCGAATCAGCAGACCGGCGGCCGGGGGCGGCGGGGCCGCACCTTCCAGTCTCCGGGGGACGTGGGGGTCTACCTCAGCGCCCTGCTCCGGCCCGACGTGGAGCCTGCCAAGGCCCTGAACCTGACGGCCTATGTGGCGGTGGCGGTCTGCGAGGGCATCGAGGCGGCCACCGGTTTGCAGCCGGAAATCAAGTGGACCAACGACATTGTGATTCAGAACCGGAAGGTCTGCGGCGTCCTGACGGAGATGATGCTGGAGAGCGAGACCGTGACCCTCCGCTCCATCGTCACCGGCATCGGCATCAACGTGAACCAGCGGGAGGAGGACTTCCCGGAGGACATTCGCTCCATGGCCGGGTCTCTGGCCATGATGAAGGGGGAGCCGGTGCGCCGGGGACGGCTGGCGGCGGAGGTCATCAACGCCCTGGACCGGATGTATGCCGACTGGCTGTCCGGCGGGGGCGACTATCTGGAACGCTACCGCCGCCGCTGCCTGACCCTGGGCAAAGAGGTGCAGCTGCTGCACCCGGACGGCAGGGTGGAGCCGGCCTTCGCCGAGGACGTGGACGAGCAGTTCGGTCTGGTGGTGCGGATGCCGGACGGCGCACGGCGCACAATCACCTCCGGAGAGGTGTCCGTCCGGGGGCTGTACGGGTATGTGTGACGGGGCACGAACGCAAAAAAAATGCGCTGCCATGGGGCGTTGTTCCTCATGGCAGCGCTTTTTTACGGGGAATGGTGTCAATTTTGAGAGGTTTCTCTCCTTAGACAAGGATTGAGAAAGGAAACAGGTGGTTTCCCTCCGGGGGCCCCATTTCTTGCTCCGCCAAGAAATGGGGGAAAGAAGGCGGCTTAAGAGGGGGACCTGTGGCCCCCCTCTTAAGAATCTCCCCGTATCCCGCTGGGCTTTGCACTATCCAATCTATAGGTGGTCTATTCCGCTAGAGACGATGTAACTTGAAAGGCACCAAAGCTGCCGCCGATGGAGGCTGGGGAACTTTCTGGTTTTCCATTGTTCGTGCTAATCTGATTTTTAATGCGGAAACGCATCTTTCTTTGGGAAAGCAAAATTTGATCCTCAAATTGATGACGTTGCCCTCAACCGGCAGTATCCTCCCCCGCGCTCACGCTGTCCAGCGCCTGCACATCCCGCAGTTTGCGGTTGATGGCTCTGGTGCGGGTGGTGATGAGGGAGTCCAGGTCGCTGGAGGTCTGGTTCAGGTGCTTCTGCATTTTCAGCAGGCCGTCCTCGAACTTGCCGAACTCCGTCTTGACCTCCCCCAGCACTGCCCAGACCTCGCTGCTCCGCTTCTGGATGGCCAGGGTGTGGAAGCCCATTTGCAGCGAGTTCAGCAGCGCCGCCATGGTGCTGGGGCCTGCGATGTTGACGTGGTACTCCCGCTGCAGGACCTCCACCATGCCCCGGTTCACCGCCTCGGCATACAGCCCCTCGAAGGGCAGGAACATGATGCCGAAGTTGGTGGTATACGGCTCCTCCAGGTACTTGTCCCGGATGTCCTTTGCCTCGCTGCGGAGGACGGTTTCCAGCGCCTTGTAGGCGGCGGCGATTTGGGCCTTGTCGCCGGTGGCCTGGGCGTCCTGGAGCTGGGCGTACCGGTCGCCGGGGAACTTGGAGTCGATGGGCAGGTAGACCACGCTGCCATCCTCCTGACCGGGCAGGCGGATGGCGAACTCCACCCGGTTGCTGCTGCCGGGGATGGTGGCCACGTTGGTGTCGTACTGTTCCGGGGCCAAAATTTCCCGCAGAATCCCCTCCAGCTGCACCTCCCCCAGGATGCCGCGGGTCTTGACGCCGGACAGCACCTGTTTCAGGCCGCCCACGTCGCTGGCCAGGGTCTTCATCTCCCCCAGGCCCTTGTAGACCTGTTCCAGCTGGGCGCTGACAGACTGGAAGGACTCCGCGATGCGCTTTTCCAGGGTGGTTTGCAGCCGCTCGTCCACGGTGCCCCGAATCTCGTCCAGCTTCCGGCTGTTCTCCTGCCGCTGGCGCTCCAGGCTCTGGTTCATGGTCTGGCGGATGGCCTCCAGCTTGGCCTCGTTGGTGGACTCCAGGGTTTGCAGCCGCTGCTCCATCTGCACCAGCTGGCGGGCGGTGGCGTCCTGACCCATGGTGGAGAGGCTCTGGAGGGTCATGTGAAGGTCCTCCTTCAGGGCGGCGAGCTGTTTCTGCTGCCGCTCCTCCGACGCCTGGAGGGCCTGCTCCAGTTTGGCGGTGTCCCCGGCCTGCCGCTGGGCGGCGAGGAGCTGGTACAGCGTCACTCCCTGCACCGCCAGGACTGCTGCCAGCAGAACGAAAATAGCAATATCCATAAGTATCTCCTTCCGAAAAAACGCTTACAACTTTGCCGGTTTTGTGCTATACTGCTTTATTATACCAGAAGCAGCCGGAAAAGGAAAGGAGCTTCTTATGAGACAGAACTACAAGCTGACCATCCTCTATGACGGCACCCGGTACCACGGCTGGGAGAGCAAGCCGGGCCTGCCCACCATCCAGGGGAAGCTGGAAGGGGTGCTGGAGCGGCTGGCCGGGGCGCCGGTGGAGGTCATCGGCGCAGGCCGGACGGACGCCGGGGTACACGCCCGGGGGATGGTGGCCAACGTCTGGCTGGACACGGCGCTGACGCCGGAGGAGCTGCGGGACTACCTGAACCGCTACCTGCCGGAGGACATCGGGGTGCGGGAGGTGCGCCCGGCGGCGGAGCGGTTCCACGCCCGGTACAAGGCGGTGGGCAAGACCTACCGCTACACCTGCTATGACGGCCCCATGAAGCCCATCTTCGACCGGCGCTACGTCGCCCGGCTGGAGCAGCCCGCGGACGAGGCGGCCATGGGCCGGGGGGCGGCTTACCTGATGGGGGAGCACGACTTCAAGAGCTTCTGTGGCAACCCGAAGATGAAAAAGTCCACCGTCCGCCGGGTGGACTCCATCGACATTGTGCGAACCGGGGGCTACCTCACCTTCACCTTCCACGGCAGCGGCTTTTTGCAATACATGGTGCGGATCATGGTGGGCACCCTGCTGGAGGTGGGCTATGGCAATCTCCCCCCGGAGCGGGTGGGGGAGATTCTGGCGGCCAGGGACCGCAGCCAGGCCGGGCCTACCGCCCCGCCGGAGGGGCTGTGCCTGATGAAGGTGGATTACTGAAAAAGAGAAACGCTGTTATAGCAGGCGCGTCTGCTATAACAGCGTGTTATTTTTACGGATTCAATTCCAGATAGTAGTGAATTTCCTCCCCCTCCAGCGTGACGGTGGAGACGCCATTCTCCGGGTCGAACCCGTAGTTCTGGGCGTAAATGTCCCAGTCCTGGTCATCGTCCAGGGTGACCAGGGTGACGGCGGTCTCGGTGACGGTCAGGCTGCTGCCTGCCCCCAGCAGCAGGTCAAAGCCCAAGAGGCTGTCGGAGTAGTCCGTGTAGTTGTAGCTGGCGGTCTGGGTCAGGTGGGCCTCCAGCGTTACCGTCTCCCCGGCAGGAACCGTGACCTCCGCCTCCAGCCAGAACACCCGCGCTCCGCTGAGGATTTCGCTTATGCCGTCGTAGTCCAGCATACCCACCGCCCAGCGGTTCTCTGTAATCCACTGGGCCGCGGCCTCCGCCACCATCTCCTCCGTGGCGTCACTTTCCAGCGGGTCCCGGCTGAAATAGTCCTCCAGCAGCCGGGGGAGCAGCTCGGCCCAGGTGGTCTCCTCCCGGAGGACGGCGGCGGTGACCTCCGTCTCCATACCCTTGTCGCAGCCCCCGTTCTCGTAGCCCTGGAGGGTGTAGTCCGTCACGTCCTCCCCCCAGAGGATGACGCAGTGAAGGCTGCCGTTGGTCAAATCATCCTCGTCCACCGAGAAGCTGGAGCCGAAGGTGCCGGTTTCGTCGTTCCACCGGCTGCCGTTCATGCCGTAGGAGAAGCAGGCGGTGACTTCCGGGTCAATGGTGGCGGAGAACTGGAGGGTGGGGTTCTCCCCCTCCGCGGCGGAGCAGTCCGCATTTTGCAGCCAGTAAACCGTCACCGTGCCGGTGAGTTCTCCCACCCCGGCGATGGCCTCCTCCAGATAGCTGCCGTCCTCCAGGGCGGCCTGATAGTCCTCCCAGTCCGTGGCGTAGTTGCCGCCCAGGTCGCCCTCCGACCCCTGATGCCAGATCACCGTCCCCACCAGCGGGTCGCCGGCCTCCAGTTCCTCCCCGTCCAGGGTCAGGGAGGGGGTGGTCAGGTCGTACAGGGTGCCGACGAAGGGGTAGTACACCGTCAGGGTCACATCCTCCTCCGAGGTGTTGGTCAGGGCGTAGCCGTCCGTCACCTCCAGCTCCTGCTGCCAGACGCCCGGTGTCAGGCCGTAGGTCAGCTGCCGCCGGGCGGAGACGGCGTCGGTTTCCTCCCCCAGGGTCAGCTGGAGGACTGGCCCGGCGTAGCTGCTAAAGCTGGTGGGGCCGTCGTCGGAGCCGCCGGAGCTGTCAAGTCCGCCGGAGCTGTTGGCGCCGCCCACGCGCCATTGGGAGAGTGCAAATCCCCCCAGCCCAACCACCAGGCACAGGCAGGCGGCCAGGGCCACCCACCGGGGCCACCGGTGGCGCTGAGGCCGCCAGTCCTGGGCCTCGTCCAGATACCGGTCGTCCACCAGGGCCAGCATCCTGCGCATATCGTCCTTGTTCATATCGTATATCCCTCCTGTTCCAGATAGTCCCGCAGCTTCCTGCGGGTGCGGGAAAGGCTGGCGCTGACCCGGTTTTCCGTCCAGCCCAGGAACCGGGCGATCTCCTTCACCGGCTGAAAGAACCAGTACCGCCGCAGGAAGATCACCCGCTGCTCCGGCTTCAGTCCGGCCAAAAAGTCGTTCATCAGCTGGGCCAGCAGCACTTCCTCCTCCACGCTCTCCCGGCCGTCCCCCAGCCGGTCAAGCTCCTCCAGGGAGGCGGTGCAGTTGACGCTGCGCTTTGCGGCGTGGTGGTAGTCCGACCGGTCCAGCGCCAGATTCCGGGTGATGCGGCAGAGGAAGCTCCGCAGCAGGGCGGGGCGCTGGGGCGGCATGGCGTTCCAGGCCCCCAGATAGCTGTCGTTGACACATTCCTCCACGTCCTGCCGGTTTTGCAGGATGTTTCGGGCCACCTGTGCCAGCAGGCGGCCATATTTCCGGTCGGTTTCGGAGATGGCCTCCTCCGACCTGGCCCAGTACAACGCGATGATGGCTTCGTCCTCCATGGGGTTGACCTCCTTTCCTTTGCCTTTCACCTGTTAAGTCGGAAAACAGAGGGGATTTCTGACACTATGGCTCAAAAAAAGTGGGCGCACCGCAGAAAAACTTCTACAGTGCGCCCACGGGAAAGTACCTTTTAAAATACGTACTCCCGCAGCCGCCGAATGGCCTCCTCCACCCGTGCGGTGGGCAGGGCCAGATTCATGCGGATGGCGTAGGGCCGATGGAAGGGGCGGCCGTCCTGCCAGCCCACGCCCACCTCGTAGCCGTCGTCCAGCAGCTCATCCAGGGTCTTGCCGTGGGCCCTGCACCAGCCCTCGCAGTCCAGGTACAGCATATAGGTGCCCTCCGGCCTGGCCAGGCTGACCCCCTCCACCTCATCGTTCAGGTAGCGGTACATCAGCTCCACATTGGCGGACAGCACCTGGCACAGCTCGTCCACCCAGACCTCGCCCTCCGGCTTGTACGCGCCGATCAGGGCATGCATGGACAGCACGTTCATGGCATTATAGTGGCACTTGCTGCTCTGGGCCCGCACCCGGTCCCGGAGGTACTTGTTGTAAATGACATGGTAGGAGCCGATGAGCCCCGCCAGGTTGAAGGTCTTGCTGGGGGCGTAGACGGCGATGGTGCGCTGCCTGGCGTCCTCGCTGACGCTCTGGGTGGGGGTGTGCTTGTGGCCGTCCAGAATCAGGTCGCTCCAGATCTCGTCGGACACCACCACCACGTCGTTGGCCCGGTAGACCTCCATGGCCTTTTGAATCTCCTCCGGCGTCCAAACCCGGCCGCAGGGGTTGTGGGGGTTGCAGAACACCGCAAAGTGAATGTTCCGCTCCTTCAGCTTCCGGTCCATGTCCTCATAGTCCATGCGCCAGACGCCGTCCCCGTCCCGCTTCAGCTGGGAGTGAACGATTTCCCGCCCATTATCCGTGATGCAGTGGGTGAAGCCGATGTAGGTGGGGCTGTGGAGCAGTACCGGGTCGCCGGGGGCGGTGAAGGCCTGCAAAGCGGAGACCACGCAGCCCAGCACGCCGTTTTCATAGCCGATGTGTTCCTGTTCCAGCCCCTCCACGCCGTTGCGCACCTTCTGCCAGCGGATGATACTGTCATAATACTCCTGGGAGGTGGGGAAGTAGCCAAAGGCGGGGTGCTGGGTCCGCTGAATCACTGCCTCCTGAATGGTGGGGACGGTGGGGAAGTTCATGTCCGCCACCCACATGGGCAGGAAGTCGAAGCCCTCCCGGCGGGGCCGGGAGCCGAAGGTAACGCCTTTGTCTACGGCGATGGAGTCCTTCCCCGCCCGGTCCAAAATCGAGGTGAAATCATACTGCTACTGCATGGTTGTCGTTCCTTTCTGTGCCGGAGGGCTGAGCCGGCTTCCGGTGCAGGGCGGCCAGGCAGGCGCTGGGAGATTCCCCCGTCACCTTGCGGAACACCCGGGTAAAATAGCTGGAGTCGGTATAGCCCACCAGACTGGCCACCTCGGAGACGTTGGTCTCCCCCAGCTCAAAGTAGTAGGTGGCCAGGTTAATGCGCTGGCGCTGAATATACTGGACGATGGAAATCCCCATCTCCTCCTTGAAAATCTGGGACAGGTGGCTGGAGGAGATGTGGAAGGCCTCCGCAATGCTGCTGCGGGACAGCTCCGAGCGGATGTTGGCGGAGATGTACTCCAGAATCTCCACCACCTTTTTGCTGTGGCCGTGGGTGGACAGGCGGTGGACGGCGTCGGTGTATTCCATGGTGATCTGCTCGTGCATGGAGGGCCCCAGCTCCTCCAGGGAGGAGGCCCGCTCGATGGCCTTGGCGTACTTCTCGCTGATGATGTGGAGATACAGGGGCGGCAGGCCGCCGTTGTAGGCGGCCACCCGCATCAGGGAGTTCAGGATGACGAAGTTGTTCTTCTGGACCCGGAGCGGGTCCTCCGGAATGCGGTAGGAAAAGTCCCAGTACTGTATATTTTCCTTCCACTTCTCGTTCAGGCTGGCCACCCAGATCCTGTCCCCGGCGGTGACGGCCTTCATCAGCTCCTGCTCATAGTTGTAACGGAAGGTGATGGCCTCCAAATCCAGCTCAGAGGATTCACTCATGCCAAGCTGCAAATTCGCTGTAAATTCTACCAAAATATCAACCCCCTGAAAGTGGGGACACAGAAAAAGGCTGCGCTGGCAGACCGACGTCTTCTGATGGCCCGGTATCTGCTGTCTATTATAACGAATCTTGCGGGAAGTTACAATACCAAAATGAAAAAAAGGTTGGCTTTCTCTGCCAAAAAGAGAAACCTCCCGCCCGCAGAGGCTGCGGACGGGAGGAATGGTTGTCTTGTCTGGCGGGAGGCCGAAGCTGTTACTTCTTAATCTTGATGAGCTGCGCGTTCAGGCTCTCTATAAAGCCGTCGGGGGCTGTAGGCATCATAGAGGTCATGCTCTCAGGAGACATGGATTTCATCATGCCCCACATACCCACGCCGGGGGCCACGTCAAAGTTGGTGGCCAGCTTGATGGCCTTGGAGGTCAGCGCCATGGCTTCCTCATTATTAGAAATTTCTTCCAGAGTGTCCTTAATGCTGTAATAGCCTTCGGGGAACTCCATGGGGGCCTTCAAATCCATATCGCCCACCTGCTTGAACCAGTTGGCGACGCCTTCCGCCCGCTCGTTCACTTCGGGCAGGACGTAGATCTCCGGCTCCTGCTCCACCTTCTCCAGGGTCATGGAGTCCTTGACCTCGCCGGCGTCGGCCACCAGCACGTTGAAGCCGTCCTTCAGCGCCACGGTGAAGGAGAAGACACGGTAGCCTTCCTTCTTCTCCACCAGTTCGCCGTTCAGGTACAGGGCCACTTCGGGCTGGTTGGAGTAGACCTTCACCACCGTGGTGTCGCCGGCCCGCTGGGCATACCGGCGGCCTGCCAGATGCACCATGGGCTCCTTGGTCCAGTAGGCCTGATAGACATAGAAGCTGTCCTTCCGGGTCTTGCGGTCCATGGTGACCAGGCCCTTGTTGTTCCGGCCGGCGACGCCGCCCTCGTTCCGGGCCGCGCAGCCGAAGTCGAACATATTCCAGATGTGGCTGGACCAAATCCAGGGACGCTCGTCAAAGACCTGGGCCATATGCTCATGGTACAGGGCCTGATACTCCTCGGAGTAGTCCTTGCAGGCGGGGTTGGGGCCGTGATAGGTGATGATACCCTCACAGCCGTACTCGCTGACGCCCAGGCAGATTTCCGGGTGAACCTTGTGGAAGTTATCCAGCCAGGGCCCGTTGTCCTCCACCTTGCCGCCGTACCAGCCGAAGTAGTGGTTGTAGCTCTCCACATCGGTGATGTTGTGGATGGGGGACTGGATGGGGGTGTGGGAGACGTGGGCGATGGTGGTCAGACGGGTGGGGTCCAGCTTCTTGGCCAGGTCGTTCAGCTCGTGATGGTTGTCCACCAGCTTCTGGCTGATGCCGCCGATCAAAATCTCGTTGGAAATGCCCCAGAAGCAGATGCAGGGGTGGTTGTAGTTCTGAATAATCAGCTCTTTCAGCTGGCTGATGCAGTTCTGGTGGGCGGCGGGGTCCTTGTTGAACACGGAGATGAAGGGGATCTCCGCCCAGATGATGAAGCCCAGCTCATCACAGGCGTCGTAGAAGTACTCGTTGTGCTGATAGTGGGCCAGACGGATGGTGTTGGCCCCCAGCTCCTTGATGATGAGGGCGTCCTCATAGTGCTCCTCCGGGGTGAGGGCGTTGCCTTCATACAGCCGGTCCTGATGGCGGGACACGCCCCGCAGGGGGGTCTGGACGCCGTTCAGGATGAAGCCCTCGTCGGGGGTGCAGCTGAAGGAGCGGACACCGGCGGAGACCACCAGCTCGTCATAGGCCTCGTTGCGGCGCTGGAGGGTGGCGGTGACGGTGTAGAGATAGGGGTCGTCCACGCCCCACAGGTGGGCGTCGGGGACGAACAGGGTAATCTTCGCATCGTCAGCGGGACGGACGCCGGAGGCCACTTCATTGCCTTCAAAGTCCTCCACGGAGTACATCACGGTGAAGTTGGGGTCGGGGTTGGTGACCCAGCTCTCGATCTCAAAGGTGGCGCCGCCGCAGTCGGTGGGCTTGGGGGTGACCATGATGCCGGGGCCGCCGTAGTAGTCCAGGTCAAAGTGGGTGGCGGGGACGCTGATCAGGTTCACGCCGCGATACAGGCCGCCGTAGAAGGTGAAGTCGGCGCTCTGGGGATAGACGCTGGACTTCTCCTCGTTGGAGACCTCGATTTTCAGCTCGTTGCCGCCGTCCTTGCACAGGTCGGTGATGTCGGCGCGGAAGCGGGAGTAGCCGCCCTCGTGGTAGACCACCTTCTCGCCGTTGACGTAAACGGTGGCCTGGAGGGCCGCCGCCAGCACCTCCACATAGGTGCGGCCGCCGGCCAGAGGCTGTACGGGGGTGTCAAAGCTGCGGGTGTAGACCGCGGTGGTGCGGAGGTAGGAGCCGTTGCCGTCCATACCGTCCACAGCGTTCCAGGTGTGGGGGAGGTCAACCGTTTCCGTGGGGCGCTCGCCCTTGGGGAAGGTCAGGGTCCAGCCGTCATTGATAGAGATGATTTCTTTCATGAAATACCTGCTTTCCTTTTATGATGAGAGTTGTGAAACGCCCGGAGCCGGGCGGAGCCAGACTCCGGGCGATGGTACACTTGTCAGATACTGAGCCGCTGTCAGAAATTTAGCCGCGAACCTTGTCCACAATGGCGCGGGACTGCTTGCACAGGTCGATGATCTTGTCCCAGTTGCCGCTCTCGATGTCGTCGGCCTTGACCATGTAGCTGCCGCCGCAGGCCGCAATGACCGGGCAGGAGAGGTACTCCTCCAGGTTCTTCAGGGAGATGCCGCCGGTGGGCATGATCTTGAACATGGCGAAGGGGGCGCTCATGGCCTTGATTTTGGCCAGGCCGCCGCTCTGCTCGGCGGGGAAGAACTTCAGCACTTCATAGCCGTACTCCAGGGCCATCTGATACTCGGTGGGGGTGGTGCAGCCGGGATAGTAGGGCAGGTTCAGCTCCTGGCACTTGTCGGCCAGCTTGTAGTTGAAGCCGGGGGAGACGATGAACTGCGCACCGGCGGCCACGGCGGTCTCGATCTGGGCCACGGTCAGCACAGTGCCTGCGCCCACGATCATGTCAGGGCAGGTTTCCTTCATGATCTTGATGGCCTTGTCCGCACCGGCGGCGCGGAAGGTGACCTCAGCCACAGGCAGGCCGCCTTCGCACAGGGCCTTGGCCAGAGGGGCGGCGTCCCGCTCCGGGTTGTTCAGCTTGATGACGGGCACAACGCCGATTTTGGCAATGGCAGAGTTAAATTCATTCATAAGACAAAACCTCCTGATTAAAATTGATTGGTTCCGGTCACACCTGGAAGCCGAAGAACTCGTTGGTGTTGTTGAAGCAGATGTCGGCCACCAGCTTCTCCAACTGCTCCATGTCGGCGGGATACTGGCCGGACTCCACCCACTCACCGATGAGCTGGCAGAGGATACGGCGGAAGTACTCGTGACGGGTGTAGCTCAGGAAGGAGCGGCTGTCGGTCAGCATACCCACGAAGCGGCCCAGCACACCGTTGCAGGCCAGGTCGGTCATCTGCTGGCGCATGCCGGGCAGGTTGTCGTTGAACCACCAGGCGCTGCCCTGCTGGAGCTTGCCGGGAACGCCGCCGCCCTGGAAACACTGCATGATGGTAGCGATGGCGGTGTTGTCCGCCGGGGACAGGCTGTAGAGGATGGTCTTGGGCAGGCCGTCATTCTCCACGAAGGCGTTCAGCAGGGGGGAGAGGTTCTCCACACCGCTCTGGCTGTTCACGGCGTCATGGCCGTGGTCGGGGCCCATCACCGCTACGGCGGGCTTGTTGTTGTCCCGGAGGCAGCCGAAGTGAATCTGCATGACCCAGCCGTGGTCGGCATAGGCCTTGGCGCAGGCGATGGTGACGGCGGTTTTGAAGGCATCGGCGGAAGCCTTGTCCGGCTTGCCGCCGGCCATGGCTACGGCGAAGGCCTGGTCAGCCACCGCCAGGTCGGGCTCGGCGTACATGCAGTAGTCCAGCCCGTGGTCGGCGCAGAGACAGCCCGCAGCGGCGAAGAAGTCAACCCGATCCTCCAGGGCGCGAATGACGTCGGCGGTGCAGGTGATGGGGTAGCCCACCACGGCGCTGAGCTGGGGGATATAGCCCGCGAAGGTGGGCTTATCCACGTTCACGGCCTTGTCCGGACGGAAGGCGGGCAGCACCTTGATGGAGAAGCTCTTGTCCTCCGCGATCTGCTTGTGCCAGTGCAGGTCGTCAATGGGGTCGTCGGTGGTACAAATGGCCTTGACGTTGAACTTTTCCATCAGCTGACGGGCGGAGTAGTTCTTCAGCTGCTCGTTGGCCTCGTCAAAGATGCGGTCGCAGTTCTTGGGGGTCAGAGGCTCGGTGATGCCGAAGCCCCGCTGCAGCTCCAGATGGCTCCAGTGGTACAGGGGGTTGCCGATCAGGTTGGGCATGGTCTCCGCAAAGGCGCGGAACTTCTCCCGGTCGGGGGCGTCTCCGGTGACCAGGTCCTCGGTGGCGCCGTTGGCCCGCATGACGCGCCACTTGTAGTGGTCACCGCCCAGCCAGACCTGGGTGATGGTGTCAAACTTCACGTCCTCCGCGATCTGCTCGGGGGGAATGTGGCAGTGATAGTCGATGATGGGGAGCTTCTCCGCCACGTTGTGATACAGCGCCTTGGCGGTATCGGTGGTCAGCAGGAAGTCCTGATCCATAAATGCTTTCATATAGGATTCCTTTCCCTTTCAGAGATACCGGCCCCGGTGGAGGGCCGGTATCGGTGTGTTAGGCCAGATACTTCTGCAGGGTGGCACGGACGGCGCCGGGACCGGCCAGCTCGGAGACGAACATCTCCTCGATCTTGTCGGCCAGGACGGTCTGGGTCAGGTCAGTGGCAAACAGCACGGTGTTGGAGAGGATCTCCTTCAGCTCGCCGTTGTAAGAGGAGGGATCGCCCACCTTGATGCCGGCCAGCTTGGCCTGGATGTCGGCCTTCATGGGGTCGGCGGAAACTTCGATAGCCTCGCCGTTGTCGCCCACGCCCAGCAGGTAGCGGAGCCAGCCGGCGATGGCCAGGGGGATGGACACCAGGTTGTTCAGATCCATGCCCTTCTTGATATAGCTCTTGATGGTCTCGCCATAGCGGACGGGAATCTTCTGGGAGGTGTCGGTGGCGATACGCTGGGGGGTGTCAGGCATGAAGGGGTTGGGCAGACGCTCTTCCACCACTTCGTCAATGAAGGCCTTGGGGTCCAGGATGCCGGGGTTGACCACCACGGGCAGACCTTCCACATAGCCCAGACGCTTGATGAGGGCCACGATGTCGGGGTCCTTCATCTCGTCGGCGATGAGGGTGTAGCCCAGCATGCAGCCATAGACGCTCATGGCGGTGTGCAGCGGGTTCAGGCAGGTGGTGACCTTCATGGTCTCGGACTTGTTGACGGCGTCCCGGTCGCCGAAGTAGACACCGGCCTTCTCCAGAGGAGGGCGGCCGTTGGGGAACTTGTCCTCTACCACCAGGTACTGAGGACGCTCGGCGTTGACGAAGGGCGCGATGAAGGTGCCCTTGGCGGTCTTGACCGGGGCGATGTCCTCAATGCCGGAAGCCTCCAGGGCCTCCTGCACCACGGGGGCGGGACGGGGGGTGATCTTGTCGATCATGGACCAGGGGAAGGTGACGGTGCTCTCGTCGGTCAGATAGTCAATGAAGTCCTGACCCACGAAGCCGTTGGCCAGCCAGGCGTTGGCCACTTCCATGACGGAGGCCTGGAGCTTCTCACCGTTGTGAGAGCAGTTGTCCATGGAAACTACGGCCACGGGATACTTCCCGGCCTTGAACCGCTCCAGCAGCATGGCGCAGACGATGCTCATGGCGTGACGGGCGGAGGCAGGGCCTTCCGCCATGTCGGCCACCACCACGGGCATCAGGGAGCCGTCCACCCGGCGCAGGGCGTAGCCCTTCTCGGTGATGGTGAAGGAGAGCATCTGCAGGCCGGGGTTGGTGAAGATCTCCTTCATCCGGGCCATCATGGCGGGGTTGGTGCTGTCCACCTGGATGCCTTCCACGATGCCGGCCTGAATCTCACGGCCAAAGGAGCCGTCGGCGTTCAGGGTGACGTTCAGGGTCAGGTTGTCATAGGGGTCATAGATGTCGGTGATGATGCCGTAGTCAAAGGTCTCGGCGGCGATGATGCCCTTGTCGGTGACGCCGGCGTTCAGCATGCGCTGGGCCAGGGAGCCGATGAAGCCGCGGAAGATGTTGCCTGCGCCAAAGTGAATCCACACGGGGTTGGCCTTGGTGTTGGCGATGACGGCGGGAACGTCGTACTGGGGCAGGGTGACGCCGGCGGCGGCCCAACCGGCCTTATCGTTCAGGGAGGCGAGATTCATTTTCATAGGGAATGACCTTCTTTTTTAAAATTTGACTGATTCAGGGGACGCCGGAAGGGGCGGCAAGGGGGCGCCTTCCCCCTCCGGCGCGGTGAACATTCATTGAAAATGGAGCGGGACTTACTGCTTTGCAGCCTGCTTTTCCTCGTCCAGCCGGTCCAGCAGGTCCCAGACGCCCAGCATATACTGGATGCCCAGGGCGCGGTCATACTTGCCGTAGCCGGGACGGCAGACGCCGGGGCCTTCCTCCCACAGCTGGCGGCCGTGGTCGGGACGAATGTAGCCGTTGAAGCCGCAGTCGTGATAGGCCCGCAGGATGTCGATGATGCCGGTTTCGCCGCAGCAGTCCCGGTGGGCCGCCTCGGAGAAGGAGCCGTCGGGGAAGTGGTGGATGTTGCGGATGTGGGCGAAGGCGATGCGGTCGCAGTGCTTGCGGACGACGTCGGCCACGTTGTTCTCCGGGTTGGCGTTCAGGCTGCCGGAGCACAGGGTCAGGCAGTTATAGGGGTCGTCCACCATGGCCAGGAACTTGTCAATGGACTCAGAGTCCACCAGCAGGCGGGGCAGGCCGAAGATGTCCCAGGGGGGATCGTCCATGTGGATGGCCATCTTGATGTCGCACTCGTGGCAGGTGGGCATCAGCGCCTCCAGGAAGTACTTCAGGTTGTCCCACAGCTTCTCCTTGGTGACAGGGGCGTAGGCCTGGAACAGCTCGTCCAGCTTGGCCATCCGCTCCGGCTCCCAGCCGGGGAAGGTCATGTTGTACTTCTCGGTGAAGCTCATGATATAGTCGGCCATGGCGCGGTAATCGCCCTTGATCTCCTTGGGGTCATAGAACAGGGCGGTGGAGCCGTCGCCCACCGGATGGAACAGGTCGGTCCGGGTCCAGTCAAAGATGGGCATAAAGTTATAGCAGATGACCTTGACGCCGAACTTGCTCAGGTTGCGGATGCACTGCTTGTAGTTTTCAATATACTTGTCGCGGGTGGGCAGGCCGATCTTGATATCGTCGTGGACGTTGACAGACTCCACCACATCCATATCAAAGCCGTAGGCGTGGATCTGGTCGGCCACCTTCTGGATCTCATCGACCTCCCAGATTTCACCGGGCATTTTGTCATGCAGCGCCCAGACGATGCTCTCCACACCGGGGATCTGCTTGATATCGTTCAGGGTGACAGGGTCATTGCCCTCGCCATACCAACGCCAGCCCATTTTCATAGCCATAAAAATTCCTCCTTGCTTTTTTTCATTTATGGAAGCCGCACTCCGCAGCAAGGGCTCCAGAGTGCGGCAGCTCCAACGGATAAACCGATTCTTATGAAAGGGTCACGGGACACGCCCTGAGGGGGTACGCCGACCCGGATCAGCCCTTATAGTCCAGAGGCAGGGACTCCCACCGTGCCTTGAAGACGAAGGCGGCGTCCTTGGGCTGACGCTGACGGGTGAATACGCCCTTCTTGTTGCCGTTGGCCCGCATGATGCCCTCGGTGGTCTGGAAGTCCGCGAAGTTCCACACCAGCTCACCCTGGATGAAGTCGTAGCTGTCAAAGACCCGGTGGTTCATCTCCAGATACTCATCCTGATACTCCTGACTCCACATGACGGAGGGGAGCTTATGCTCGCTGGGCAGGGTGTCCGCGCCGTACTCGGTGAAGATCAGGGGCCGGTCCCCGGCGATGGCCTGCCAGCCGTCCAGCTCCTTGCGGAAACCGACCTCGGCGTCGCACATCTGATAGCCGCCCATGACGTACCAGCCATAGTAGCGGTTCAGGGAGAGGAAGTCGCTGAACTGCCAGCCCTTGCTGGTGTTGGGCAGGCTCATCATGACGATGGCATAGGTGCGGGGGCGCTTCTGCACGTCCAGCTCATGGGCGTAGTCAAAGACCTCCTTGAAGTAGGCCTCGGTGCCCTCGCTGGTGCACTGGGGCTCGTTCAGGATGCTCCAGGCTACCACGCAGGCGTGGTTCTTGTCCCGGGTGATCATCTCCCGCAGGGCCTGCTTGTGGTTGACCAGCAGCTGAGGGGTGGTCTCCTTCTCGAACCAGCCCACCTTCTTGCCGTTGCCCTGGTTGGCGGCCAGGAAGTTCATGGTGCTCTCCATAAAGCCGACGGCGGGCACCTCGTCGATGATGAGGAAGCCCTCCTCATCGGCCATCTGATAGACCTCGTCGGCATAGGGGTAGTGGCTGGTGCGGAAGCAGTTGGCGCCGATCCACTTCATGCACTCGAAGTCCCGCTTCACCGTGGCCAGATCCAGGCCGCGGCCCCGGATATCGGCGTCCTCGTGCTTGCCGAAGCCCCGGAGATAGACGCTCTTGCCGTTCAGGAGGAACCGCTGGTTCTTCACCTCGAAGGTGCGGATGCCGATCTTCTCATAGTATTCATCCACGACCTTGTCTCCATCCACGATGCGGATGACGATTTTATAGAGGTAGGAGGCGTGGACGTTCCACAGGTGGGCGTCCTTCACCGTCAGGGTGCCGGCGGCCCCGGCGCTCTCGGCGACCTTCGCGCCCTCGGCGTCATACAGCTCCACGGCGACGGGAGAACTGCCGCTGGTCTCCACCGTGTAATCCACAAAGGCATCGGCTCCGTCCAACCGATAGCTGACGGTGTAATCTACGATGCTCTCTTTGGGGGTGACCACCAGCTTCACCGGGCGGTGGATGCCGGCGTAGTTGTAGAAGTCAAAGTAGGGGGCACTCATCTTCTTGCCGTTGGACAGGACGCCGGTGGTGCCTGCGGGGAGCATATACTCATTCAGCTCATTGTTGGCCAGAACCACCAGCTTGTTCATGCCGTTGTAGTTCACCACGTCGGTGACGGGGGCCAGGAAGGGCAGGAAGCCGCCCTCATGGCTGACCACCTCAGTGCCGTTCACAAAGACCCGGGCGCGGTGGGTGACGCTGCCGAAGCGGATGTTCAGCTCGCAGCCCTGCCACTCGCCGGGGACAAAGAAATCCGTCTCATACCAGAAGTCGCCGGTGTATTCGCGGCTGTCCTTATCGGTAAAGAAGTCGCAAAAGCTGGCGGGGACGGGCATGGTGACGGAGTCGGGCAGACCGCCTGCCCAGTTGGCTGCAACGCCTGCGCTTTCCGGGTCAAACTGAAAGCGCCACATACCGTCCAGGCTGGAAAAGCGACGAGAAGTGGAGTTTACGGGGTATAACAGGGATGTTTTCATCATTTTTTTCCTCGCTTTCGCATGAAACTTTTGCATTAGATTCCTATCATTATATACTCTATCGTATTTTTGCTCAAAAATCTAGGACGATTTTATGAAATAATTGGATAATTGTGATATCCCCCTTGATTTTTGCAAAAGATTGTGTAAAATAGTAAATTGAATCGGAATGGCGGGCTGCCGCACCGCGAAGGCTGCGCCGCAGCAGGGGGCCATTTGAAATCTTTGTAGAAAAAGGAGCACATGATTATGGGTAAAGTCATCACCTTCGGCGAACTGATGGTCCGCCTCCAGCCCTACAACTATGAGCGTTTCGTCCAGGCCAGCAATCTGGAGTTCACCTTCGGCGGCGGCGAAGCCAACGTGGCCGTCTCTCTGGCCAACTACGGGCTGGATGCCGCCTTTGTCACCAAGCTCCCCGCCCACGCCATCGGCCAGGCCGCCATCAACAGCCTCCGCCGCTACGGTGTGGACACCAGCATGATCGTCCGGGGCGGCGACCGTGTGGGTATCTATTACAACGAGAAGGGCGCCTCCCAGCGGGGCAGCGTCTGCATTTATGACCGGGCCAACAGCGCCATCCAGCTGGCCCAGCCCGCCGACTTCGATTGGGACAAGATTTTTGAGGGGGCCGACTGGTTCCACTTCACCGGCATCACCCCGGCCCTGGGCCCCAACGTGGTGGAAATCTGCAAGGACGCCTGCAAGGCTGCCAAGGCCAAGGGCGTGAAGATCTCCTGCGACCTGAACTACCGCGGCAAACTGTGGACCCGTGCCGAAGCCCGGGAAGCCATGACCGACCTGTGCCAGTATGTGGACGTGTGCATCTCCAACGAGGAGGACGCCAAGGACGTGTTCGGCATCGAGGCTGAGGCCACCGACATCTACGGCGGCACCCTGAACCACGAGGGCTACAAGTCCGTGGCCAAGCAGCTGGCGGACAAGTTCGGCTTTGAGAAGGTGGCCATCACCCTGCGGGAGTCCCACAGCGCCTCCGACAACGGATGGAGCGCCATGCTCTACGATGTGGCCTCCGGTGAGTACTGCTTCAGCAAGAAGTATGAGCTGCGCATCGTGGACCGCGTGGGCGGCGGCGACAGCTTTGGCGGCGGCCTGATCTATGCCCTGCTGAATGGCAAGGACACCCAGGCTGCGGTGGAGTTCGCCGTGGCGGCCTCCGCGCTGAAGCACACCATCGAGGGCGACTACAACATGGTCTCCGTCTCCGAGGTGGAGAAGCTGGCCGGCGGCGACGGCTCCGGCCGTATCCAGCGGTAAGCACCCCCGTGTCCGCCCAGGCGGACGAACCTTCATACGTATTGGCAGCCCTTCGGACGCGTCCGAAGGGCTGCTTTTGTTGCCGCACAGGTTGCCGGTTGACAGCTGCCCCCTTTTCTGTTATGCTGAACCCGTATCAGCATACATACGGTTCCCCCGCTGCGTTGCAGGAAGCTGCGTAAATCCAGGCACTTTTCAGTGTTGGATTTGCGCTTTTTTCGTCCGGCGGGGGCTGTCACAACGAAAGGAAAGGTTTTTATGATGAAACGGAAAAACTGTGGGGCGCTGCTGCTGCTCCTGCTGTTCCTGCTGACCGGCTGCGGCGCCGAGAGCGGCGCCGGCACAGCCGCAGAGGGTGCCGCTTCCGCCAGCGCTGCCGGGGCGGAGGCCTCCGGCTCCGATGTGACGCTGGAGGATGTCACCATGGAATCCGCGGCTCCGGCGGAATCCGACAGCGCCGCCGCAGAGGAAACGCCGGAGGACGCAGCCACGGAATCCGCCGCCGAGGTGACGCTGGAGGATGTGAAGATCACCGCCCTGACCCACGCCGGGGTGGAGGCCGCCTCCGCCTCCTTCACCGAGGCCCGGCTCCACCGGGACGGCACGGCCTATGAAGTTGAGTTCACCACCGCCGACGGGCAGTACGAGTACGAGCTTTCCGCAGACAGCGGTGAGATTCTGTCCTATCAATGGGAGGTGCAGGGGAAGAACGTGACCACCGGCACCGCCCCGGACAGCCTGGACAGCGCCAAAGCCCTGGCCCTGAGCCACGCCGGGGTGGAGGCTGACGCCGCCTCCTTTGAGAAGGAGAAGCTGGACGACGGGGTCTATGAGCTGGAGTTCACCACCGCCAACGGGGAATATGAATACGAGATTTCCCGTGAAACCGGCGTCATTCTGGAATACGAGTGGGACGTGCAGGGGAGCGCCGCCGCCGACGCTGCCAGCGGCGGGACGGACAGCACCGGCCAGACCGTGAACGCCGCCGTCACCGCCGGTCAGGCGGAGTCCATCGCCCTGGAGAAAGCGGGGCTTGCCGAAGGCGATACCAAATACCTCCACTCCTATGTGGAGTGGAGGCACGACGCCCCCTATGCCTGGTGCGTGGAGTTCGGGGTGAGGGACACGGAATATGTCTACCTCATCGACCTGGAGGACGGCACCATTCTGGAACAATATGTGGAATCCCACTGAACGGAATCAGAGCAGCGCCCCGGCGCGGCATTGCCGCGCCGGGGCGCTGTGCGTTCAGCAATTTCCTATGTCACCGTCATGGAGAAGGAGACGGACAGGTACCGCTCCTCGCTCTCGTCCGGCCACAGCACCGTCACATCGTTCCAGGTGCCGTCCCCCAGATAGCCGTCCCACTCCGCCTGGACGGATACCTCCACCCCAAAAACCGTGTCGGTAAAGGAGGCGAAGGGGCTGTCCTCCAGAAAGTTCACCAGGCTGTCCAGCGCCCCCTGGTTCAGGGGGTCGGGCTTTTGCGCCCCCACGAAGGCCAGCACCGCCACCGTCCGCTCCGGCGGCATCACCTGGGTTCCGCCGTCCTCCACGGTGTAAGCGAAGGAGACCCCGGTGAGGACGCCGTCCTCCACGGTGTAGACGAACTCCGGCTGGGGGGATTCCAGCAGCCCTTCCAGGATCATGACATCCCCGGAAGCGTCCGCCCACCGGCCGTCCTCGTCCAGCTCATCCAGATTGTCATAGCCGTAGTAGTCCGCCATCTGGTTAAAGTTGGCGGCGAACTGGGCCACCGTCAGGTCGCCGGTGTACCTGGGCACGGCCGCCAGGAGCGCCGACAGCACCATTGCCCCCACCAGGACGCCGGAGCCTGCCAGCATCCCCGTCACCCGGAGGGGCGTCCGGCTCTCCCGGAGGGTCAGCTGGCTGTCATACTCCCAGGCCAGGGTGTCCCCGGCCTGGCAGTCCTTGTAGCTCTGCCACAGGCGGTACCAGCTGTAAACGGGGATGTACAGGCCGTACCCCCGCCACAGCACCGTCCGGCTGCGCTCCAGCGCCGCGGAGTAGGAGAGCTTCCGGCCCTCCTCGTCCGTCACCCTCAGCCCCAGCAGCC
Organism: Clostridiales bacterium; assembly: GCA_021203325.1. GTDB lineage: Bacteria > Bacillota > Clostridia > Oscillospirales > Oscillospiraceae > Onthomonas. Next base: position 12,646 of record JAJQBL010000083.1, on the reverse strand, counting down.
ACTTTCCGGGGGTGGTACCCCAGAAGTGGAGCATCAGCGGCTCCAGCGCCAGCATCAGGAGCAGGGCGACCACCGTATCCAGCACACCGGCATTCCGCTGCACCATGTTGACCCGGAACCCCAGGGCCAGGAAGCACCACCACAGCGCCAGGTACAGCGACAGGTCAAAGGCCCGGGCGAAGTACCGCCGCCAGGGGGCCGTCACCTTGGGGACGGTGTCCTCCCTGGGCGGGGCGGGCAGGGGCGGCGTAGGCGGCGTGCTGACGGCGGCGGACAGCTGCGGCTGCTCCAGCTGGAGCAGGTACCGCCCGGCATCCAGGGTGGCGTAGCTTGCCCGGTCGCTCTGTATGGTGCGGCACACCGCCTGGGCACGGGTGGCCTGGGCCTCCTCCCGCTCCAGGGCGGCGAGCCGGTGGGCCAGGGCGTCGCTCAGCTCCAGCGCGCCGCTTTGCAGGGCCTTGATGTCCTCGATGGGCAAATCCAGCAGCCGGAGCAGCCGGATGCGCTGCAACACCGCCACGTCCTCCTCGGAATAATCCCGATAGCCGTTGGCGTTCCGGGCCGGGGTCAGCAGCCCCTCCGCCTCATAAAACCGGATGTTGGCCCGTGGCATACCCGACAGGGCCTCCACTTCCTTCACCGTCATGGGAACTCCCCCTTTCCTTGATTCCTGTTTTCTCTTTGTTTTCCGTCTTCATCATAAACCATAAAGCCGCTTGACAGTCAAGGTTTTTTTCGGTTTTTTCGAAAAATTTCTGTACACGACCGGTTTTTTATGGTACACTGCCTCTTGACTGGTTTCCACACCCGGTCCAACCTGCGGACAAACTCCGCAGCTGTGCAGCTTCTTCTCTGTGCTGTACTCTAAATACGAAAATGGAGGTATTTCCCTGATGAACAGAAGAACCATGACCCAAAAGCTTTGCTTCGCCGCCGTCATCGCCGCGCTGTACGCCGTGCTGACCCTGTGCCTGCCCATGCTGTCCTACGGCCCGGTGCAGGTGCGTTTTGCCGAGGCCCTGACTGTGCTGCCCTTCTTCTTCCCGGAGGCCATTCCGGGGCTGGCGGTGGGCTGCTTTATCGCCAATCTCCTTGGCTCCCCCTATGTGCTGGACTGGGTCTTCGGCACCCTGGCCACCCTGCTGGCCGCCCTGTGGACGTCCCGGCTCCACCACCGCGCCCTGGCCCCCCTGCCGCCGGTGGTGTGCAACATGGTCATCGTGGGGGCGGAGATCGCCTGGTTTGAGACCGGCTTCGGCCCGGGCTTCGGGGCCGCCTGGCTGTGGAACGGCTTCACCGTGGGATTGGGGGAGCTGATCTGCTGCTGCGTCCTGGGCACCCTGCTGCTGCGCTGTCTCCCCCGCATCACCCCCCTGTGGGAGCGGATGCCGGAGGAACGGCGGGAACTGGTGTCCCCGCCGGAGCGGACGTAACGCTCTTTATCAATTGTATGCGGCTCCGCCTGTGGAAGCGGAGCCGCTTTTTTTGTGTCCGTTTGCGGTATTTTTTGCCACGGAAATCAATTTTGAAATTCGCTTTGCATAGAAACCCCTCCACCGGCTGCCGCCGCCCTCCGCCGTCAAGCGGCATTTCCGGCGCTTCCACCCCTCAGTCGGCTACGCCGACAGCTCCGCCGTCAGGCGGCATTTCCGCTGCGCTCCCTACCCTTTCATGGGAGCCAATGACATAGCGGTTACAACAACCTTTTTCCTCACCTGAAAGGGGAGGGGGACCGGCGGCAGCCGGTGGAGGGTGCGCTCCCTTAAGTTAATAACATTGCCCTGAAAGGATTGCTGTCAGTGAGGCTGACTGAGGGGGGAAGGGCCAGCCGGAGGGGTTCTCTGGTATGTTTGCCCGAAAACTTGATTTCCGTGATTTTTTTCATTTCCCCCTTGACAGCCCCGCAGCGCAGTGCTATGATACAGACAATAAATGAATGGCTGCTCATATGTTCAACATTCAAATTTGATAAAGGAGCTGTTTCCCATGAAAAAGACCTATAAAATCGAAGTAGACTGCGCCAACTGCGCCGCCAAAATGGAGGACGCCGCCAAAAAGACCACCGGTGTTGCCGACGCCACCGTCAGCTTCATGACCCAGAAGATGAAGGTGGAGTTCGCCGACGGGGCGGACGTGTCCGCCACCATGCAGGCGGTGCTGAAGAACTGCAAGCGGGTGGAGGACGACTGCGAAATCTATCTGTGAGAGAGGATTTGGCCGCAGCGCGGCCAAATCCTCCGAAAGGACCGTGACCCCCTATGACCAAAAAACAAAAAAAGACCCTCCTCCGGGTCATTCTGGCGCTGGCGCTGCTGCTTGCGGTGACGCTGCTCTGCCGGCTGCTGCCCGTCCCCAACTGGCTGGCGCTGGTGCTTTACCTCATCCCCTACCTGACCATCGGCTATGACGTGCTGATAAAGGCGGGGAAGGGCATCCGCAACCGCCAGCCCTTTGACGAGTGCTTCCTGATGGCGGTGGCCACCATTGGCGCCATGGCCCTGGGGGAGTACAGCGAGGGCGTGGCCGTTATGCTGTTCTACCAGATCGGGGAGCTGTTCCAGGGCATCGCCGTGGGCAAAAGCCGCCGGAGCATCTCCGACCTGATGGACATCCGCCCGGACAGCGCCAACCTGGAGCTGGAGGACGGCTCCCTTGAGGAGGTGGACCCGGACGATGTGGCCGTGGGTTCCGTCATCATGGTGCAGCCCGGCGAGCGTATCCCCATCGACGGGGACGCCATCGAAGGCTCCGCCACTCTGGACACCGCCGCCCTCACCGGCGAGAGCCTTCCACGGGAGGCCACGGCGGGGGACAGCGTCCTGTCCGGCTGCATCAACATGACCGGCGTCCTCCGTATCCGCACCACGAAAGAGTTTGGGGCCTCCACCGTGTCCAAAATTCTCGACTTGGTAGAAAACTCCTCCATGAAAAAGGCCCGGATGGAGAATTTCATCACCCGTTTCGCCCGGTACTACACCCCCGCCGTCTGCTACGGGGCCCTGGCTCTTGCAATTCTGCCCCCGGTGGTGGGGCTGCTCATCGGCGGGGAGGCCAACTGGGGCACCTGGGTGTATCGTGCCCTGACCTTCCTGGTCATCAGCTGCCCCTGCGCGTTGGTGATTTCCATCCCCCTGTCCTTCTTCGGCGGCATCGGCGGGGCCTCCAGCCAGGGCATCCTGGTGAAAGGCTCCAACTATCTGGAGGCTTTGGCGGAGACGGACTGCGTGGTCTTTGACAAAACCGGCACCCTGACCCAGGGCGTGTTCCAGGTGGCGGAGGTGCATCCGGAGGCGGGCGTCTCCCGTGAAACCCTGCTGGAGCGGGCCGCCCTGGCGGAGTCCTACTCCAATCACCCCATCAGCCGCAGCCTGAAGGCCGCCGTGGGCAGGGAATTCGCCCCCGGCCGGGTCACCGACGCGGAGGAGGTGGGAGGTCACGGCGTCACCGCCCGGGTGGACGGCCGCACCGTGGCCGTGGGCAACCCCCGGCTGATGGAAGCCCTCCATGTGGCCTACATCCCCGCCGCCGCCCCGGGCACCGTCATCCATGTGGCGGAGGACGGGCAATACCTGGGATACATCCTGATCTCCGACGTGGTGAAGCCCACCGCAAAAGAGGCCATCGCCGGGCTGAAGGCCGCCGGGGTCACCCGGACCGTCATGCTCACCGGCGACAATCAGGCCACGGCCCAGGCCGTGGCGGGCGAACTGGGCATCGACCAATATTACGCCCAGCTCCTCCCCGGCGACAAGGTGGAGCAGGTGGAGGCCCTGCTGGCCCGGCAGGGCAAGGGCAAAAAGCTGGCCTTCGTGGGGGACGGCATCAACGACGCGCCGGTGCTGTCCCGGGCCGATGTGGGCATCGCCATGGGCGCCCTGGGCAGCGATGCCGCCATCGAGGCGGCGGACATCGTCCTGATGGACGACGACCCGGCCAAAATCGCCCTGGCCATGCAGATCGCCCGAAAGACCCTGGCAATCGTCCATGAGAACATCGTGTTCGCCCTGGCGGTGAAGGCCCTGTGCCTGGTGCTGGGCGCGGTGGGCGTGGCCAATATGTGGTGGGCCGTGTTCGCCGACGTGGGGGTCATGGTGCTGGCCGTGCTGAACGCCATGCGGGCGCTGCAGGCCGGACGGAAAAAGTAAAGGCTGAAAGCCGGTAGCCGCCGCGCAGCTGCGCGGCGGCTACCGGCTTTCAGGGTAACGGCAAATTTAAGGAGAATGTTTTCCTTAGACAAGGGTTGATGAAGGAAATACGTTCTTTCCCTCCGGGGGCCCCATTTCTTGCTCCGCCGAGAAATGGGGGAAAGAGGGCGGCTTAAGGGGAAGCTCGGGGCCTCGCTCCCCCTTAAGAATCCCTCTCCTGTTCCGCTGGGGCTTCGCGCTATCCACCCCATACGTGGTCTATCCCGCCAGAGACGATGTAACTTTACACGCACCAAAGCTGCCGCCGATGGCGGCTGGCGGGGATTGCCGCCACGTTCCTGCCTTCGGCGGAACGGGCGTCAATTTTGTTATCCTTTGGTCGTGGACATCTGACTGTAAGGCTATGCTATGCTCCTCAACTCAGGATAGATTGTATCTCAGGTTGATAACATTCCCCCTTACAGCAGCCCCTTCTCCGTGAGAATCTCCTCCACCGCCTGGACGCACTCATACACCATCCCGTCACAGTGGGGCTTTTTGTCTGTGCCGCCGCTTTTCTTGTAGGCGGCCAGCAGCTCCCGGCACAGCAGCATGCCGTTGTGGTTGTCCTTCACCATTTTGTAGAACCGGTTGACGGTGGGGCCGTCGTCCACGCCGTACAGCCCCAGGGCTATCAGCCCGCCGGTGACCGCCCCGCATACCGAGGCCATCTTCATCCCCGCACCGAAATTGGCGCTGAGGGCATTGGCGGTGGCGGTGTCCATCCCCCTGCGCTCCGCGAAGGGGATCAGCACGCTCTGGGCGCAGTTATAGTGTACGTTGGGGTCGCCCCGCAGGGCCTTGCTTCTCTCTAACAATTCACTCATGGATTGTACCGTCCTTTCTGTTTCCTGAAGCGCTGTTTAATTTAATGTGTCCTGATTCTGGGCGAACAGCTCCTGCACCCGCTCCAATATAGCACGGTTTTTCGGGGTTTGCAAGTCGGGGTCCTGTTCCAGCAGCGCCTCCGCCGCCTCCTGGGCCTCCCGCAGTACCCGCATATCCCCCGCCAGGTCCGCCACCCGGAGCTGGGGCAGGCCGTGCTGCCGGTTGCCGAAGAAGTCGCCGGGGCCCCGCAGCTCCAGATCCAGCTCCGCGATTTTGAAGCCGTCGTTGGTGGAGCAGAGGGCTTTCAGCCGCTTCCGGGTCTCCTGGCTGCGGTTGGAGGACACCAGAACGCAGTAGCTCTTGGCCGTCCCCCGGCCCACCCGGCCCCGGAGCTGGTGGAGCTGGGACAGGCCGAAGCGTTCGGCGTTCTCCACCACCATCAGGGTGGCGTTGGGCACGTCCACCCCCACCTCGATGACCGTGGTGGCCACCAGCACGTCCGTCTCCCCGGCGGCGAAGGCGTTCATGGCGGCGGCCTTCGCTTTGGCGCTGAGCTTGCCGTGGACCAGGCCGATACGAAGGTCGGGGAACACCTCTTTTTGCAGCGTTTCCGCATAGGCCTCCACCGCCTTCAGCTCCTGGGCGGGGGTCAGCTCCGTCTCCTGGAGGGGGGCGTCGGCGTCCCCCACGGCGGGGCAGACGATATAGGTCTGGTGCCCCTCCGCATTCTGACGGCGGATGAAGCCGTACATCCGCTGGCGCTTGTCCTCGCTGATGAGGAAGGTGTCGATGGTCTGCCGCCCCGGGGGCAGCTCGTCCATGACGGACACCTCCAAATCCCCATAGAGAATCAGCGCCAGGGTCCGGGGGATGGGGGTGGCGGACAGCACCAGCACATGGGGGTGGAAGTCCCCTTCTCCCCCCTTTCCGGCCAGAGCCGCCCGCTGGCCCACGCCGAAACGGTGCTGCTCGTCGGTGACCACCAGGCCCAGCCGCCGGAACCGCACCCCTTCGGACAGCAGGGCGTGGGTGCCGATGACCACATCCAGCATCCCCAGCTCCAGCTCCTCATAGACGCCTCGCTTCTCCTTCGCCTTCATGCTGCCGGTGAGCAGGCCCACCCGGAGGCCGCTCTGCTCCAGCAGGGGCTGTAAGGTGGCGTAGTGCTGCCGGGCCAGAATCTCGGTGGGGGCCATCAGGGCCGACTGCCACCCGCTTTTCGCCGCCAGGTACAGGCAGCCCGCCGCCACCACCGTCTTGCCGCTGCCCACGTCCCCCTGCACCAGCCGGTTCATGGCCCGGCCGGAGGCCATGTCGGCGGCGGCCTCCTCCAGGGCCCGGCGCTGGGCTCCGGTCAGGGGGAAGGGCAGGGTGGCGATATAATCCTCCAGCCTGCCGCCGGTGCAAACCGCCCCCTGGCCCATGCCCCGTCGGGTCTTCATCAGGGCCAGGCCCAGGGAGAAGTAGTATAGCTCCTCAAATACCAGCCGCCGCCGGGCCCCCTCCAGCTCCCCCTCAGTTCTGGGGAAGTGGACGTATTGGAGGGCCGGGCCGATGGACAGCAGCCCGTGTTCCCGCCGCAGCTCCTCCGGCAGGCGCTCCGGGACGCTTCTGCCGCAGTCCGCCAGCACCCGCTGCACCGCCCCGGCAATCAGGTTGTTGGAGATGCCCGCCGTCAGGGGATACACCGGCATGATGCGGCCGGTGAACCGCTGGCGGCCCTTTGGCTCAAAGACGGGGTTGGTCATGGCCACCCGGCCGCTGTCCTTCTCCACCTTTCCGAAGAAGACGTATTCCTCCCCCGGCGTCAGGGCGGTTTGCACATAGGTCTGGTTGAAAAAGGTAACGGTCATCTGCCCCTGGTCGTCCACCACCCGCACCTTTGTCACCGTCAGCCCCTGGCGGATGGGGCTGGTGACGGGCCGCCGGGCCACCATGGCGGGGACGCACACCGCCGTCTCCACGGGGGCGTCGGCGATGGAGACGGTGGCCCGCCTGTCCTCGTAGCGCTTGGGAAAGTACCACAGCAGGTCCCCCGCCGTGGCGATGCCCAGCTTTTCCAGCCCCCTGGCCCGGGTCGGGCCGATGCCGGGCAGGGTCTGCACCGGGTCTGTCAGCTGAATCGCCATGAATGGTCCTCCTTTCCAGGTATTTAGATAATTTTACCACTTTTATCCGGATTATGGAAGAAAATCTTTCCCTTTTATCAATAGCTATCTCATTTCAAAAGTGTTATATTGACCACATGGCAGGCAGCACTCGTTTGGAGGGCAAAATACTTTCCCTCCCGCGCCCGCAGAAACGGTCAGACAACGCCGTTTTTCCGCAGAAAATGCCTCATTTTGCCGCCGGGTTCCTTCGGAACGCGGAGGGTATGGGCAGAGTGTACAAAACCCTTCGTGCAAGTCTTTTGTAAAATATACAGTTTTGCCATTGTAAACGCCTTTGTTTTTTTGGTAGACTAAAGGAAAGCTGAATGTTCTTTTCCAAAAGGAACCCGACTAGAGATTGAAAGGATGAATTCCCATGACCACTTATAACACCGCTGAGCTGCGCCGGCAGAACCGCAACCGCGTATTCCGCTATATCTATGCCTCCCCCACCCCCGTCACCAAGCAGGACGTGGCCCACAACCTGAACCTGAGCCTGCCCACCGTGGGCCAGAACCTGAAGGAGCTGCAGGACGCCGGTCTGCTGGAGACCCAGGGCACCTTTGACTCCACCGGCGGCCGGAAGCCCCGGGCCATCGGCCTGAACGCCTCCATCAAGTGCAGCATCGGCATTATGCTCTCCAACTACCATATCCATCTGGTCTGCATCGACCTGCGGGCCAAGGTACTGTATCAGGAGCACGTGGAGCGGGCCTTTGAGATCTCCGACGCCTATTTTGAAGGGGTGGCCAGCCTGCTGGAGTCCTTTATCGACAAGAACCAGATCGACCGCACCGCCCTGCTGGGCGTGGGCGTGGCCCTGCCCGGCATCCCCGATGAGGACACCGGCATCATCAGCCTGTCCCGCACCCTGTCCGCGGAGAACCTGACCTTTGACCAGCTGACCTCCCACATCCCCTACCCCTGCCATGTGGAGAACGACGCCAACGCCGGCGGCATGGCCGAGTGGTGGAACCATGCCGAGCATGAGAACATGGTCTACCTGTCCATTCAGCGGGGCGTCGGCGGCGCCGTGCTGCTGGACGGCGCCCGTTACATGGGCCACCACCATCACTCCGGCGAGTTCGGCCATATGTGCATCGTCCCCGGCGGGCAGCGCTGCACCTGCGGCCGCCGCGGCTGCCTGGAGGCCTATTGCTCCACCGCCCGCATCTCCACCGACCTGGGCATCAGCCGTGAGGAGTTCTTCGACGCCCTGGAGCATGGCAACCTGGAGTATCAGAAGATCTGGAACGACTATCTGGATCATCTGTCCTACGGCATCAACAACATCCGCATGGTGCTGGACTGCGATGTGGTGCTGGGCGGCGCGCTGGCCCAGTTCATGAGCCCCTATCTGGAGGATCTCCGCCTCCGTCTGCGCAGCCTCAGCCCCTTCGATACCGACGGCAAGTACCTGAAGCTGAGCCGTTACCTGAACTGGTCCACCTGCGTGGGCGCTGCGCTGTACTTCGTCAACGATTTTATCGAGAACATCTAAAGCGTATATTGCCTGCGCTGCCGCCCTCTGCGGCGCGGGCATTTCCCCCTGCGGAGCCGGTTGCTCGTCCGGCTCCGCAGTTTCTACCATTTGAATGGAGGAATGGTCTATGTCCATCACAAGCGCCCCCTTCGGCGTCACCGCCGCCGGCATCCCCGTCACCGCCTACACCCTGACCAACCGCCACGGCTGCCGGGCCGTGGTGCTGGACTACGGCGGAACCGTGCAGTCCCTCATCGTCCCTGACCGGGACGGCACCCTCACCGACGTGGTGCTGGGCTACGACAGCGTAGCCGACTACGAGCGGGGCAGCTGTTACTACGGCGCCTTCGTGGGCCGGTACGCCAACCGCATCGCGGGCAGCCGCTTCCCCCTGGAGGAGGGCGAAGTGCAGCTCACCCCCAACGAGGGGCGGAACCACCTCCACGGCAACTTCTGCTTTGAGGTGTATGATGCCGCCGTGGAGGGGGATTCTCTGGTGCTGCGCCGCACCAGCCCCGACGGGGAGGACGGCTACCCCGGCGCGGTGACGCTGAAGCTGACCTACACCCTGACGGAGGAGGACGGGCTGGTGCTGGACTATCAGGCGTCCGCCGACCAAACCACGGTGATCAACCTGACCAACCACTCCTACTTCAACCTGTCCGGCCACGCCTCCGGCGCCGCCCTGGACACCGTCCTCCAGCTTAACGCCAGCCGCATCACCGAGGCGGACAGCGAGAGCATCCCCACCGGCGTCATCCGCAGCCTCTCCCCGGAGGGCCCCTTCAACTTCACCGTCCCCAAGCCCATCGGCCGGGACATCGGGGCCGACGATCCCCAGCTCCGCTTCGGCGGCGGCTATGACCACAACTATATTCTGGATCTCCCCTCGCTGGAGACGCCGGTGGCCACGGCGGTGAGTCCCCGCACCGGCATCCTGATGGACGTTTACACCACCCAGCCTGCCGTCCAGTTCTACTCCGCCAACTTCGTCCAGGACGACCCGGTGGGCCACGGCAAGGGGGGCGCGGTCTACCCCCAGCGGGGCGGCTTCTGTCTGGAGACCCAGCACTACCCCGACTCCCCCAACCGCCCGGAATTTCCCTCCACCGTCCTCCGGCCCGGAGAGGCATATCATCAGGTGACGGAGTACCGGTTCAGCGTCAGCGAGTGACGGAAAACACACAAAACAGGCTTCCGCAAAGCACGCGGAAGCCTGTTTTTTGCTGTTTTATTGCTGCGCCAGGTACGCCTTATCCAGTTCCCGGAAGAACCGGTAGTAGGGCAGGAGCCATTGAAAGCCCTCCACCACATCGTCCACCAGGCCGGGGCCGCTGCACCGGCCGTCGTCATAGCTGCGGGGGCTGCACAGGGCCACCGTTTTCCGGTTGAACCAGGGCTTCAGCAGGTCGCTGACCTCCCCCTTGGGGCGCTTGTATTCGTCCCCCATCAGCCGGAAGTCAGGCCGTTCCAGCAGCCCCCGGGCCAGAGCCTCCGCCCTGGGCCCTTCCTCCAGCAGCTTTTTGCGGTACAACTCCATCATGGCCGGGGGAGACCAGTAGTAGCCCATGCCCAGCTCGTAGCCCTCCGGGGCGATTTCAAAGTAGAAGGTGGCGTTGGTGGTCCACCCCTCCTGGGGCGGACACAGGACGAACCACAGATGGTCCTTGTACCGCCTGCCGTCCCGCACCAGCCGCACGTCCCGGTAAATGCGGGTCACCCGGAGGTTCAGGGCCAAATCAGGGTTGGCGTCCAGAAAACGCTCCTGCACCTCCCCGCCCAGGGCACACAGGGGGTTGTAGGCATGGGCCAGATAGTCCTCTTTATGGGCCAGAAACCAGCTCCGCTCATTGTTCAGCCGAATCCCCCAGAGGAACTGCGCTGTCTCATCGGTAAAACCCTGAAAGGTCATGGTCACTCACTCTGCTCCCCGTCTCCGCCGGCGGTCTCCGTTTCGGTGCTGCCGGTGTCGCCGGAGCTGCCGGAATCACCGGTGTCGCCGCTGTCGCCGGAGCTGCCGGAATCACCGCTGCTGCCAGTGTCGCCGGAGCTGCCGGAATCGCCACTGCTGCCGGTGTCACCGGAATCACCGGAATCGCCGGAACTGCCGGAGTCGCCGCTGCTGCCGGAATCGCCGGAGCTGCCGGTGTCGCCGGAATCACCGCTGCTGCCGGTATCGCCGGAGCTGCCGGTATCGCCGGTATCGTCCTCGTCGTCGTCCTCATCGTCGTTGTTGGTGGTCACCCACTCCTTGGTGCCCACCAGCACCACCTGATCCCGCTTGGAGTAGACGCTGTAGGCCTCCTCGGTGGTGGAGATCAGGTTGCCGTCGGCGTCGTAAATGCTCCGGTAGGTCTGCACCCGGTAGCCGGTCTCGCCCTCCACCGAGACGGAGGACTGCCCAACGTACATGGAGGAGTCCGACTTCTGCACCGTGCTGTAGTTGATGGTGGCCAGCACCTCATTGGTGACTTCCACGGTGTAGCCGGTAAGGTTAGTGCCGTAAATGGTGCAGGTCAGCGTATTGCCGGAGGAATAACTGGTTACAATCTTGATGGGATATTCCGAATCGTTGGTGAACTTGAAGTCCGGTCCGCCCCAGGACACCGTGGCGTCCTGGCCCAGGGGCACATAGGAGGAGGCGTAGGTGTGGTTGGTACGCTCGGTGATCTCCAGATTGGCCAGCAGCACCGCGTTATACAGGGTGGAGGAGGTCTGGCAGATGCCGCCGCCCAGCTCCTGCACCGTGTCGCCGTTGGAGTAGGCCGCCGCCGTCTTGTAGCCGGCCGCCTCTGTCCGCTCACCCACCGTATCGTTGTAGGAGAAGGTCTCCCCTGGCAGGAGGATGACCCCGTCGCAGGCCGCCGCAGACAGCTGGACGTTGGTCCTGCGGTTGCTGGTGCCGCTGACGTAGGTGGAGTAGGTGCCCAGCACATCCCGGAACAGGTTTTCCTCCATCAGTTCGGTGGTGATGTCCGGCTCGGTGTAGATCAGGGCGATCTCCACCGCGTCCCCTTCCTCGGCGTTGGCCAGGGCCTCCGCCGCCTCGTCCACGTCAAAGCTGACGCCGGTGACCGCGTCCACAATGGCGTAATCCTGCTCCGGGTCCAGGGTGGCGTCCACCGGCTCGGTATAGATTTCCTCGTAGATGGCCTCCAGGTCGGCCTCCTCCAGGTCGCCGTCGGTCATGGGGCAGTCCAGCACCGTCTCAAAGTCGTCGTTGGCCACCGCCTCCAGCATCAGCTCCACCAGGGCGGTGGTGTCCACCACCTGACCCACGGTGCCCTTGGTCAGGAGGATGGAATCCTCCAGAAGCTCATAGGTGGTGGCCTCGCCGGTGTCCACCGCCAGCAGGCCGGAGCGGTCGATGGCCTCCCGCAGCAGCTCCTGGTCGCCCACCGTGGGCTGGAGCTGATAGACCCGCTGCCCCGCCAGGGATTGCAGCAGGGCCGCCCCCCGGGTCAGAAAGCTGCCGTGGCCTCTGGCAAAGACGGTCTCCACCGTGGCCTCCACGTCCAGGCTCAGCACGCCGTCCAGCTCTACCTGATAGGTTTCCCCCGCCGCTTCCACGGTGAGGACGACGCCGTCATACGCCTCCTGAGAGGCGGCCTCCACCGCCTCCACTGCCTCGTCGTAGGTCATGCCCTGGAGGTCAACGCCGCTGACGATGGCGTGGCCCAGCACCGTGTCCTGGTCCACCAGTCCGCAGCAGACCAGATAGGCCGCCACCAGGACCACTACCACCGCCCCCGCGATGATGCCAATGCGGAGGGCCAGACGGCTGCCCCTGTTTTCGTTCATTTCCTGATTGATTTGTTCCATTCCATTGTCCTCCAGCCGCGGACAACTATGTTCATCCGTCGGTATTGCGATTTGGTTGTTGACGGATACCTGTCCGGGCGGCCACATCCTGCGCCGTGCCCTCAGGGTATAGTCTCCATGATATACCTATAGCAATCATCAAAAATGTTATCAGTAATTTGACGCATGGAACCATCCCT
>JAJQBL010000153.1 GCA_021203325.1 Clostridiales bacterium | reverse complement strand
TCTGTTATATACCCGCTGTCAAGTGTGACATGTTTTTTGATGGTTGCTATAATATGACCTCCAGCACCTCTCTGACCATTTCCGGATCGAGGGCCGCTGTGACCTCGTCAAATAACAGGATCTCAGGGTGCATACATAAGGCTCTGATAATGGCTACCCGCTGCTTTTGCCCTCCGGATAGCTGTCTGGGAAAGCTGTCCGCCTTTTCCTCCAGGCCTATGCGTGCAAGCATGGCGATGGCTTCCTCTTTCACTTCATTTTTTGGCCGTTTTTGCACTTTCATTGGAGCCAGCAGGATATTATCCAGTACAGTCTTATGAGGAAAGAGTTCATAGTTCTGGAACACCATACCGATTTTCTGCCGCATCTCTGCCAAATGCTTGCTGTCCTTCGAGATGAGTTCGCCGCGCAGCCGTATCTCTCCGCCCTGAATTTCCTCCAGGGCATTGATACATCGGAGCAGTGTGCTCTTTCCGCATCCGCTCGGCCCGACGATCACGATGACTTCACCTTCATGAATATCCAGGCTGATGTCACGGAAAACCTCAAGATCACCAAAACGCTTTGTCAGATGCTCTATCGTCAACACCGGTTCTGCCACACATTCTCACCTCCAACGCTTTTCAAGATATTTTGCCAGAACGCTGATCGGCCAACAGGCGACAAAATAGAGAGCGAAGACCGTCAGGTAGACCCCAAAGGCAGCGTTCGGACTGCTCATTCGATTTGCCTCTATAATCTGCTGGGCGACCTTCATCACCTCCACGACGCCGATCATCAGGATCAGGCTGGTCGTCTTAATCATCCTTGTGATCAGATTGATCGATAACGGGATCAGTCTGCGTATCGTTTGCGGTAAAACGATATACCTGTACGTCTGAACCTTTGTCAGCCCCAGCGCTTCGGCACTTTCGTACTGGTGAGCAGGGATACTGATAACGGCGCCCCGTACCAGATCGCCCATCTCAGCCGTTCCCCATACGGAAAACACAATGACCGATGAAAGTTCTCCGGACAGGTTCCAGCCAAATGCCCGTGTCGTTCCGAAGTAGACGATAAACAGGAGCACCATCTGGGGCATGATGCGGACAAACTCCAGATAACATCGTGTGATCGCCCGGCTGATCGGATTTTTCCAGGTCATCAGTATCCCAAGCACAATGCCAAGAGGAATACTGATCACCACCGAAATCAGGCTGATCTCCAGGGAAACACCGAGTCCACCAAGGAGGCGGGAAAAATTTTTGCCCTTCAGCAGTACATCAAGTCCCAAATCCGGCATAGCGCAGCCTCCTTTCCAGGAAGCTTCCCAGGATGGAAACCGGAAGCAATATCAGCAGATAGAACACGACCAGCAGGAACAGGCTCTCTGTCGTTTTGTAGTACAATCCAATCAAATCTTTCGCAGTGAACATCAGATCCATCAGACTGATTGCTGAAAAAACACTGGTTTCCTTCAACAGAAAGATCACATTCGCCATAAATGCAGGAACACTGATGGCGAAAGCCTGCGGCAAGACCACATATCGCATCGTCTGTACTTTGCTGAGGCCCAAACTGTAAGCGCTCTCTTCCTGCGAATTTGGAACAGCCTCAATACCGCTGCGGAAAGCCTCTGCCATATAACTGCCACCCAGAAATGCCAGCCCAGCGATGCCGCAGACATCCGCATCTGTCCGGATGCCGATTTTGGGCAATCCATAGTAGATGAAAAATAACTGTATCAGCAGCGGCGTATTCCGGCTGACCTCAATATAAGCGGATACCACTGTGCGCAGGAACGGCACCTTGTAATACTGAACGATCGTGCATACCAGGCCGATCAGGATGGCGGCCGCGATCCCCATAAAGCCGATCCGCACAGTCAGCACGGTTGCTTTCTGATACAGCGGCAGATAGTTTTCGATAAACTGCCAGTTCAACGCGGCACACCACCTTTCCCGGCAAGGTTACTTCTTTATTTCACCGCTGCAAATCCATTTTCCAGATCAGCGATAATATCATCAATGTGTTCCGTCCCGATCGAAAGCCGGATTGTGTTGGGCTTGATACCCTGATCCAGCAGTTCCGATTCAGAGAGCTGGGAGTGGGTCGTGGTCGCCGGATGGATCACCAGGCTCTTGACATCTGCCACGTTTGCCAGCATGGAGAATATCTTCAGACTGTCGATAAACTTCCACGCTTCCTCCTGCCCGCCCTTGATCTCAAAGGTAAAGATGCTTGCGCCGCCATTCGGGAAGTATTTCTGATACAACTCATGGTCGGGATGGTCAGGCAAAGAAGGATGGTTGACTTTTTCTACCTGCGGATGTCCGGCCAAGTATTCCACCACCTTTTTCGTGTTCTCGGCGTGCCGCTCCAGCCGCAGGGACAGCGTCTCCACGCCCTGAAGGAGCAGGAATGCGTTAAACGGAGAAATTGTAGCACCGGTATCCCGCAGCAATATTGCACGGATGTAAGTGACGAAAGCCGCCGGCCGGCTGCATCCACAAAGGATACGCCGTGATAACTGGGGTTTGCCGCGGCGATCGGAGCATATTTCCCGCTTGCCTTCCAGTCAAACTTTCCGGAATCTACGATAACGCCGCCAAGGGTCGTGCCGTGGCCGCCAATAAATTTGGTGGCGGAATGGATGACAATGTCCGCGCCGTGTTCAATGGGCCGAATGAGATACGGAGTACCAAAGGTATTGTCGATCACCAGCGGCAGCCCGTGCCTATGGGCGATCTCGGCAATCGCGTCGATGTCCGGGATGTCACTGTTCGGATTACCCAGCGTTTCCAGGTAAACCGCTTTCGTGTTCTCCTGTATGGCAGCTTCGACCTCATCCAGATTATGAGCATCCACAAACGTAGTGGAAATTCCGTACTGGGGAAGCGTGTGCTCCAACAGGTTATAGCTTCCGCCATAAATGGTTTTCTGCGACACAATATGGTCGCCTTCCTGAGCCAGCGCCTGAATGGTGTAGGTGACGGCCGCAGCACCGCTTGCCAGCACCAGAGCCGCAACGCCGCCCTCCAAAGCCGCCAGTCGTTTCTCCAGCACATCCTGCGTGGAATTGGTCAGTCTGCCATAGATGTTTCCTGCATCCGTCAAGCCGAAACGTGCAGCGGCGTGAGCGGAATTGTGAAACACATAAGAGGTCGTCTGATAGATCGGAACAGCCCTCGAATCGGTAGCCGGGTCTGCCTGTTCCTGTCCAACATGAAGCTGCAAAGTCTCAAATTTATATTCACTCATGGTAATATTCTCCTTTTTCAATGTTCGTTAAAAGTGAAAGCGAATGTTCCGGTTTTCAGCAATAAAAAACCGGAAGCCTGAAACAAGCTCCCGGACAAATGGCTATAGGACTGCTGATCTCTAATCATGCATCGTATCGAGGCGACCAGTTATGACGCAATGTGCGCACGACTGCACCCCAGCCATATTATATGCCCGGGAGTTTAGCATTCGACAACACATGATGAGATTCGCTTTCTGAGAAATAAACGCGGCCATCACTTCCGCCTCCTTTCCTGTCTTGCTTGCATCGGTTCCTTGAATCCGATAGCGGTATTCTATCACCATTTACCTACTATGTCAATAGGTAAATGGGCAATTCTCAAAAATTTTCTGGGTCTTGATTTGTCTATTCACCCTGCGCTATAATAGGCAAAAGCGAAAAGAGGTGACCCTATGATCTCAACAAAAGGGCGCTATGCGCTCCACCTCATGATAGATATAGCTGAGCATCCGGATGAGGGCTATATCGCATTGAAAGATATCGCGGAGCGACAGGAAATATCTAAAAAGTACCTTGAAATTATTGCAAAGGAGCTGGTAACAGGTAAGTTAATATCCGGCCATGGTGGACGCGGCGGAGGTTATATCTTGTGCCGCCAGCCGGAGGAATACACGGTTGGAGAGATCCTTGAACTGACAGAAGGTTCTCTTGCTACGGTCGCTTGCCTTGCAAATGATGCGCCTCCATGCAAAAGAACCTCTATCTGCAAAACGCTTCCGCTTTGGAAAGAATTTGACAAAATGGTATACGATTTTTTCTATGGGAAGACCTTGGCGGATTTGTTGTAATTTTTCGTTCCTCTGATTTCTATTTTGACTTCATCTATGGAGTTTACCCACCTTGACATTGACACTATTGTAAGCTATAATTTGCCTATTCACCTATATATATGGTAGGTGAATAGGCAAATTGCTTTTGTTTGCCTTGGCATACGAAGGAGGCTTCCGATGGAAGGTTCCGTAATTGAAATGAATGTGAGGGTATGGAATGAAAATTGCCTTATTTCAAATGAGAATGGGAGCAGATATGGTGGAGAACTTGAAAAAGTGCTTATCCGCTTTGCGGGATGCGGCTCAAAATGGTGCTGATTTGATTTTGTATCCAGAGTTGTCGCTCCTGCCCTTCTTCCCACAGTATGAAAGGCAGAATGTATCGGATGAGGCCGTGAGATCGAATGCCGATGAGATACTGAGTTTTCAGAACGCCTGTCGGGAGAACCGCATATATGCAGTTCCTAATTTTTATTACGAGGAAAACCAAAAGCGTTTTGACGCGAGTTTTCTTATCACAGCAACGGGAGAGATACAAGGTATTCAGAAAATGGTACATATCGCACAGGCGGTGGGTTTTTACGAGCAGGATTACTATGCTCCTTCAGATGATGGGTTTCTGGTATTCCAGACTCCTCTTGGAAACCTGGGGATCGTAGTTTGCTTTGATCGCCACTATCCGGAAAGTATCCGGACAGAAAAACTGAAAGGCGCAGATTTGATCCTGATACCAACGGCAAACACCAAAGCCGAGCGGCTCACTATATTTGAATGGGAGATTCGTGTGCAAGCGTTCCAAAACTGTATCCCTATTGTTATGTGCAATCGAACAGGCACCGAAGGACAAATGGCGTTTGCAGGGGAATCGCTTGCTGTGGATGCTGACGGAAATCTTGTAGTGAAAACAGATGACCGAGAGCAGCTTATCTATGTTGACATTGATATAGCTAATAATCGCAAGAAAGGCGATAGCCGCCCATATGTGTCGCTGCGCAGACCGGAGCTATACTCTTGAATTGAGGTGAACACTATGGTGCAGAACTTATCCATGAAATATCAAAAATTACAGGACTATTTGAAAAGTATGGGGAGCGTTGCAGTTGCTTTCTCCGGTGGCGTAGATTCTACGTTCCTTCTATATGCAGCGAAGGAAGCTCTGGGAGATCAGGTTATTGCAGTAACGGCGTCCTCCTGCTCTTTTCCTAAAAGAGAGCTTAATGAGGCAAACGCTATTTGCGATGAATTTCATGTGCGGCATTTCGTGATAGCATCGGAGGAACTGGAGATCGAAGGATTTCGGCAGAACCCAAAGAATCGTTGCTACCTATGTAAGCGAGAATTGTTTGAAAAAATTCTTGCCCTGGCAAAAGAGCATCATATTGCGGCAGTCGCCGAAGGGTCCAACATGGATGATAACGGTGATTACCGTCCTGGATTGATCGCCGTCAAGGAGCTTGGAATTGCAAGCCCATTGCGATATGCGGAGCTAAACAAAGAAGAAATACGCAGCCTGTCCAGGGAATTTGGCCTTCCAACCTGGAACAAGCAGTCCTTTGCCTGCTTATCCTCGCGATTTGTGTATGGAGAAACCATCACGGAAGAAAAGCTGCAAATGGTAGATAAGGCGGAACAGCTATTGCTTGACCTTGGATTCCAACAGGTGCGTGTGCGAATCCACGGCAACATTGCCCGTATCGAACTCATGCCGCAGGAATTTGAGAAGCTGATGCAGGAAGATGTAAGAAAAACAGTTTATGCTGACTTCAAGTCTTTTGGGTTTTCCTATGTCACATTGGATTTAATGGGATACCGAACCGGAAGCATGAACGAGACGCTGGATGAGCAGAAATAACGGGAGGACAACACATTGCTGAATCAGTTTTCAAGGACAGAGCTTCTGCTGGGCAAAGATGGAATGGAACGCTTATCGACCTCCTGTGTTGCAGTATTCGGCATCGGAGGCGTCGGTGGGTACGCAGTGGAAGCGCTCGCTCGAAGCGGAGTCGGTTCCTTCGTGCTGGTTGACGATGATAAAATTTGTCTGACCAATTTAAACAGGCAGATCATTGCGACCAGAAAAACGGTCGGCCAGTATAAAGCAGATGTCATGAAGGAGCGCATACTCGAAATCAATCCAAGTGCAAAAGTGGAAGTCCGAAAGTGCTTTTATCTTCCGGAAAATGCAGGTGAATTTGATTTTTCGCACTATTCCTACGTTGTGGACGCAGTAGATACTGTTACGGCGAAGCTCGAAATTATCGAGCAGGCGCAAAAATGCAGTGCGCCAGTCATCAGTTGTATGGGGGCCGGAAATAAGCTTGACCCCACAAAATTTCAGGTGGCAGATATTTATGAAACAACGATGTGTCCGCTTGCAAAGGTGATGCGGCATGAATGCAGAAAGCGCGGAATACGTGCATTGAAGGTGGTGTATTCCACAGAAAAGAGCATCCGTCCGTTGGATGATATGGAAATCAGTTGCCGAACACACTGTATCTGTCCACCTGGGACAAAACGAAAATGTACGCAGCGAAGGGACATTCCGGGAAGTGTTGCGTTCGTTCCATCTGTAGCCGGTCTGGTCCTGGCGGGAGAGGTTATAAAGGATTTAATGAAACCGATTTAAATGAAAGTTGAGGTATCAATCATGTGCAAAAAAACAATGCGGTTTTTCACAGGAGTCATTGCAGCAGTTATGGTGATTGTTATGGTCGGTTGTTCTTCTGAAGTAGAGCCAGGAGAAACACAGGAAAATACATCCGACACAGCAGACGCAGGAATCGAAATTCGTGTAGAAGATATAAGCACCAGTGCGAGTTATTATGATGCGACAGTTGAAGGAACAACTGTTGAGATTTTTGCGGTTCTCGCTTCTGACGGTACAGTTCGACTCGCAATGAATACCTGCCAGGTTTGCAACGGATCTCCCTACGCTTATTTTGAACAGGATGGCAATGATTTTGTCTGCCAAAACTGTGGAAATCGCTTTTCATCTGATGAAGTTGGACTTACAAGTGGAGGCTGCAACCCCGTTCCGATCACGGAGGATGATTACACCGAAGAAAACGGAATCATTACAGTTTCCGACTCTTTTTTGGAAGAAAACGCATATCGTTTTTCTAACTGGAAGCAGTTTTAAAGGGGGCGTTCTGTGAGTAAAATTACTTTTCACGTTACGGGCATGACCTGCTCCGGTTGTGAGCGCCGACTGGAAGGAGCAGTATCGTCACTTGAAGGCGTACAGTCTGTAACCGCAAATCACAGTAGAGGTGAATTGACAGCTGAGTTCAACCCTCCCTGCACAGAAAGCGTCATCATTGAAACAATTCAAAAGACTGGTTACGGAGTTGCGAAAAACGCAAAAAGAGTCCGTGATACCGTGGCTATTCTGGTTATTATTCTGGGCGTCTATGTGATCGCCCGGCAAATGGGTTGGTTAGAGATATTCCAGAACATCCCAACGATCAGTGAAGAACGGATGAGCTATTTTGCCCTGTTCGTGATTGGCCTGTTGACCAGCGTCCATTGCATTGCCATGTGCGGAGGATTAAATCTGGCTCAAAGCATTTCTTCCGGAAATACAAAGCCCTTGCGCCGCAGTAGCTTATACAATCTCGGACGGCTGTCCAGCTACACCTTGATCGGCGGTATTTTGGGTTTTATCGGCGAAAAAGCTGCCATCACCTTGCAGGTGAGGGGTGTGATCGGCCTGATTGCCGGCGGGTTTATGCTGCTCATGGGCATCAATATGCTGGGAGGCATTTCTCTGTCTGTTCGTCTTTTCCCGAAACTGTCAGGAAAACTGTCTGACAAAATACAAAGTGTGGGAAAACACAGCTCCTTTGCAGTAGGTCTGGCAAATGGCTTGATGCCCTGCGGACCACTGCAATCCATGCAGGTCTACGCCATCGCCAGCGGCAGTATGCTGGCCGGAGCTCTGTCCATGTTTTCCTTTTGCCTGGGTACGATTCCTCTTGTCTTTTCCTTTGGTTTGGCGGCGGGGATGCTCAAAACGCACTGGCGGCAGCGTATGCTACAGGTTGGCTCTATCCTGTTGGTTATCATGGGTATTTTCATGATACAAAACAACCTTGTCCTGACAGGCTTTACTGTCTCATCGAAAGG
>JAJQBL010000108.1 GCA_021203325.1 Clostridiales bacterium | reverse complement strand
CGCCGTGTTTTTAAATTATGGGGAGACCACCGTGATCTTCACCGCCACCGCCTCCCCCCGCCCCCGGGACGGCATCGATTTCTTCCCCCTGAGCGTGGACTTTGAGGAGAAGCTCTACGCCGTGGGCCGCATCCCCGGCTCCTTCCTCCGCCGTGAGGGCCGCCCCGGCCTGAACGCCGTGCTGGCCTCCCGGTGCATCGACCGGCCCATCCGCCCCCTGTTCCCCGGCGACTTCCGCAACGACGTGGCCATCATCTGCACCGTCCTCTCCGTGGACTATGACTGCTCCCCCGAGGTGGCCGCCACCATCGGCACCTCCGCCGCCCTGGCCATCTCCGACATCCCCTGGAACGGCCCTGTGGGCTGCATCAGCGTGGGTCTGGTGGACGGCGAAATCGTCCTGAACCCCAACCAGGAGCAGCGCCACAAGAGCGACATGGCCACCACCGTGGTGGCCACCGGCAAGAAGGTGGTCATGATCGAGGCCGGGGCCAACCAGGTGGACAACGCCACCATGCTCAAGGGCATCAAGATGGCCTTTGACGAGATTCAGAAGCAGATTGCCCTCATCAACCAGATGGTGGCGGAGATTGGCAAGCCCAAGTTCGACTATCCCCACGCCGACTTCGACCAGGAGCTGTTCGACAAAATCGTGGCCTCCTCCTGGGACGATGCCTGCGCCGCCATGGACACCGACGACAAGAACCAGCGGGAGGCCGACTGGAACAAGCTCATCGACCGGTGGCATGATGCGTTCCTGGAGGACTATCCCAACATGGATCAGTACCTGGAGGAAATCACCTACAAGTTCCAGAAGAAGATTGTCAAGAAGTGGCTGCTGGAGGGCCACCGGGTAGACGGCCGGGCCTCCAACGAGATTCGCCCCCTGGCCGCCGAGGTGGGCGTCCTGCCCAAGGTCCACGGCTCCGGCCTGTTCACCCGGGGCCAGACCCAGGTGCTCAGCGTCTGCACCCTGAACACCCTCTCCATGAGCCAGAAAATCGACTCCATCTGGGAAGAGGAGTCCAAGCGGTATATGCACCACTACAACTTCCCCGGCTACTCCGTGGGTGAGGCCAAGAACGTCAAGAGCGTGGGCCGCCGGGAGCAGGGCCACGGCGCCCTGGCGGAGCGGGCGCTGGTGCCGGTGCTGCCCTCTGAGAGCGACTTCCCCTACGCCATCCGCGTGGTCAGCGAGACCCTCAGCTCCAACGGCTCCACCTCCCAGGGCTCCATCTGCGGCTCCACCCTGGCCCTGATGGACGCAGGCGTGCCCATCTCCGCCCCGGTGGCCGGCATCTCCTGCGGCCTGATTCAGGACGACAACGGCGGCTTCCAGACCTTCATCGACATTCAGGGCGTGGAGGACTTCCACGGCGAGATGGACTTCAAGGTGGCCGGCACCAAGAAGGGCATCACCGCCATCCAGATGGACCTGAAGAACGACGGCCTGACCATGGAAATCATCGAGGAGGCCCTGGACAAGACCTATGACGCCCGGTGCCGCATTCTGGACGAGATCATGCTCCCCGTCATCTCCGAGCCCCGCCCGGAGGTCAGCCCCAACGCCCCCAAGATGGTGAAGATTCAAATTCCCACCGACAACATCCGGGACGTCATCGGCTCCGGCGGCAAGGTGATTCAGAAGATTCAGGCCGAGTCCGGCGCCAAGGTGGATGTGGAGGAGACCGGCGAAATCTTCATCTCCGCCCCCAACGCCGCCGCCTGCGAGGCCGCCAGGAAGGCCATCGAGACCAGCGTGTTTGTCCCCGAAGTGGGCGCGCTGTACTTCGGCAAGGTGGTGCGCATCCTGAAGTTCGGCGCCTTTGTGGAGCTGGCCCCCGGCAAGGACGGCATGGTGCACATCTCCAAGCTGTCCGACCACCGCATCGGCCGGGTGGAGGACGCCGTCAACATTGGCGACATGATTTGGGTCAAGGTCACCGACATCGACGAGAAGGGCCGGGTCAACCTGTCCCACATCGACGCCATCCGGGAGATTAAGGCAAAGAAACAGGGCAAGTAAAGTTGCCTTTCGGGGAGGTCGGATTTTCAAAATCCGACCTCCTTTTTCAGAGCAGAGAGAGAAAAAAGCTGATTGAAAAGGGAGCGCGATTTCCTTGAAACAAGCGGGACAGAGAAACGGCAAAATCGAGCTGATGCGCTTTGTCTTTTGTATGTGCATTATCGTCATGCACGTTGGGCGGGACATCTGGGGACAGGGTAAGGTGGTCTTTGAGCACTTCTCCCTGATGAACCGGGCCTACTGCGGGGTGGAGTTCTTCTTCCTGGTGTCCGGCTACCTGATGGCCCGGAGCATTTACCGGAAGCGGGAGGCGGAGACGCTGGCCGCAGGCCAGGAGGGAGGGGCCGCCCTGACCTCCCGCCCCAGGGCCATGGCCGACGAGGTGCTCCAGTTCCTGTGGCATAAGGTAAGGGGCATCCTGCCCTATCACTTCGCCTTCAGCGCCATCGTGGCGGTGGAAATCTGCGTCTTCTGGCCGGAGGATGCGCTGGAGCGGATTCTGACCCGGATTCCCGGCCTGTTTTACCTCCAGATGTTCGGCTTTACCATCGACTCCTTTGTGCAGGTGGAATGGTACGTCTCCTCCATGCTGATTGCCATGGCCATCCTTTACCCCATCTGTAAACGATATTACACAGCCTTCACCCACCTGTTCGGGCCGGTGGCCGCCTTCTGTCTGCTGGGGTATATGTATGTGGTTCAGGGAAAGCTGAGCGGGCCGGAGTTGATCACCGGCGTCACCTTCCAGGGCAACTGGCGGGCGTTGGCCGAGCTGAGCCTGGGCATGAGCTCTTTTGAGGTCTGCCGCTGGATGCAGGGCCGCACCTTCACCCGGCGGCAGCGGGGGCTGCTGTCCCTGGCGGAGGGGGCAGGCTACGGCGGGGCGCTGCTGTATGCCTGCAGCACCCTGTCCGCAGAGCTGGAACTCACCGCCCTCCTGTTTCTCTGGGTGGCTGTGACCATCTCCTTCAGTCAGCAGGGGCTGCTGGGGGAGAGCAGGCTGTTCCAAAACCCGGTCTGCCTCTGGCTGGGGGCGGTGAGCCTTCCCGTCTACCTGTGTCAGAACCCGGTGCGCCACTGGTTCAACCACTGCTGCAAGGGCCTGCGGGGGCGGGACCGGTTCCTGCTCACCGTCGCGGTGGTGCTGGTGGTGGGGGTCTGCGCCTACGGTATCCGCACCGCCCTGAAAAAACGGCAGGCGGCCAAGAGAATCAGCGGCTAGGCACGCCCCTGCGGGGCGTGAGCTGTTAGTGACCCCTCCGCCGCCAGGCGGCAGTTCCGATTCGCTCCCTACCCTTTCAGGGCAATGTCATCAATGTAAGAGGAACCCCCTCCACCGGCTGTCGCCGGTGGAGGGGGTTTTACGCAGCGTTACGCTAAGAGAAAAACCGCAGCGGGACAGTCAGATTTCCGCAACCAAAGGGCAACAAAATTGCCGCCACGTTCCGCCGTAAGGCATAGGGAGCGCAGCGGAAATGCCGCTTGACGGCGCAGCTGACTGAGGGATGGCTAACAGCCAACCGCTTACGCCCCCACAGGGGCGTCTGGCCACCAGCCACTGACAGCTAACAGCCACCAGCTATTACACCGCCGCCGTCAGCGCCCAAATCACCCCCACCAGCGCCCCGCCGGCCAGAAACCAGACCCAGCCGGGCAGCCGCTGGTACCACCTGGCCCCCCGGGGCCCCTCCGTGTTCCGGCGGATATACCCCGCCGCCACCCGCCGGGCCTCCTCCACCACCTGCTCGGCGGTGACGCCGTCCTGGTGGAGGGCGTCCTCCTTCATCAGGAAAATCGCCTGGTCAAAAAACCGGGGGTCAGGGGCACGCACCACGATGACCCGCCGGGAAATCCCTTTTACCATGAATCGGTACACATCCTTTTTTCGTGATAGACCTAGCATAACCCGTCTGCGGAAAATTTATACAGTTTATGCAGGCGGTTCCGCCGCCGCCGGGGAAAGTTCCTTTTCAAAAAAAGCGAAAAAACCGGTGGGAAAACCAATGACAAACGGGGAAAATGCGGTTATAATAATGGGGATTCAAAAACGGGGCCTGCCGCCCCGCCGGTGGGAGCCGGTTCCGGAGCCGAGGGGGAGGGCGAACCGCCGTCCCCGCCGCAGCGGGCCGGGCGAGTCCCACCAGACCCATGTTATGCGGAAGGAACAGTTACCATGTACAATTATCAGGAGCGGGTGCTGCCCAACGGGGTGCGCATCCTCAGCGAACATATCCCCGCCATGTCCTCTGCCACGGTGGGCATCTGGGTGGGCACCGGCAGCCGGGACGAGCTGGCCAGCCAGAACGGCGCCGCCCATTATATTGAGCATATGCTGTTCAAAGGCACCACCCGCTACAGCGCCGCGGAGATGGCGGGGCGGATGGACGCCATCGGCGGGCAGATCAACGCCTTCACCACCAAGGAGTGTACCTGCTTTTACGCCCGGGCGCTGAACACCCACCTGCGGGAGGCGCTGGACATCCTGTGCGGGATGTTCTTTGAGGCGAAATTCGCTCCCCGGGACGTGGAGACGGAGCGGGGGGTCATTCTGGAGGAAATCGGGATGTACTCCGACGACCCCTCCGACCTGGTCAGCGAGCGGCTGGCCGCCGCCATCTACCGGGGCAGCCCTCTGGCCCGGCCCATCCTGGGCAAAAAAAGCACCCTGGAGCACATGGACGGCGACTGGCTGAAAGCCTACAAGGAGGAGCATTATATCCCCTCCCGCATCGTGGTGTCCCTGGCCGGGTGCTTTGACGATGCCGTGGTGGAGGAGATCGCCCGGCGCTTCTCCGCCATGGAGGCGAAGGCCCCCTTCAAGACGAAGCCCGCTTCCTTCCGCACCGGCGCCGTGACCCTGAAAAAGCGGCCCACCGAGCAGAACCACCTGATTCTGACCTTCCCCTCCCTGACGGACGCCGACCCCCGCCGGTTTGTCATGCAGATTCTGAGCAGCGTGTTGGGGGGCGGTATGTCCTCCCGGCTGTTCCAGGACATCCGGGAGGAGCGGGGGCTGTGCTATAATGTCTACTCCTACGGCACCGCCTACCAGGACACCGGCTTCTTCGGCATTTACACCGCCGTCAACCGGGAACAGGAGGGGGCCGCCGCCGCCGCCATCCGGGAGGCGGTGGAGCGGTTCACCCAGGAGGGCATCACCCAGGAGGAGCTGGACCGGGCCAGGGAGCTGAGCAAGGCCAACGTCCTGATGGGGATGGAGTCGGGCAGCGCCCACATGAACCACATGGCCCGGGCCGCCCTCCGGGGAGAGCAGCCCATGACCACCGACGAGATCATCGAAGGCTACAACAGCGTCACCCGGGAGCAGGTGCGCGCCCTGGCGGAGGAGACCTTCCGGTGGGAGAGCCTGTCCTTCTCCGCCGTGGGGCGGGTAGGCAGCGAGGAGGAGTATCGGGCGGCATTGGGAATGCCGGGGTGAGGGAACTGCGGTTTTGACTTCCCGGTGGGCTTTCGTTCCTTCAACCTTCCTTGTCTAAGGAACGAAAGCCCACCACGGAAACTTTTTACCTTTTCCCCGAAAAAAAGTTGACAAATCCCCCCAAAGCTGGTATAGTATAAAAGCCGCTTTGAACAGGTCGTAAGTCGTGGTATGCCCTGAGGCATCCCGCACCTGCAAGAGCGAGTCCGTTATTAAGGAAAGAGGTGCAACGCAAATGACCGCAATCATCGTGACCGGCGGCAAGCAGTACAAGGTTGCAGAGGGTGACACCCTGTTTATCGAGAAGCTGCCCGTGGAGGCCGGCGACACCGTGACCTTCGACCAGGTTCTGGCCGTCATCGACGGCGACAACGCCACCATCGGCACCCCCGTGGTGGAGGGCGCCAGCGTCGAGGCCAGCGTCGTGAAGAACGGCAAGGGCAAGAAGATCCGCATCTTCAAGTACAAGCCCAAGAAGGGCTACCGCAAGCGTCAGGGCCATCGTCAGCCCTACACCAAGGTTACCATCAACGCCATCCATGCCTGATGACCACCGTAACCTTTTATGCGGAGGAGGACCGCATCGTCGGTTTTGACGTGCTGGGCCACAGCGGCTACGCTGACGCGGGCAGCGACATCGTGTGCGCCGCCGTCTCCAGCGCGGTGAACCTGGCGGACGCCGTGGTGAACACGGTACTGGGCCTCAGCGCCAGCGTGAGAACCGACCCGAAACGGGCGGCGGTGTTCTTCCACCTCCCCGGCGGCTTGTCCGAGACGGATGAGGCCACCTGCCAGAATCTGCTGGCGGGGATGATGGTCTATCTGTCTGAGCTGGCGGGGGAATACCCTGAGTTTTTAGCAGTAAAAGCGGATTTTCCGGAGGAGGACGAGGCGGAGGCCGACTTCCTTTCCTCCGATGACTAACGTGTATGGAGGTGTAACTTAACTATGCTGATTTCCATTCAGTTCTGCGCCCACAAGAAGGGCGGCGGCTCCACCCGGAACGGCCGTGACTCCGAGGCCAAGCGTCTGGGCGTCAAGCGGGGCGACGGTCAGTTCGTGCTGGCCGGCAACGTGCTGGTTCGTCAGCGCGGCACCAAGATCCATCCCGGCACCAACGTGGGCCGGGGCAAGGACGACACCCTGTTCGCCCTGAAGGATGGCACCGTCAAGTTCGAGCGTTACGGCAAGGACCGCAAGCAGGTTTCCATTGTCGAGCAGAGCGCTCAGTAAACGTGAGACAGGACGCACCGGACATATGCCCTATGTTCGGTGCGTTTTTTCTGTGATGGAGGAGGGACAAACTATGGCAGGAGCCTTTGTGGATACGGCCAACATCATCGTCCGGGCCGGCAACGGCGGCAACGGGGCGGTGGCCTTTCACCGGGAGAAGTACGTCACCAACGGCGGCCCCGACGGCGGCGACGGCGGCCGTGGCGGCAGCGTCGTCCTGGTGCCGGACAGCAACCTGTCCACCCTGATGGACTTCCGCTATAAGCGCAAGTACCTGGCGGAGAACGGCGCCGACGGCACCAGCGGCAGGAAGTCCGGCCGGGACGGGAAAGACCTTGTCATCCGGGTGCCGGAGGGCACCGTGGTGCGGGACGCCGCCACCGGCGCGGTGATTCAGGACATGACGGGCAAGGACCGCTTCGTGCTGGCCCGGGGCGGCCGCGGGGGCTGGGGGAACCAGCACTTCGCCACCCCCACCCGGCAGGCCCCCCGGTTCGCCAAGGCCGGCCTCCCCGGGGAGAGCCGGGAGGTGACGCTGGAGCTGAAGCTGCTGGCCGACGTGGGGCTGGTGGGCTTCCCCAACGTGGGGAAGAGCACGCTGCTCAGCGTGGTGTCCAAGGCCCACCCGAAGATCGCCAACTACCACTTCACCACCCTGATGCCCAACCTGGGGGTGGTGTATGTGGAGGAAGGGGTGTCCTTCGTCATGGCGGACATCCCCGGCATCATCGAGGGGGCCAGCGAGGGGGCGGGCCTGGGCCACGACTTCCTGCGGCACATCGACCGGTGCCGTCTGCTGGTGCATCTGGTGGACGTGTCCGGCAGCGAGGGCCGGGACCCGGTGGAGGATTTCGAGACCATCAACGCCGAGCTGCGGCAGTATTCCCCGGAGCTGGCGGGGCGGCCCATGCTGGTCTGCGGCAACAAGTGCGACCTGTGCTATGACCGGGAGAACATCGACCGGCTGAAGGCCCATGTGGAGGCTGCGGGGTATGAGTTCTTCGAGCTGTCCGCCGCCGCCCATCAGGGGGTACAGCCTCTGGTGCAGAAGATCGCTCAGCGCCTTGCCGACCTGCCCCCGGTGAAGGTCTTTGAGGCGGACTATGTGCCCCCCATGCCCCGGGTGGACACCACCGCCGAGGCCACTATCGAGCAGGAGGACCACTACTGGTTCGTGGAGGCCCCCTGGCTCCAGCACCTGCTGGACTGCACCAACCTGGAGGACTTCGAGAGCCGGAACTGGTTCGACAAGCAGCTCCGGGACAGCGGCCTCTTTGACCGGCTGGAGGCCATGGGTATTGAGGACGGGGACACCGTGGTGCTGTACGATATGCAGTTTGAATATCGGAAGTGAGGCGGCGGGGGTCGTGGTTCACTGATTTCCTCCCACGGTTGTCTCCTTAGATAACGTTTGCTATAGAGAAATTGTCCGGCCTTCCCTTGCCAGGGAAGCGGGGGCCTGCTTTTCTTGCTCCGCCAAGAAAAGCAGCAAAAGAAGGCGGCTTAAGAGGGGGACCTGTGGTCCCCCTCTTAAGAATCTCCCCGTATCCCACTGGCGGCTCCGCCTTGTCCCTCAATCAAGTGGTCTATCAGGCAACAGACGAAGTAACTTTCAGGCGGTGAGACTGCCGCCCTGCGGCTGGATACGATTGCCGCCTACGTTCCAGTCTTACGGCAGAACGTGGCGGCAATTTTGTTGCCCTTTGGTCGCTGAAATCTGACTGTGAGGGTACGATATGGCTCCTATTGTAAAAAAAGCAATGGATAATCACGTTTCTTTGATGAGAGGTTGCCACCTTGCGGTTTAG
>JAJQBL010000009.1 GCA_021203325.1 Clostridiales bacterium | reverse complement strand
CCCCTGGACCGCAAGCCACCCCATCGCCCCCCGTTTCAGGTGGACCAGCATCCGCCGGCCCCTGTCCTGCCAGGGTTCCGGCAGCAGGCGGGACAGGTCCCCGGTGACCCGCCGCCAATCCGTCACCGCATAGCACGCCCCAACCACCGTCACCGCCCCGGTCAGCAGCATCCCCGGCAGCCTGCCTGCCAGCGCCGCCGCCTGCTCCGCCAGCCACGCCCCGGCGGCGGCCCACAGGCCGTCCTCCTCCGCTGTCAGCCAGCCCAGCCCTCGCCGGGCCAGGTCGGACAGGGGCGCGGGCAGCAGGGTCAGCAGCGGCTCCGCGGCGGCGCTGACCCTGGCAAACAGATCGCCCCCGGTGAGGGCGGCGACGCCCCGGCAGCCCTCCGTGGCGCACAGCAGGAGCAGCGCCGCCACCACAACGGCCCCGCCCAACAGCATCGCCCCAGCGCCCCAGCCCCGTTTCAGGCCGTGCCGCTCCAGGGCGGTGACCGGTACGTTCAGCGCCGCCGCCAGCAGCAGGGCCGCCCCGGCCACCAGGGCGGTGCTCCGCAGCACCGGCACCAGCACCGCGGCGGCACACGCCAGGGCCAGGCCCGGCTTTTTCCAGTTGCGTTCCACGCTCGGCCCTCCAAACCCCGCCCCTTTGTCAAAGGCAGTATGGGAAATCATGAGAATTTTGGAAGAAAAAACGGTTGTAAATGAGGGACAGGTATGCTAGAATAGTCGATGCACGAGCATGAATGACCACCGTGTGCGGACATATGGCCGTGAAGCAAGGTATTTTCCCTCCGCTTCCCCTGTTTTCCCGCCCTGTGCGATGGCCAAACGGGAGAAAGGCCGGGTTGCTATGGCTCAGGAATCCAAGTATTATATCGTAGAGGCGTCCGCCCTGCCGGAGATCATTTTGAAGGTGGCCAGGGCCAAGCAGGCCCTGGAGTGGAAAGAGGCCGCCACCGTCAACGAGGCCACCCGCCTTGTGGGCATCAGCCGCAGCGCCTTCTACAAGTACCGGGACGCGGTGCATCCCCTCAGCGACATGATGCGGGGCCGCATCGTCACCATACAGGCCATGCTGAAGGATGAGCCGGGGGTGCTGTCCTCCATCCTGAATATCTTTGCCGCTTCCGGCGGGAATATTCTCACCATCAATCAGTCCATCCCCACCGGCGGCATCGCCGCCGTCACACTGTCCATCGAGACCACCGGGCTGGTCATGCCCCTGGAGGAGCTGGTTCAAAAAGCCTCCTCCATGGAGGGCGTTTTAAAGTTTGAAATTCTGGCCGGGTAACCCCCCGGCTGGCAGCCGCGGGTCAGCCGTTCGCGGCAATATAGAGTGAGGTGTCTGTCATTATGGTAAATGTAGCAATTCTGGGTTACGGCACTGTCGGCAGCGGTGTTGGCGAGATTTTTTACAAAAACGGGCAGCACATTTCTCAGCGCGTTGCCAACGAGGTCAACCTGAAATACATCCTCGACCTGCGGGAGTTCCCCGGCGACCCCTATGCCGACCGGGTGATTCACGACTTCTCCATCATTGAAAACGACCCGGAGGTGGCCGTGGTGGTGGAGACCATGGGCGGCGTGGGCTTCGCCTATGACTGCACGAAGCGGGCCCTGTCCAAGGGCAAGAGCGTGGTCACCTCCAACAAGGAGCTGGTGGCCACCCACGGCTATGAGCTGCTCCAGCTGGCGAAGGCCAACGGCTGTTCCTACCTGTTTGAAGCCTCCGTGGGCGGCGGCATCCCCATCCTGCGGCCCATGAGCAACTGCCTGGCCGCCAACGAGCTCCAGGAGATCGTTGGCATCCTGAACGGCACCACCAACTATATCCTGACCCGGATGATCCGGGCGGGCCTGTCCTTTGACGCGGCGCTGAAGGAGGCCCAGGACAACGGCTATGCCGAGAAGGACCCCACCGCCGACATCGAAGGCCACGACGCCTGCCGGAAGATCTGCATCCTGTCCTCCCTGGGCTACGGGCGGCACATCTACCCGGAGCAGGTGCCCACGGAAGGCATCTCCAACATCACCCTGTCCGATGTGGCCTATGCCCGCAGCGGCGGCTACCGCATCAAGCTGTTCGGCCGCTCCATCCGCCGGGAGAGCGACGGCAAGGTCTGCGCCTATGTGGCCCCCCATCTCGTGGATGAGGAATCCCCCCTGGCCAACGTGGAGGACGTGTTCAACGCCATCCTGGTCACCGGCGACTCCATTGGCGACGTCATGTTCTACGGCCGGGGGGCCGGGAAAATGCCCACCGCCTCCGCCGTGGTGGCCGACGTGATGGACATCGTCCGGGCCAAGGGCAAGAAGCTCATCACCTGGGAAGAGGGGGGCAGCGACACCACCTATTCCGTGGACGAGGTGGCCAGCCGCTGGTACCTCCGGGTGGCAGGCGACCTGTTTGTGGAGGGCACCAAACGGCTCCGCAACGGCGACGCCAAGGACGGGGAGAGCGCCTTCATCACCGATGAGGCCATGACCCCGCCCCAGCTGCGGGCCTGGGCGAAGGGGCTGGAGATCCGCGCCCTGTACCGGGTGCTGTAAGCCCTGCGCCCTTTTGAGGGCGGGCGCATAAGATGAAGGGAAGCCGGGGGCACAGTGTGCCCACCGGCAGGTCATATGAGGGAGGTCCTTTTTTACAATGGCTCTGATTGTGCAAAAATTTGGCGGCTCCTCCGTTGCAAACCTGGAACGGGTGCAGCACGTCGCCAAAATCATCACCGATACCTATCGGGCGGGGAACGACGTGGTGGTGGTTCTGTCCGCCCAGGGCAAAACCACCGACCAGCTCATCGCCCTGGCGAAGGAGTACAACCCCCGGGCGTCCAAGCGGGAGCTGGATCAGCTGCTGACCATTGGCGAGCAGCAGTCCGTGGCCCTGTGCGCCATGGTGATCGAGGGGATGGGGTATCCCGTCATCTCCCTGAACGCCTGGCAGGTGGGCTTCAAGACCAACCGGGTCTACGGCGACGCCCGCATCAAGCGCATCGACACCGAGCGCCTCCGGGCGGAGCTGGATTCCCACAAAATCATCATCTTCACCGGCTTCCAGGGAGTCAACCGCTACGATGACGTCACCACCCTGGGCCGGGGCGGCAGCGATACCTCCGCCGTGGCCCTGGCCGCCGTCCTCCATGCGGACAAATGCCAGATTTTCACCGACGTGGACGGCGTCTACACCGCGGACCCCAACAAGGTGGAGGGCGCGAAGAAGATCGACGAAATCACATATGACGAAATGCTGGAAATGACCACCCTGGGGGCCAAGGTGCTGCACAACCGCAGCGTGGAAATGGCAAAGCGGTACAACGTGAATCTGGAGGTGCTGTCCAGCTTCACCGGAAATCCGGGGACGATTGTCAAGGAGGTCGTGAAACAGATGGAAAATTCTCATGTCAGCGGTGTCGCAAAGGATAAAAATATTGCCCGCCTGGCCCTGGTGGGCCTGAAGAACGAGCCCGGCGTGGCCTTTAAGGTGTTCTCCCTGCTGGCGCGGAACAACGTCAACGTGGACATGATTTTGCAGTCCATCGGCCGGGGGGACGAGAAGGACATCTCCTTCACCGTGGCCCGCAGCGATATGGAGCTGTGCCGGCAGCTGCTGTCCGAGCGCAAGGAGAGCCTGGGCTTTGAGGACATCTCCATCAACGACAAAATCGCCAAGGTCTCCATCGTGGGGGCCGGTATGATCGGCAACCCCGGCGTGGCCGCCGCCATGTTTGAGGCCCTGTACGCCGCCGGCATCAACATCAACATGATCTCCACCAGCGAGATCAAGGTCTCCGTCCTGGTGGACGAGGTGGATGCCGACCGGGCCGTGCAGGTGGTGCACGATAAGTTCTTCCGGGACTTCGGCCGGAACTGAGGCATCGGAACCGCTGCATCACACGACCGGGGCGAAGGCTGTGCCTCCGCCCCGGCGTTTTACTGTGTCAGGAGGGTGTCGTTGTTCCCGTCTCCGCTGGGCAGCTGAACCGCGTACAGCGCCAGATTGTCCGCCAGCGATGTGAGGAACAGGGACAGCACCTCCAGCTGCTCCTGGCTGCGCCCTTCGGCGATGACCAGGGCCATGGCTGCCGCCGCTGTCACCAGCGCGCCTCCTGACGGCCCCTGTACTGCGTTTGCCATATTCCCCTCCGTTCCGCCTGTGCAGGCCGGTCAAAAGCCGTCGTTTCTCCTCCAGTTTATGCGCTGTCCGCCCCGGGGTTGCGTCCCTGCGGCAGACAGCCCGACAGAAAGGATTTCGCCATGCTGCTCCCCTATCAGCCGCTGACTGCGCCCCTCCCCCAGGAGGTGTGGCAGCAGGATTTCCGCCAGGCCCGCCGCATCAAAAACGTCCGGTTCGGGGCGGAGTGCCTCTACCTGAGCCGCTTCGCCGGGCTGGGCGGGCGCTACATCCCCTATCGGGACATCGTCCGCTGGTACATCCAGCTGAAGGAGGCCACCGGCGGGGAGGCCACCTTCCACAGCTACCGCCTTGTGGTGAACTATGGGGCGGAGGGCGAGTGGGCCGCCTCCCTGGGGGAGTACAGCGCCAACCTGAATGAGCGGACGCCGGAGGCCCAGGTCCGGGCCCTGATGGCCCTGCACCCGGAGATTCCCCTGGGCCGGGACCCACAGCGCAAGACCAGGTTTCTCTGAGTTTTTCGAAACACGCCGTACCGAAGCGGGCGCTTCGGTACGGCGTGTTGTTTTTTCCGCGTTTTATTTGTATTCCTGGAGGACATGGCTCTCGATCCAGCCCAGCAGCCAGCCGTAGATGTCATACCGGTCGGCTTCGTTCAGCAGCTCGTGCCGGTCGTCCTGCCACAGCTTATAGGTGACGTCCGTTACCCCCCACCTCTGGTACAGCCGGGTGAGCTTGGGGATGTCCTTCCCCATATGCCCCACCGGGTCCCTTTCGCCGGAGATCAGCAGCATGGGGGTTCGTGAACTGATCTGTTCAAAATCCTCCTCCCGGGCCAGCTGGGCCGCCAGTTTGAAGTAATCCCGGTAACCCCCCACGGTGAAGCAGACACCGCACAGCGGGTCCTGTAAATACCGATCCACGTTCTCCACGTCCCGGCTGAGCCAGTCGCAGCCGGTTCTGTTGGGGGCGAACAGCTTATTGAACCGCCCCACCACCCGGTTCTCCAGCCATTTGCTGTGATAGGTGGGCCCTCGGAGGATGCAAAGCAGGTTGGCAATGCCCCCGGCCACCCCGGCAGCCCTGCCGGAGACGATGCCGGTGCCCATCAAAATGACCCCTCTGGCCTTTCCGGTGTACTGTGTGATGTAGCGCCTGGCCACAAAGGAGCCCATGCTGTGGGCCAGCAGCACCAGCGGCGCAAGTGGGAACAGCCCCTGGGCCCGGATGGCCACGCGCTCCACATCGTCCACAATGACCTGGTCGCCGTCCTGCTCGGTGAAGAAGCCCATCTCCTTCGGCTCCCGGACGCTCTGGCCGTGGCCCAGCATATCGTGGCCGATCACCGCAATGCCCCGGCCCGTCAGGTAGATGGCGAAGTCCTCATAGCGCTCCACATACTCCTCCATGCCGTGAACAATCTGCACCACCGCCCGCACCTGGCCGCTGTCCGGCTGCCACAGGACGCAGTGGAGGCTGCGCTTGCCGTCCCGGGAGGGAATCCAAATCTGCTCTTTCTTCACAGGGTTCGCTCCTTTCTGCGGCCAGCGGGCCGCATTACATCAGGAATTTCGCCCAGCCCAGCAGCAGGCGGATACCGCTGAGTACCAGTTGCCGCAGGGGGGAGACAGACTGATCCACTTCTTCCCCGTTGGGGAGCACAGTGGTGTCCTCATCGATCACCGTGGCGGCCTGGGCCTCGTAGTAGGCCATATCCTCCCGCAGCATGGCGTTGAGGTCCTCGCTGTCCACCACAAGCATCAGCTCCGTGTCCAGGTAGACGCTGCGCATATCGAAGTTGAAGGAGCCGATCAGGGACAGGTCGTCGTCAATGGCGATGACCTTGCCGTGGTAGGAGTAATCCCCGTGGTACTCCAGCAGGGTGACCCCCTGCTCCACCACCTTGAGCCGGTCCGCCTGGTAGTAGGCCGCGCCGAAGGGATTGCTGTTGTTGGCCGGGGAATTGGTCATCAGCTGCACCGTGGGCACTAGGCTGGACAGGGTGCCAAGCTCCTCCATCATCTCGTCATTGCAGATGACATAGGGGGTGTGGATGCTGACGTTCTCCGAAGCGTTCTCCATCAACTGACAGACGGCATAGTACACCTTCGGCTCCTTGGAGAGGATGCTCGTGTCGCCGGAGAGCAGGGTGATTTTGTCCGTCTCCACTGTGTTGGCCACATAGTCATAATCGGTGAACAGCTCCGGCTGCGCCTCCTGGAGGTCGGCGTACACCTCTTTCAGGGCCTCAGCGACCCGCTTCACGCTGCCGGTTCTGGCGAGGCTGGCCCTGTTGTGGAACACGGAGCAGTCCTCTGAGTTCCAGACGGACTCGAAATAGTCCTCCAGCTGCGCCATGGAGCCTTCCCCTTCACCGGTGTAGTACACCAGCACGTCCCAGTCAAAGTTCCGCCATCCGTCGGTATCCCCCAGGAAATAGTTGAAGGTATTCCGCCCGCCCAGCAGGTACAGGTCCTCGTCCACGATGATGTACTTGTCATGGAGGCGGCCCATGATCGTCCAGGGCTTCAGGAGGTTGATTTGGTTATAGATGCGAATTTCCACATTTTCGTGGCTGGACAGGGCGTAGAAATAGGGGTTGCCCTCCATGTTGGTCAGGGAGCGCATCCCGTCCGCCAGCACCTGCACCTCCACCCCCCGCTCCGCGGCGTCGTAGAGGGCGGCCAGCACCTGCATCCCCGCCTCATCGGAGCGGATGTCAAAGGTAGAGAGGATAATGCGCTCTTGGGCACCGGCGATCATGCGGATACGGGTTTCCAGGGCCTCCTCATTGTCCATCAGCACAGTGGCCCGGTCGCCGGAGGTTTCCTCACTGTAAAATTCATCCGTTGAGAAGGAGGACTGATAGTCCTCGCTGACCTCCTTCTGTTTGGCCACCGGCAGGATGGCCCCCACCAGCACATAGATCAGGAACAGCATCAGCAGCCCCGCCCCGCTGAGGATGCCGATGCGCCAGCGGCGTTTCTCTCCCTTTTTCTGCTTGATGTCCAGCCACATCCGGCGGTAGACCAGCAGATAGCCCACCAGCGCGTAGATGGCGGCAGCCATGCAGATATAAATCAGCAGATTCGCTGTACTGTAGCTGATATTGGGCAGCAGCAGGAGAATCACCAGGGAGCAGTCCAGAATCACCGTGGCCACCTTGCCGCACCAGTGGGCGCCGTCCATTTTCCTGTCCATGTGCAGGAACACCGCCCCCAGCACCGCCAGCACCAGCTCCTTGCACAGCAGCAGCACGGCCAGCCAGACCATCAGCGGGTACCGGGTGGTGAGACAAAGGGTGATGACGCATTGGGTGATTTTGTCCGCCAGTGGGTCGATAAACTTGCCCCACTCCGTCACCATGTTGAACCGCCGGGCGATTTTTCCGTCAAAGCAGTCCGTCAGCGCCGAGACGCCCAGCACCAGGGCCGCCACAAGATAATCCCGGGAAGTTTCTGCCCGCAGGTAGAGGAATGCAAACACCGGAACCAGCAGGATGCGGAAGTATCCCATTAAATTCGGAATGGAAAAATACTCCCGCTTCCAGTTCTCTTTCCCACCGGAACCAGCCAATTTATTTACCA
Source organism: Clostridiales bacterium (assembly GCA_021203325.1). Taxonomy (GTDB): domain Bacteria; phylum Bacillota; class Clostridia; order Oscillospirales; family Oscillospiraceae; genus Onthomonas. Next base: position 983 of record JAJQBL010000009.1, on the reverse strand, counting down.
TAGTTGAAGCTTCCTTTCAGGGTACCGCGGGAAAGGCTCCCGACTTTGCTCAATGCACTCTGCTCTCTATTGTATCACATTCAACTGGAAGTTCACAGCTTTTTTAAGATTTTTTTAAAGTTTTCAGTTCCCACTTCCTTTATTTTGTCCGAATATTTTGATTTTGGTGCTGTATACACGCCTTTTTCTAATTATTAAGGCGATTTAAGGTGCTATTTGTTGTCTTAAATCACTTTGCGTTGCTGTCATGTTGCTGTCAAAAGGCAAGGAAAACGTGGTAACTTTTTACCCATCATCCGCCTCCACCCGCCTCCAATCCAGCTTCTGCCCGCACCCGTTGCAATATGCCTGATACTCCCGTTCCAGTACCGTGCCGCACCTGGGGCAAATGGGGTACACCTCTGTCCTGCGGCGGTCTTTGTAGCTGATTGTGTCCGTCACCGTCATCGGCAGTCTGTACAGCAGCTGGTCGGCGGTCAGCGCAAGTAACAGTAGATTGCGTTTGTACATGGGTCATCCCTCCATTGACATATATGCCAATGATAAGGGGTTCGCGGTAAAACAAAAAGGCCGGAGGCGAATTGCCCCCGGCTTTTTTGCGACTTATTGCGTCTGTACTTGCGTTTTTTGCGACCAAAATGCAAACTACACTTACTGCTTGTCCAGATACTTGGAGGAGCAATACCCCGTATACTGCGCGAGGCTGTAGGTGCTGACCACATAGTACCAATCGGTACCGCTGTAGGTGGTATAATACCCGTAGCAGGTGACAGCCTGCCCCTTGGGCAGCGTCACAAGGATGGTCTTGTCAGTCCCGGCCCCGCTCCGCATATTGAGGTTTGCCGTGGTCTTGTACGTGCCGGCGAGGGACTTGTCATAGCTCTTGGCTGCGTCGGTGGCGGCCGTGGAGCCACTGGAGGTAGTGCTTGCGCTGGTGGTATCATCGGTGCAATACGGGCACTGTGCCCAATACTGCCAGTCGC
>JAJQBL010000135.1 GCA_021203325.1 Clostridiales bacterium | reverse complement strand
TAATAAAGGAACCACCATTATTAACGGAGGAACAATTGAAGCGGTGAATAGAACCTATGCCATATACAATGGCGGCAACCCTGCTTCTGCATCGCTGACAATCAATGGCGGAACTGTTACGCATACCGGCACATCAAGTACAAGCCTCCCGGTAATTTATAACTGTATCACTCAGTACAATACAACGGGATATGCTACTGTTACAATCGATGGCGGAACTGTTACAAACGAGGTTGCGAACGGATATACAATCTCTAACAGTAGCGGAACAGTCACTATTAGTGGTGGCACGATTTCAAACACCAGTTCAACAGGCACAACAATTGTTAATAGTACGGTAACAAATTGCGCCGATGGCTCCGTGACAATCACCGGAGGTACATTTTACAGTTCGGGAACCATGATAACAGACAGTTCGGGAACAGTGGCAATCTCAGGAGGAACATATAAAACGGGATCTTCTGGCTCCGTAGTGGATGTTACGGCTTCGGTGATTGATGGATATGTTCAGAATAGCGGCGGAGAAGCGGTCAAAAGTCAAACTGTAACGTCCTTTACCGTCTACTATGGTACCACGCCATACACCATCGAATACGATTCAACTGCCAGCTACAACCTCACTCAGGCATATAGCAGCACCCTTGGTTATGGCGTGTCGGATGGCTATCTCTATGCCGGTCTGTTCACAGATTCGAGTTATACAACGGTTGTTGACACGACCGAGGTCGGCGACGGCCTGAAGTTCTATCCCGAAGCCGGCGGAATCTACTATGTCAAGGAAATCAGCGACTCCTATCTCCGGGTCAAGTGCCTGTATGCCTGGACAAACGCAGACGGTATTGTAAACCTGTGGCCGGTGACCGGCATCGACGACAATAATTACAAGGAAATTGGATTTATTATCGATGATGATACATTCGAGATTGGGGAAATCTGTGACACTGGTACAAATACTACGAACGGAAGCACAGTTGCAACGGGAACCGAGATTTACAGCACGCTGACGCTGACCTATCCGGGCGGGAACCCCAGCAGTGTTTCGACTACATGCAGTGCTCTGTTTAGCGTAGACGGTTATCTTGCTGTAACGCAGGCTTTGGATGAGTATCTTTCTGATTATGATGATGGCGATGAAATCACCATGCAGGCCTATTACATCACGCAGGATGGCATCATGGTGACCGGGGCGTTCGAACGGACCGTTACCTTTAAGGAGAATTTCTCCGATTCCGATAGCCTTACTTATGAGGATGACGACACGGTAGAATCTGTGGCAAGTTATCCGAAGGATAGCGGTAGTTTCGCTATGGTTCTGTCCCTGGAGGTGAGCAGCAACTGTGTGCTGACGGCCTCCGTTTCGGAGACGGAGGAGACAACCTATGTCATCACCGTGCATGACAACGATACGACCTACACGCAGGAAGTGGCCGAAGGCGCTGAGGTGGAAATCACTTATGCCGGAAAAGACGGTTATCTGTTTGCGGGCTGGTACACGGATGAGGACTACACCACTGCGGCTGATTTCAGCAGCATTGACAGCGACATGACGGTATACGCCAAGTATGTGTCAGATGATTATATGCAGGTGAAGGTTTCCGTTCAATCCACGAAGGGCGTTGTGACGAGTCTCCGGTTTGTATCGGCGGTGGACAGCAAGAATTATGCGGAAGTCGGGTTTGTGTATGAGTATGACGGGACGGAGGAATCCGTTGAGGTCACGAAATATTCTACAACCGTATCCGGATATAATGCCGTAAAGCTGTTCGGCGGTGATGTCGTATCCGGTTCGAAGCTGATTTACAACGATTTCAGCGTGTCGAAGATCAGCGCAGGAACCGAAATCAAAGTCACCCCTTATTGGGTGACGCTGGATGGAACAACCGTCTATGGAACATCCAGAACTGTGACCTATACCGGAACATCAGCGGAATGAGGAGGCGCAGATGATGGATAAACTGTATCAGCAGCATGAGATGGAGATCATTGACTTTAGATACGATGATATCGTGGTTACAAGCGGAATTAGGATTGAATCCTATAACCCGGAAAAGGTTGACAGTTAAAGAAACAGTTCAGCTATCATGCTAAAGAGCGGGGCGGTGGGTTTTCCTGCCGCCCCGTTTCTTACCTACGGAGGGTGCTATGCAAACTGAAAAACCGTTCTGCATCAGGCTGGCAGGCCGAACCATAAAAATTTCCCCCCTGCATCCCTATCTGCGGACCTATTGCCGGGCCTATCTGACGGAGCCCCTCGCCCGTCCTGACGTCACCATCACAATTTCAGAGGACGACGTTGCCTTTGAGTGGGAGAAGTCCAGACGGGAGGATGAACGGCAGGGCCGCCCGGTGCGTCCGTTCCCGGACGACTATCTGGAGACGCTGGCGGCCTACCGGAAAATCGCCGTGGCCCCGCTGGACTATGACACGCTGCTGTTCCACGGCTCCTGCATCGCGGTGGACGGGGCCGGATACCTGTTCGCCGCCCCCAGCGGCACCGGAAAGAGCACCCACGCCCGCCTCTGGCGGGAACTCTTTGGAGAAAGGGCGGTTATGGTGAACGACGACAAACCCCTGCTGAAGGTGACGGAGCAGGGGGTCACCGCCTACGGGACGCCCTGGGATGGCAAGCACCGGCTCAGCACCAACACGGCGGTTCCGCTGCACGCAGTCTGTTTTCTGAACAGGGGGGAAACGAACCACATCGCCCCGGTGGATTTTTGGACGGCGTTTCCCCTGCTGCTGCGGCAGACGTACCGCCCGGAGGAACGGGACGCCATGGAAAAGACGCTGCTCCTCCTGGAAAAAGCGGCGTCGCAGGTGCGTCTGTATACGATGGACTGCAATCTGTCCCAGGACGCGGCAAAAGTGGCATATCACGGAATGAAATGAGGCACAGCAGTATGAAAATCAAAGAAGGCTTCGTCATCCGCAGGGTCGCGGGCAAGTACGTGGCGGTTGCCACAGGCCCGGCGAGCCGCGAATTTCACGGCATGGTCAAGCTCAACGAGACCGGCAAGACCATCTGGGAGGGCATCTCCGCCGGAAAGACGGAGGATGAAATCGTAACGATACTCGCGGAAAAGAGCGGCGCAAAGACCGGAGAGGACCGCGCGTATATCGCCAACGATGTGAAGGCGATGATAAGGGAACTGACCGACGCGGGGTTCCTGACAGAATAAAGATGCAGGCAGGACAGCGGTGGCTGTACCGAAAGATCAAGACATTCGGACAGAGGCTGCGGGCGTAGGGCGGGCCTCTGTCTTCGACAAAAGGCGGGGTGATACAGTGTCAGACGGCAAAAACCGAAACGCAGCGTACAGGGAGAGAAAACGCATAGAGCGGCATCGCTACTATGCCAGGACCACCCACAAGTATCCTCCCCATCCGTGGACGGATGAAGAGGAGAAAATGATTATGGAGCATACGGTCCCGGACAGTGCCCTTTCCGATCAGCTCGGAAGGTCGGTGAAGTCCATCCAGGAGAAGCGCCGAAAAATCAGGCGATACAACGAGGCGGGGAGGCCGCCGCATAAACAGCCGACTTTTAACGAGCAGTTTTATGATGCGGCAAGGCTGTGGAAGGAAGGCAAAATCCCGGCACTGGAAGGCGCCAGAAGGTGTGGGATGCCCAACAGCACATTCCGATTCCGCGCTAACAGGCTGTACGCGGAAAAGGAACAGTCAGAACCGTCAGAAGAATGACGGCTGCCGTGACATAAGAACCAGGGAACCTCTGAATCAATGGACGAGAGCGGATCGCGGGGAAATTTGCGTCAGAAAAAGGCGCAAATTTACCGCAAGACGCCGAAGTGCATTTGTTCAGAGGTTTCCTATTGCAGTTGCAGTATAACACAGGTTTTGAAAAATGCAAGGGGGTTGGCAGAACAGAGCGCGGCGGCCGGATTCTGCGCCCCAGAAAAATTCGCCGGAATTTGCATTTGCCCCCTTCTATTTTCCGTTGAAATTTGCTATACTGATATATGTATGCAAATTTTAACAAGCTGCGGAGGAATTCCATGAACCGCTTTGATGCTTTAGAAGATGCGCTGCGCCTCGCCTGCCCCGGGCTGGAGGTGCGCCGCAATGAACCTATGAGCCGCCACACCTCGTTCCGCATCGGCGGGCCGGTGGCGGTGATGGCCCTTCCCAAAGGGGAGGGCCAGCTGCTGACCGCTTTACAGGTAGCCAGAGAGCTGGACATCACGCCGGTGCCCCTGGGCAACGGCAGCAACCTGCTGTGCAGCGACGGGCCTATGGATCAATTCGTCATCTGCCTGCTGGACGGGCTGGACGAACTGACCCTGCTGCCGGAGCATCGCATCCGCTGCGGGGCCGGGGTGCTGCTGTCCCGGCTGGCGGCCTTCGCCCAGAAGCACGCCCTGACCGGTCTGGAATTTGCCTCCGGCATCCCCGGCACCCTGGGGGGCGGGGCGGTGATGAACGCCGGGGCCTACGGCGGGGAGCTGAAGGACGTGCTGACAGAGACCCGCTGCGTCACCCTGGACGGGGAGATCCAGACCTTCCGGGGGGCGGAGCAGGGCTTCGGCTACCGCCGCAGCGCCTTCGCCGGAGGGGACAAAATCGTCCTCAGCGGCCTCTTACAGCTCGCCCCCGGCGACGGCGACGCCATCAAGGCCCGGATGGACACCCTGAACCAACGCCGCCGCAGCAAGCAGCCTCTGGAGTACCCCAGCGCAGGCAGCACCTTCAAGCGGCCTGTGGGGGGCTTTGCCGCCGCCCTGATTCAGCAGTGCGGCCTGAAAGGGCTGACGGTGGGAGGCGCCCAGGTCAGCGAGAAGCACAGCGGCTTCATCATCAATAAGGGCGGGGCCACCTGCGCCGATGTGCTGGCCCTGACCCGGCAGGTGCACGACATCGTGCAGACCGAGACCGGCATCTCTCTGGAGCTGGAGATCAAACAGCTCACGTAAACCATATACCACGGAAGTCAAGTTTGAAATCTGTTTTGTACACAAACCCCTCCACCGGCTGCCGCCGGTCCCCCTCCGCCGTCAAGCGGCATTTCCGCTGCGCTCCCTACCCTTTCAGGGGGGGGGCAGAAGGTAGCGGGAATCGCTGCGTCATTGGCGCCCCTGAAAGGGCGTAAGTGCCGCGAAGCGGTAGAGCTGTCAGCGAAGCTGACTGAGGGGTTTCTTTCCGAAAACAGCGGTCAACACGCAAAAAGGGGGCATCCTGACATGAAGTTCATTCTGATCACCGGGCTGTCCGGCGCAGGCAAGAGCCAGGCGGCCAATTTTCTGGAGGACGTGGGGTATTTTACCGTGGACAATATGCCGGCGGTGATGATCCCCGAATTTGTCCAGCTCTGTATGGAGGAGGTTCCTCAGCACGAGAAGGTGGCCCTGGTCAGCGACATTCGGGGGGGCACCAACTTCGCCGCCCTGTTCACCGCCCTGGACCGGATGAAGGAGCTGGGGTGCGACTACACCCTGCTCTTCCTGGAGGCCTCCGTCCCCACCATCATCCGCCGTTATAAGGAGACCAGGCGGAGCCACCCTCTGGCCGGCGGCGGTCTCTCCCTGGAGGAGGCCATGCAGAAGGAGTGGGAGCTGATGGCCCCGGTGCGGGCGCGGGCGGATGAGATTATTGACTCCACCAACTTCGCCACCACCGCCAAGCTCCGCAGCACCCTGCTGGAGCGGCTGGGGGAGAGCACCAACACGGGGATGGGCGTCAGCGTCATGTCCTTCGGCTTCAAGTACGGCCTCCCGCTGGAGGGGGATTTGATTTTCGACGTGCGTTTCCTGCCCAATCCCTTCTACATCCCGGAGCTGCGGAAGCTGTCCGGTCTGGACCAGCCGGTGCTGGACTACCTGAACCGGTCCCCGGAGACTCAGGCATTTCTGGACAAGCTGCGGGATATGCTGGCCTTCCTCCTCCCCCTGTACGAGAAGGAGGGGAAAACCGCCCTGACCATCGCCGTGGGCTGCACCGGCGGACAGCACCGCAGCGTGGCCCTGTGCCACAGCACCGCCCTGATGGTGCGGGAGCTGGGCTTCCCCGTCACCGAGCATCACCGGGACATCTCCCGGGATCGAAAGTGAGGCGGCGTTTATGTTCACCTATACGATTCCCGCAGGGGGCGGGCCCCGGATCGTGGCCATCGGCGGCGGCACGGGCCTGTCCACCATGCTGCGGGGCCTGAAGTTTTACACCAAGAACATCACCGCCATCGTCACCATGGCGGACGACGGCGGCGGCTCCGGCATGCTCCGGCAGGACCTGGGGATGCCCCCGCCCGGCGACGTGCGCAACTGCCTCCAGGCCCTGGCCAACTGCGAGCCGGTGATGGAGCAGCTCTTCGCCTACCGGTTCCACGACGGCTCCCTGAAGGGGCAGAGCATGGGGAACCTGATCCTGGCGGCGCTGAATGAGATTTATCCCTCCTTTGACCAGGCGGTGTCCAGCATGAGCCAGGTGCTGGCCATCACCGGGCGGGTGCTGCCCGTCACCAACGCCAACATCGAGCTGGTGGCGGAATTTGAGAACGGCACCTCCGTCCGGGGGGAGTCCAAAATCTTCGCCTTCAAGAAGGAGCAGGACTGCCGCATCACCCGGGTCTCCCTGGACCCGGCCTGGCCGGAGGCCCTGCCCGACGCCCTGGAAGCCATCCGCAAGGCGGACGTGATTCTGCTGGGGCCGGGGAGCCTGTACACCAGCATCATCCCCAACCTGCTGGTGCGGGGGGTGTCCGCCGCCGTGGCGGAGTCCCGTGGGCTGCGGGTGTATGTGGCCAACATCATGACCCAGGAGGGGGAGACGGAGGGCTACACCCTGTCCGACCACCTGGCCGCCCTCCTCAAACACGCCGGAGGCCGGAAGCTGGTGGACGTCTGCCTGGCCAACTCCGCCCCCATCCCCAGCCCGGTGGCCGCCCGCTACGAGCCGGAGAACGCCGCCCCCCTGGTCATTGACCCGGAGGCGGTGGAGACCATGGGGGTGGAGCTGGTGACCGCCCCCCTGTCCGACGAGAAACTGACCCATAAGGCCCGGCACGACCCCGCCAAGCTGGCCGGGGCGCTGATGACCCTGATTCAGGATCGCTGCCTCCGGGTCAGCACGGCGGACGGCATCCGTTACATCCTGGACCGATAGGGGGCGCGCACCATGTCCTTTTCTTCTGACACCAAGGGGGAGCTGTGCCGGGAAAAGCTCAGCCGCAGCTGCTGCGCCCAGGCGGAGGCCTATGGGGTGCTGCTGTTCTGCAACGCCTTCACCCCCCGGGAGATTCGCATCACCACCCAGTCCGCCGACGTGGCCCAACGGCTGCCCCGGCTGTTCCGGAAGGCCTTCGGCGTGAAATTCGACATTCAGCCGGAGGCGCTGGTGGCCGGACACAAGATGACCTTTCGCATGACCGACCCCGCCGCCATCCGCACCGTGCTGGACGCCTACGGCTACAGCCCGGAGACGGCGGTGGCGCTGCACATCAATTACGCCGCGCTGGAAAAGGACTGCTGCAAGGCGGCCTTTTTCCGGGGGGCTTTTTTGGTAGGGGGCAGCGTCACCGACCCCGCCAAGCGGTACCACCTGGAGCTGGCCACCAGCCACTTCGCCGTCCACCGGGAGCTTCAGGCCCTGGCCCCGGAGCTGAGCCTGGCCCCCAGGGAGACCCGGCGGAAGGCCAGCTATCTGACCTATTTCAAGCAGAGCGACGCCATTGCCGACTTCCTCACCACCATCGGCGCCCCGGTGGCCGCCATGGAGGTGATGAACGCCAAGCTGGAGAAGAACCTGGTCAACGGGGTCAACCGGCAGTACAACTGCGACGTGGCCAATGTGGAGAAGGCGGTGGCCGCCGCTCAGGAGCAGATTGCCGCCATCCGCCAGCTGGAGGAGCGGGGGAAACTGCCCCACCTGTCGGACAAGCTGCGGGAGACCGCCCGGCTGCGGGTAGAGCATCCGGAGCTGAGCCTGTCCGAACTGGCGGCGCTGTGTGTGCCGCCGGTGAGCAAGTCCTGCCTGAACCACCGGCTGCGGAAGCTGACCGAGCTGGCGGCGGAGCCAAATCAGGACGGCGGACAGCCGTAAGTGATTCCCCACCAAATACGGAAAGGAGGCCCCTTCTATGGAGCTTCTCATCAAACAGCGGGTGTTCAGCTGGACGGACACCTATGATGTATATGACGCAAACCAGCGACCGGTGTACTTCGTCAAGGCGGAGTTCCTGACCCTGGGCCACCAAATCTACCTTTATGACAGCCAGAACCGCCCTCTGGCCTCCATTCATCAGAAGATTTTCCGCTTTCTGCCGGAGTTTGAGATTGTCATCGGCGGCCGGTCCCTGGGTGCGCTGAAAAAGGAGCTGACCCTTTTCCGGCCCCGCTACAGCCTGGACTGCAACGGCTGGCAGGTGCAGGGGAACTTTTTGGGCTGGGACTACGACGTGGTGGACGCTGTGGGAAACTACGTTCTCCACATCTCCAAGGAGCCGCTGAACTGGGGAGACACCTACGTCCTCCATATCCCCGACCCCGCCAACGAGCTGCTCTGCCTGATGATCGCCATCGCCATCGACGCGGCGAATTGCGATGACAATAACTGACCCCGTACTGCCAAACAGGCAAGGAAGAACTTCACCGTTTTCCTAAGGCGCGATAACGTACCCTTACCGTCAGATTTCAGCGACCAACGGGCAACATAATTGCCGCCCGTTCCGCCGCAGGCATAGGGAGCGCAGCGGAAATGCCGCTTGACGGCGGGAACGTGGGCGGCAAT
>JAJQBL010000012.1 GCA_021203325.1 Clostridiales bacterium | reverse complement strand
CGCGAGGCCAGACTGAGGGGTGGGAACGCTGGGCATTTTCGCTACCAATAACTTTTCCTAAACAAAGTAATTCCGTTAAGTTGATGACATTGCCTGAAAGGGGAGGGGGACCGGCGGTAGCCGGTGGAGGGGTGGGCGGCAGAACATTTCTTGCCCCAAGCCCTTAAATTGATGCCATTGGCCCACAAGAAGGAGTAATATCATGGATAAAAAACTCATTATCTTTGACTTTTTCGGCGTCATCTCCACCGAGGTGGCCCCCCAGTGGTTCCGGCGGTACTTCCCGCCGGAGGAGGCCGACCGGCGGAAGATGGCCCTGTGCGTCCCCGCCGACCGGGGGGACATTGACGACACCGAGTACTTCTGCCGCCTCAGCGCCCTCACCGGGGAGGACCCGGGGCAGGTCATGGCGGACTGGCTGGCGCTGGCGGTGATGAACCGGCCGCTGCTGGCCCTGATGGCCCGGCTCCGGGCCTGCTGCCGGGTGGCCCTGCTGTCCAACGCCCCCGCCGGGTTCCTCCATCAGGTGCTGAGCCGGGAGCATCTCTACACCGTCTTTGACGGTATCCTGATCTCCAGCGAAGAGCATCTGGTCAAGCCTGACCCCGCCATTTTCCGGCTGCTGCTGGAACGCATGGGGGTGGCCCCGGAGGAGGCCGTCATGATCGACGACAACGCCGGCAACCTCCGGGGGGCCGCGGAGGCGGGCATCGACGGCATCCTCTACACCGGCGTGCCCCAGCTGCTGGAGGCCCTGAAACCGCTGGTACCCGCCCTGGGGTCGCCGGAGGAGGCAATGCTGTGCGTCCCCAACGTCTGCCACGCCGCGGAAATCGCCGCCTACCGGCAGGAGCTGCTGGAGGCGGGCAGCGACATGGACGGCTGCGGCTCCCTGCGGCGGCGGGAGGACCCGCTGGACTGGCTGGAGGACTGCCAGCGGTTCACCCGGCCGGACACGGTGCCGGAGGGGTGGGTACCCTCCACCCAGTACGTCTATATCCGCAAGTCGGACGGCAGGCTGCTGGGGATGATTCAGCTCCGGTGGGCGCTGAACGACTACCTGACCTATGCCGGTCACATCGGCTACTCCGTCCGCCCCTCGGAGCGGCGCAAGGGCTGCGCCGCCGCCATGCTCCGGGCGCTGCTCCCCCTGTGCAGGGCCGGAGGGCTGAAGAAGATGCTGCTCTCCTGCGAGGTGAGCAACGAGGCCAGCCGCCGCACCATCCTGGCCTGCGGCGGGGTGTACCACTCCACCGTGACGGAGCCCAGAGAAGGCCGGACGCTGGAGCGGTACTGGATTACGCTGTAACTTCCATACAGAGCATAAAAACGAGCGGTACCTGTGCAGGTACCGCTCGTTTTTGGTTTTTGGTTACTTGCTTGGCCCTTTCTCCAGAATGCCGTTCAGGTGGGTGAAGAACATGATGGCCGTCACCGTGGCGGCCAGGATGTCGCTGACCGGCTCGGCCAGCAGCACGGCGAACACCTTGTCCCCGAAGAAGTTGGGCAGAATGTAGATGAGGGGAATCAGCAGGATGATCTTCCGGAGGCAGGCCAGCAGCAGGCTGATTCTGGCCTGGCTCAGGGCCATAAAGCTCTGCTGGCAGCACAGCTGCACCCCCATGGAGAAGGCCCCCGCCATGTAAATGCGCATGGCCCAGGCGGTGTAAGTGATCATCTCCGTGTCCGTGGAGAAGATGCCCGCCAGCACCGTGGGCACCAGCTCCGCCACCACGCAGAACAGGCAGGAGAAGGAAACGCAGATGATCAGCAGGTACCGGAAGGTCTGCCGCACACGGTCGTTCTTTCTGGCCCCGAAGTTGTAGCTCATCAGAGGCTGGGCCCCCTGGCACATGCCCATCAGGGGCAGGCTCAGGCACTGCATACAGCTGCTGATAATGGTGAAGGAGCCCACCGCCACGTCCCCGCCGTACTTGGCCAGGCTGGAGTTGAAGCAGATGTTCAGCACAGCCTCGGTGCTCTGCATCACAAAGGGGGAGACCCCCAGCGCCATGCAGGGCAGCAGCACGTTCGTCCGGATGGGCAGGTTTTCCTTTTTCAGCTTGAGGACGGTTTTCTTCCCCAGCAGGAACCGCAGCACCCACACGGCGCTGATGCCCTGGCTGAGGATGGTGGCGGTGACGGCGCCCCGCACCCCCATGTTCAGACCGAAAATCAGGATGGGGTCCAGGATGATGTTGCACACCGCGCCGATCACCGTGGTAAGCATGCTGAAATTGGCGAAGCCCTGGGCGGTGATGAACACGTTCATCCCCAGAACGGTCATGACGAACAGCGTCCCCATCACATAGATGCGCATATAGCTCAGGGCGTAGGGCAGGGTGCTGTCGCTGGCCCCGAAGAGCCGCAGCATCGGCTCCGCGACGATTTGGAACACCACCGTCAGCACCACGGCAATCACCACCAGGGCGGTGAAGCAGTTGCCCAGAATCTTCTCCGCCGATTTGTTGTCCTGCTTGCCCATGTAAATGGCGGCCCGGGGCGCGCCGCCGGCCCCCACCAGAGAGGCGAAGGCGGAGATCAGCGTAATCACCGCAAAGCACAGCCCCACGCCGGTGAGGGCCAGGCTGCCGTCCTCCGACATATGGCCGATGTAAATGCGGTCCACAATGTTGTAGAGCATATTGATGAGCTGGGCCACCACCGACGGGATAGCCAGCTTCAGCAGCAGTTTGCCGACGTTGCCCTCCCCCAGATTGGCGCTTTGGTTGGTTTCCGATTTTGCCATACTGCTTCCCTTCCTTTCTCTTTTTGTGGATGCCATCAAGTGAGGAGGATGCGCCGCATCTCCTCAAAATTCCCACAGATATAATCCGCCCCGGCCTGGAGGAATTCCTCCCGGCTGCCGTAGCCGTAGAGCACCCCCATGGCGGCGATGCCGTTGGCTTTGGCCCCCTCGATGTCGTGGAGCCTGTCCCCGATCATCAGGGCGGCGGAGGGGTCTGTCACCCCGCAGGCGGCCAGGGCGTCGGCCACGATCAGCGCTTTTGCACAGTGGCGCTCGTCCAGGCTGCCGCCGCAGATGGCGGTGAAATACTGCGTCAGACGGAACATCTCCAGCACCTGTTCCACCAGATGCTGGGGCTTGGAGGAGGCCAGGGCCAGGGTTTTCCCCGCAGCCTTCAGGTCGGCCAGAAACTCCGCCACGCCGGGGTAAGGGGCGTTCTCATACACGCCGATGGGGTTGTAATAGGCCCGGAAGCTGGTGATGGCCCGGTCCGTCTCCTCCCGGCTCAGGCCGTACCAGGTCTGAAAGGAGGTGTGCAGCGGCGGGCCGATGAACCTGTACAACTCCTGCCGGGGCGGGACCGGGATATTCAATTCCGTCAGGGCGTGCATCACCGCGTTGGTGATGCCCAGGCCAGGGTCGGTCAGCGTCCCGTCCAAATCAAACAGCAGGACCGAATAGGACATAGTGTTTCCTCCGTCTCGTATAAGGGCGCCTGAAAAGGCGCATACTGACCACAGACAGGTAATGTCAGCGATGTAAGGGGATTATTTTTCCTTAGATAAGGATTGAAAAAGGAAATAGGTGTTTGCCCTCCGGGCGGGCCCCATTTCTCGCGCCGCCGAGAAATGGGGGAAAGAGGGCGGCTTAAGAGGGCCGCTGTGCGTCCTTCTTAAGAATCTCCCTCTATCCCACTGGGGCTTCGCGCTATCCAACCGTCAAGTGGTCTGCCAGGCAACAGACGATGTAACTTGCTACGCACCAAAGCTGCCGCCGATGGCGGCTGGCAGGGATTGCCGTTTCGCCCTGCCAGAGGCGGGCGAAACGAGCAATTTTATTGTCCTTTGGTCGTGGAAATCTGCCTGTACGGCTGCGTTACTCCCCTCAACCCAGGATAGATTGCATCTTAACGCTTATGCCATTAACAGATAAGGAGGCCAAACATGGTATATCTCACCACAGCGCTGACGGCGCTGTTTTCCATTGCGGCGCTGTTCGCCCTGACCAGGCTCATCGGCTGCCGCCAGGTGTCCCAGCTCAGTCTGTTCGACTATATCAACGGCATCACCATCGGCTCCATCGCCGCGGAGCTGGCCACCGCCCGGGGGCAGGACTTCTTGCGCTGGCTCATCGCCTTGGTGGTGTACGGCCTGGTGACCCTGCTCCTCAGCGTGGCCACGGACAGGTCCATTCACCTGCAGGTGTGGATCACCGGCCGCCCTCTGGTGCTGCTGCAAAACGGCAGGCTGAACGCGGAAAACTTCCGGAAATGTCGGCTGGACGTCAGCGAATTTCTGACCCAGTGCCGCATCGGGGGATGGTTTGACCTGGACGGGCTGGACACCGTCCTCATGGAGGCCAATGGCTCCCTGAGCTTCCTCCCCAAAGAGGGGCAGCGCCCGGCCACCCCCGCCGACCTGGGGCAGACCCCTGACCAGACCACCCTGCCCCTCAGCGTCTTGCAGGACGGACAGGTGCTGTCCGGCAACCTCCGCGCCGCGGGCCGCGACGAGCAGTGGCTGGACCGGGCGCTGACGGGACGGCAGCTGGGGCGGGGCGACGTCTTTCTGGCCTATATCGGCCAGGGCGGGGCGCTGCGCATCTTCCCGAAGGGGTAGCAAAAGGACTTTTGGGATACTTCGGGTTTTATTATAACATGGCTTTTCTTTCGATACAAGCTAATTTTTCTGTTTTATCTCAGTGATGCGTGAAAGCGGACGGGCAACAAGGGGTTCGCCTGCTGGCTGCGGTTGACCTGCTCTCCTGCTGCATTTTCCATCTGTGGGTCGGGGCAAATCAACGCCGCCGAGAACGCTGACCGCACAACATACCACAACCCGCCTGCCGACGCCTCAGGGCGTCCAGCAGGCGATTTTTCGTTCCGCAAACTTTGTGCCTTTTGCGGATAGCCGCGCGCAAATTCCTTCCGGCGGAAGTCGTTTCGTCCCCCGTTTTTGTGATTTTCACTAATAGAACAGGACGTCACTCCAAAGATTTCCCCGATAACAGCTCAGAAAAATGTCTTGTTTTCCACCGTTCATCCTGATTGTTGGAATCTTTCGCCGGTTTTCCCGGAAAATCATTTTTGATACTCAATTCCACAAACGGATAAATTTATCCCACGCCACAACATTGTCAAATGTTTTTCCAGCGGTTATACTTATGTTAATCTCCTTGAGGCATGAGCCCTCCGGGAAATTTCATATTTTGACAGGAGGAACAAGCAATGAAACAACTCAAACAACTGATGACGCTCCTGCTGGCTCTGGCGATGGTATTCGCCCTGGCCGCCTGCGGCGGCAGCAGCGACTCCGGCAGCTCGTCCGGCTCCGGAGACTCCGGCGGAGACAGCTCCGGCGGCACCGCCACCGAACTGGACAGCTCCGCCGAGCTGCAGGTCTGGATCTGGGACTCTGACCAGCAGGACGGCATCCAGGAGATCTGCGACCTGTTCACTGAGGACACCGGCATCGCCGTCAAGGTCAACGTGGTGACCTGGGACAACTACTGGACCCTGCTGGAAGCCGGCGCCTCCGGCGGCGAGATGGCCGACGTGTTCTGGATGCACGTCCAGGAGGCGGACAAGTATATGTCCAACGGCATCCTGCTGGACCTGACCTCCTACATCGAGGCGGACGACGGGATCGACATGGCCAACTACTACGAGGGCGCTGTGGACACCTTCACCTATGACGGCAAATGCTACGGCATCCCCAAGGACCACGACATCAACGTCATCCTCTACAACAAGGCCATCTTTGACCAGTACGGCTTCGACTACCCCGACGAGACCTGGACCTGGGAGACCTATTATGAAGTGGCCTCCGGCATCACCGAGGCCAGCGGCGGCAGCGTCTACGGCGCGGCCATGAACACCACCAATGACCAGGACGGCTGGTGGAACATCGTCTACGCCATGGGCGGCACCGTCATCTCTGAGGACGGCACTGTCTCCGGCCTGGACTCCGACGCCACCAAGGCCGCCATGGAGTTCGTGGGCAAGCTCATTGACGACGCCTTCGCCCCCCAGTCCCTGGTCTCTGAGAACGGCACCAGCGGCCTCTTCACCAACGACCTGGTGGCCATGATCTGCCAGGGCAACTACACCCTGGCCGGCTTCACCGACTATGACGGCTCCGAGAACTATGCCACCGCCGTCATGCCCTACTACGATGCCAACGGCAACGGCCAGTGCGACGACGGCGAGCGGGTGACCATCTACAACTCCCTGGCTTGGTCCGCCTCCGCCACCTCTGAGCATCCCAATGAGGCCGCCACCCTGGTGCTGTGGCTCTCCAGCTACGATATGCAGGTCAAGCAGGCCGAGCTGGGCGTGACCCTGGCCGGTTATGTGGGGGCTGACAGCGCCTATGCCGACGTCATCACCTCCAAGGGCATCGACGCCTCCGCCGTTCAGGTGATGAACGACTCCGCCACCCTGATCTCCTATCCCCACAGCTACTACACCACCACCTGGCAGAACTACTACCGGGAGCAGCTGGTGAACGCCTGGCTGGACACCTCCACCATGAGCTCTGTGCTGGATGACTGCGCCGCCTATATGAACAACATCCTGGCGACAGAGTAACATCCGCCTGAGTTTCCCTCCCCCTGGGCCGGGGCATCCCTCCGCCCCGGCCCCCTTTGAATGAACCCCATGGAAAGGAGCGCATATGGCTAAAGCAGCTAAAGTGAAAATGTCCAAGGCAGAAAAGAATGAAGCCATGTGGGGCCTGATTTTTGTGGCCCCACCATGATCGGCCTGATCGTCCTGAACTTTTACCCCATCGTCTACACCATCTATCAATCCTTCTGCAAAACCGGCGACTTCGGCAGAGGCAACACCTTCATCGGTCTTTCCAACTATCAGAGCGTTATCACCAGCTCCGAGTTCTGGAGCAGCTTGCTGAACACCCTGAAGTATGCTATCATTGAGGTACCCTTCGGCATCGGCATCGGCCTGGTGCTGGCCGTCCTCCTGAACCGGAAGATCAAGTTCCGGGGCGGGTACCGCACCATCTTCTTCCTGCCCATGGTGGCGGCCCCGGCGGCGGTGGCCATGGTGTGGAAGTTCCTGTACAACCAGCAGTTCGGCCTGCTGAACAATCTGTTCGGCCTGAATGTGGCCTGGATCTCCGACTCCAACATCGCCTGGATCTCCATCGGCGTCATCGGCGTATGGTCCATTGTGGGCTACAATATGATTCTGTTCCTGTCCGGCCTGCAGGAGATTCCCCACGACTACTATGAGGCGGCGGACATCGACGGCGCCTCCGGCATCCGGCAGTTCTTCTCCATCACCATCCCCCTGCTGAGCCCCACCACCTTCTTCATCCTCCAGACCCGCATCATCGGCGCCCTCCAGGTCTTTGACCTGGTGTACATGGTGATGGACAACACCAACCAGGCCCTGTCCTCGGTGCAGTCGGTGGTCTACATCTTCTATAAGTACACCTTCACCAACAGCCAGCGGGGCTACGGCGCGGCCATTGTGGTGTGTATGCTGGTGATCATCATGGCCATCACCTTCCTCTTGCAGAAGAGCGAGAAGAAGTGGGTCTTTTACAACTAAGGAGGTGCGCACATGGAAAGCTATCAGGCTAAGCAGCGGGCCACCCAGGCCCTGATTCACTTCGTCCTCATCATCTGCTCCATCACCATGCTGGTGCCCTTCCTGTGGATGATCCTGACCTCCTTCAAGACGCTGTCCGAAGCCACGTCGGTGAACCCCTTCGTCATCTTCCCCTCCAGCTGGAAGTTTGACAGCTTCGTCTCCGTCTGGAAAAACTACAACTTCCTGTACCTCTACAAAAACACCATCCTGATGATCTTCTGGCGGGTGGTCTGCGCTGTGCTCACCGCCACCCTGGCAGGCTACGCCTTCGGCCGTCTAAACTTCCCCGGCAAGAACTTCCTGTTCTCCCTGATTCTGATTCAGATGATGGTGCCCAGCCAGATTTTCATCATCCCTCAGTACGTCATGGTGACCAGTCTGGGCTGGACCAACACGGTGGCCGGCCTGGTGTTCCCCGGCGTGGTCACCGCCTTCGGCACCTTCCTGCTGAAGCAGGGCTATCAGGGCCTGCCCAAGGAGCTGGAGGAGGCCGCCGCCATCGACGGCTGCAACATCCCCCAGCGGTTCCTCCGCATCATGGCCCCCCTGACCCGGTCCTCCATGGTGAGCCTGGGCATCTTCACCGCCGTGTTCGCCTATAAGGACCTGATGTGGCCCATGATCGTCTGCACCGAGGTGGAGCATACCACCCTGTCCGCCGGCCTGGCCAAGATGCAGGGCCAGTACAGCTCCAACTATCCGGAGCTGATGGCCGCCGCGCTGATGGCCTGCGTCCCCATGATTGTGCTCTATCTGGTGTTCCAGAAGCAGTTCATTCAGGGCATCGCCACCTCCGGCAGCAAACTGTAACCCCACATACCCATTCTCCTTTCACCCCTGCCTCCGGCGGCTCCCCTCTGTCGGAGGCAGGCTATTGATGCTTTCCATCGAACCCCACCCGACGCCTCAAGGAGGTGCCCTCATGGCAAAGACGCAGTTTTTCTTCAAAGCGGGACAGTACCGGCTGTTCGAGATGACCTATATGAACCGTCAGACGGAGTCCCTCTATCTCATGGGCTGCGGCATCGAGAAGTGCCGCCCCGATTACACCTTCGGCCCCGTGAACCGGCCGGGGTACCACTTCCACGTGGTCATGTCCGGCGAGGGCTGGCTGGAGGTGAACGGCACCCAGCGGTCCGTCCACGACGGACAGATCTTCGTGACAAAGCCCCACGAGATCACTA
>JAJQBL010000049.1 GCA_021203325.1 Clostridiales bacterium | reverse complement strand
TTTTGTTGGTCTTTGGTCGATGAAATCTGACTGTAAGGGCAAGCTACGGCCCCTAATTCAAAAAAAGCAATGGACTATCACGCTTTTTGATGAGAGGTTGCAACCTTGCGGTTCAGGCAGATGTTAGCTATCATTGGATGACAAAATTGCTCGTTCCGCCCGCCTCCGGCAGGGCGGAACGGCAATCGTATCCAGCCGCCATCGGCGGCAGTCTCACCAGTTAGAAGTTACTTCGTCTCTGACGGGACAGACCACCTATGGACTGAACAGCGCGAAGCCCCAGCGGGACAGGAGGAGGGTTCTTAGGGAGGAGCGAGGCCCCGAGCTCCTCCCTGAGCCGCCCTCTTTCCCCCATTTCTCGGCGGAACGAGAAATGGGGCCCCCGGAGGGAAACCACTTAGTTCCTTTCTCAATCCTTATCTAAGGAAACCAGCCCCACCGGAAGGGCATCAATTCCTACACCAGCTCCAACAGCTCCTCAAACCTGTCCACCTCCGCCACAGGCCGCTCCGCCCTCCCCAGGCCGTAGCTCACGGCGATCATATCAATGCCCGCCTCCCGGCAGGCGTCCGCGTCCCCCTGGGTGTCCCCCACATAGACCGGATGGCGGAGGTCATGCTCCTCCATCAGCTGGCGGAGGGTGGCCCACTTGGGCTTGCCCGTCTCCCCCCAGCACAGCCAGCCGGAGAAGAGGCCCTCCAGATGGGCGCCGTACACCAGGCACTCGATATATCCCTTCTGGCAGTTGGAGACGATGTAGAGGGGATACCGCTTCGCCAGCTCCGGCAGGGTCTCCCGGACACCGGGGTACAGCCTGCCGGGATGCTCCATGACATAGGCGTTTTCCAGCTCGAAGCACAGGTCGGAGAAGGCCCCAATCTCCTCCTCCGGAATCTCCGGCAGCACCGCCCGGACGATGTCCGGCATGGTCTTGCCAAAATGCCGGCCAAGGCCCTCCGCCGTCAAAACGTTGGGGCGGCCCGTCCACCGCTCCACGGCCAGGTTCCACCCCACCGTCACCGGTTCCCGGGCGTCCCAGAGGGTGCCGTCCACGTCAAAAATCAGGGCGTCATAGTTCATTGTATTGTCTCCCATTCATGGAAAGGGCAGGGCGGCGGAAGCCGCCCTGCCGGTCTGTTTCTGTGTTCTCACTTAAAATATTCCGCGCCGGACTCGAAGATGGGCATCAGCTTCTCGCCGGGGATGTTCAGGCCCACGCCGGGGTTCCACCGCTCTGTGTGGCCCATCTTGCCGAAGACCCGCCCGTCCGGGGAGAAGATGCCCTCGATGGAGTACACCGAGCCGTTGGGGTTGGCGGAGATGTCCAGAGAGGGGACGCCAGCGCCGTCCACATACTGGGTGGCGATTTGTCCGTTCTCCACCATCTGCTCCAGAATGGGGGCCGGGGCCACGAAGCGGCCCTCGCCGTGGGAGACGGGCACGCTGTACACCTGGCCCACCTGGCTTTTCAGCATCCAGGGGGAGTGCACCGAGGCCACCCGGGTGTCGCAGTAGCGGCTCTGGTGGCGGCCGATCAGGTTGAAGGTCAGGGTGGGGCAGGTGTCGTCCATGTCCCGAATCTCGCCGTAGGGCACCAGACCCAGCTTCACCAGGGCCTGGAAGCCGTTGCAGATGCCCAGCATCAGGCCGTCCCGGTTCTTCAGCAGGTCATGGACCGCATCCTTAATGCGCCCGTTGCGGAAGAAGGAGGCGATGAACTTGCCGGAGCCCTCCGGCTCGTCGCCGCCGGAGAAGCCGCCGGGGAGGACAATCATCTGGGCGTTCCGGATAGCCTGCTCCAGGGCGTTGGCAGAGTCCAGCAGCAGGTCGGTGGTCAGGTTCCGCACCACCACGATCTCCGGCTGGATGCCCGCCCGGAGGCAGGCGTTGGCGGTGTCATACTCGCAGTTGGTGCCGGGGAACACGGGAATCACCGCCCGGGGCCGGGCGACTTTGGCGGCGGGGGCCCTGTTGGGCCGCACATTGCAGTCCACGTTGGGGATGGCGTAGGGTTCTACTTTCGCGTCGGTGGGATAGACGCCCTCCAGCGTCCCCTCCCAGGCGCTGTCCAGCTCGTCAATGGACAGGGTCACACCGGCCACAGAGATGCAGCCGTCCGCCGTGGTGACGCCGATTTTCCGGGCGTAGTCCGCATCCTCCGTCAGCTCGGCCACGATGGAGCCGCAGCGGCGGCCAAAGAGCAGCTCGCCCGCCACATCCGCTTCACCGGCGAAGCCCACGCCGTTGCCGAAGCTCATCTTCATCACTGCCTCGGCCACGCCGCCGGAGGTCAGGGCGAAGGAGGATTTCACCTTCCCGGCCAGCAGCAGCCGGCGGTAGGCGTTCCACACGGCCTTGGTGCCTGCATAATCTCCCTCCGGGGCCTCAAACAGGTACACCGGGTGCCCGGCGGCCTTGAACTCGTTGGAGACGATCTCCCCCACCCTGCCCGGGGCGATGGCGAAGGAAACCAGCGTCGGCGGCACGTCCAAATCCATGAAGGAGCCGGACATGGAGTCCTTGCCGCCGATGGCGGCGCAGCCCAGGCCGATCTGGGCCTGATAGGCCCCCAGCAGGGCGGCGAAGGGCTTGCCCCAGCGCTCCGGCTCCTGGCGGAGCCGTTCAAAATACTCCTGGAAGGTCAGATAGACCTCCTCCACGTCGCCGCCTGCGGCCACGACTTTCGCCACAGACTCCACTACGCTGCACTGTGCGCCGTAGAAGGGGTCCGCCGCCATCTGCATGGGGTCGAAGCCGCTGGCCATGATGGAGCAGGTGTCGGTGGTGCGGCCGGGGCCCACGGGCAGCAGGCCCACCATGGCCTGGGCCGGGGTCAGCTGCCGCTTGCCGCCGTAGGGGAACAGGACGGAGCCCGCGCCGATGGAGGCGTCGAACCGCTCCCCCAGCCCCCGCTGGGAGGCGGTGTTGGGGTCCTTTGCGATGGCGAGGAACCGGGCCTTTACGTCGCCGGTGTCGCCGGTGGGCAGCTTGCCCGCCCCATGGGGGACGGAGACGGCGGCGTGCTTCACCGCGCCGTTGGAGTTCAGGAAGGCCCGGGACAGGTTGACGATCTCCTTCCCGTTCCAGTGCAGCACCATCCGGGGGCTCTCCGTCACCACGGCCACCTGATAGGCCTCCAGGTTCTCCGCTGTGGCGGCGGCGATGAATTTTTCTGCGTCCTCCTGGGCCACCACCACGGCCATCCGCTCCTGAGACTCGGAGATGGCCAGCTCGGTGCCGTCCAGGCCCTCGTACTTCTTGCGGACGGCGTTCAGGTCGATGGAGAGGCCGTCCGCCAGCTCGCCGATGGCCACGGACACGCCGCCTGCGCCGAAGTCGTTGCAGCGTTTAATCATCCGGGTAACATCGGGGTCCCGGAAGAGGCGCTGAATCTTCCGTTCCTCCGGGGCATTGCCCTTCTGGACCTCGGAGCCCACGGTGGCCAGGGAGTCCAGCTTGTGACTCTTGGAGGAGCCGGTGGCCCCGCCGATGCCGTCCCGTCCGGTGCGGCCGCCCAGCAGGATGACCACGTCCCCGGGCTGGGGCTCGGTGCGCACCACGGCGTCGGAGCGGACGGCACCCACCACGGCCCCCAGCTCCATGTGCTTGGCCACATAGCCGGGGTGATAGTATTCGTTGACGATGCCGGTGGCCAGACCGATCTGGTTGCCGTAGGAGGAGTAGCCCGCGGCGGCGGTGGTGGCCAGCTTCCGCTGGGGCAGGCGGCCGGGGATGGTCTCCTCCAGGGGGGTGCGGGGGTCGCCGCAGCCGGTGATGCGCATGGCCTGATAGATATAGGCCCGGCCGGACAGGGGGTCCCGGATGGCGCCGCCGATGCAGGTGGCCGCCCCGCCGAAGGGCTCGATTTCTGTGGGATGGTTGTGGGTCTCGTTCTTGAACTGGAGGAGCCAGTCCTCCTCTTTGCCGTCCACCGCCACAGGGATGTGGATGGAGCAGGCGTTGATCTCCTCGCTCTCGTCCAGATTGTCCAGGCAGCCCCGCTTTTTCAGCACCTTGGCCCCCAGGGTGCCCAGGTCCATCAGGGTCTGGGGACGCTGGGCCGCCTTTTCCTCACCGTAGACCTCCACCCGGCCCGCCAGGTACCGCTCATAGGCGGCCTGCACGTCGGGGTCGGCGATTTCAGCGCTGTCGATATGGGTGCCGAAGGTGGTGTGGCGGCAGTGGTCGGACCAGTAGGTGTCGATGACCCGAATCTCCGTGATGGTAGGGTCCCGGTGCTCCTCTTTCCGGAAGTAGTCCTGGAGGAAGGCCAGGTCGTCCACGTCCATGGCCAGCCCCAGCTGCCCCAGCAGGTCGGCAAGGCCCGCCCGATCCAGGTTCAGGAAGCCCTCCTCCACCGCAACCTCGGTGGGGATGGCGTACTGCTGCACCAGGGTGGCGGGCTTGTCCATGGCGGCCTCCCGGCGCTCCACCGGGTTGATGAGGTAGCCTGCCGCCTTCTGCCGCTCCTCCGGGGAGATCTCCCCCTGGAGGACGTAGAGGGTGGCCGCCTTCACCAGCGGCCGGTCACACCCCGCCAGAAGCTGGATGCACTGGGCGCAGGAATCCGCCCGCTGGTCGAACTGACCGGGCAGGGCCTCCACCGCCAGAATGGTGTGGGGGCCGTCGATGACCGGCGGCTCCTCCTCATAGAAGCTGTCCACCATGGGCTCGGAGAACACGGTCCCCTCCGCCTGGCGATACACGCTCTCGCTGATGTGCTCCACATCGTACCGGTAGAGAATGCGCACCCCGGTGAGGCTCTGCATCCCCAGCTGCTCCTTCAGCTCGCTGTAGAGCTGTTGGGCCTCCACGTCAAAGCCGGGCCGCTTCTCCGCGTAGCAACGATACACTCGGTTCATAACTGGTCTCCTCCTACTGTTGTCTCTTTTATGACGCCTGTTCCTCAGCCTCATCGGTCTGACCGGCAAAGGTCCAGCCGGAGAACTGATAGAACAGATTGTGCTGGGTGGGGGTCAGGCTGGTCAGTGTGTTCCACTGATACAGGACGGAATAACATTTAAAACAAATGGGGATAAAGGGGGCCTGCTCGGCCAGCTCCGTATACAGCGCCGCCGCCGCGTCCAGCCGGGCCGTTCCGCTGGATTTCTGGAAGGCGGTGTAAAGGGCGGTCAGGTCGGCGTCGGCGTAGCCCAGGGGATTCTGTGCGCCGTCCTCCTCCAGAAAGGCGTCCAGGCCGAAGTCGGCGGTGAGCTGCACCTCCCCCAGATACAGGTCATAGTCGCCGCCCGCCACGGCGGCCTTGAAGTCGCTCCAGGACAGGGTCTCCACCGTCACGCTCAGGCCCAGGGCCTCCAGCTCCGATGCAATCTCCCGGGCGATGGACACCTTAAAGGTGGAGTCGGAGTTGACGATCAGGGTCAGCTCTGCCCCGGAATCGCTGCCGTCCAGCAGCTCCGCCGCCTTCTCCGTGTCCTGGGACAGGGTTTCCGCCAGGTCTGCGTCGTAGTCCGCCGCGCTGGGGCTGATGGGCAGGCTGGTGGCCTCCCCGTGGCCGGACAGCATTTTGCTCACCAGGGTATCCCGGTCCAGGGCGTAGTAAATGGCGCTGCGGACCTTCCGGGTGGCGCAGGTCCCCTTCTTCGTGTTGCAGCCCAGGAAGAGCATCACCGTGGTGGGGTAGTCCGCCACCTGGAAGTTGCCGTTATAGCTCAGGGTACTGGTGCCGGTCAGGTCGGTGGTGACCAGGCTGATGGCCCCGCTGCCGAAGCCGTAGAGCAGATAGTCGCTGTCCTCCGCCCCATAGAGGGGGATGGTGGTGAGCGGCAGGGTCTCCCCCCGCCACCAGTCGGTGTTGGCCTCCAGACAGGAGGGGTCGTCCCCGTCGTAGCACAGGCGGTAGGCCCCGGTGCCGGTGGGCAGGTCGTCCTGACCGGTGCCCTCCCTGACGATGGGGATGTCCAGCAGCCGGTCAAAGCCGGCGTTGGCGCCGTTCACCTTGATGACCACGGTGCTGCTGTTCTCCGCCTTGACGGACTTCACCTTGCTGAGCCGGGAACAGTAAATGCTGTCCTCACTGCGGGCCAGGTTCAGGGAATAGACCACATCGTCCGCGTCCATGGCGGTGCCGTCGGTAAAGGTCACGTCGGTGCGGAGGGTGACGGTGACGGTGGTGACGGTGTCGTAGGTCTTTGTCTCCGTTTTCTCTGCCTCCGCCTCGCTCTCGCCGCCTTCGCCCTCGGTGTCGGAGGTGTCCGCCTCGTCCTCCTCGTCCTCTTCCTCGCCGGAGGCAGAGGACACCTGACAGGTGACGCCGGTGGCCAGGCATGGCTGCACCGAAAAGCCCTCGTCCAGCTCGACCAGCGTGTCGAACAGCAGGCTGATGATGGTCTGGTTGGCGGTGTTCTCGCAGTAATAGGGGTTGAAGCTGACGCCGGTGTAATAGCCCAGGGTGAAGGACTGCGTCTCCGTTTCGTCCTCCTCGTCGGACAGCGCCGCGTCCGGGTCGGCGGGCAGGTCGCCGCCGGAGGAGCCGGAGGCGGACTCCGAGGCGGATGAGGACGCGGTTGCGGCCAGACTGGCGCTGACGCTGCCCACGCAGGCCGTCAGAGCGCAGAGCATGGCCGCCGCCAGCAGCAGGGATAGAAATGTTCGTAGCTTCCTCATAATCAGTAACCTTGCCTCAGGGGTTGAGCTGGATCACGGCGGCCATGGACCCTCTGGCGGGGCCGGTGTGCCGGTGAGACCAGTATATATCACGTTTACAGCTGGTGCAATCGTCAGAAATCACGATATTTTCCGGGGGAACGCCCCCCTTTTCCGCCCAGCGGCGGTTGATTCCCTTCAAATCCACCCGAAACCTTCCGTTGGGAAGGGTGTCGATGAAGTCCTCCGCCTCCGCCCCCAACGCCTCCCGCATGGCCTGGGGCACGTCGCCTCTGGTCTCGAAGCAGCAGCGGGAGATGCCGGGGCCGATGGCGCAGCGGATGTCCGCCGGTTTGCAGCCGTAGACCTCCCCCATCCGCCCCAGCGTCACCGCCACAATGCCCAGGGCAGTGCCCCGCCAGCCGGCGTGGCTGGCGGCGGCCACCCGCCGCACCGGGTCGTAAAACAGCACCGGGATACAGTCCGCGGAAAAAATCATCAGCGGCAGGCCGGGCACGTCGGTCATCAGGCCGTCCGCCTCGTAGTCCCGCAGCCGGTCAAGGCCCTTGCCCCCGTCCGCCAGGGTGCAGACCCGGACCTCGGCCCGATGCACCTGATGGGAGAACACTAAGCGTTCCGCATCCGCCCCGCCGATGGCGGCGCAGAAGCGGCGGCAGTTCTCCCGCACCCGCTCCGGGTCGTCCCCCCGGCCGATGCCCAGGTTCAGGCTGTCCCAGGGGGCGGGGCTGACCCCGCCCAGCCGGGTGGAGAAGCCGTGGCAGGCCCCGCCGTCGGTGAAGCCCGCGGCCTCCAGCCAGTCCAGCCCGCCGGCCGTCACATGATGGACAAACTCCATAGGCCCCTCAGCGGACAAAGTTGGTATGGAAGGTTTTCTCCGTCTCCGGCACGGGGACGCCGTTCTCCCGCCCCAGGGCGATGCACTTCAGCAGCCAGGCCATGTTGCGGCCGATGTTCCGCATGGTCTGGAGCCCCTCCTCGTCCTGGAGGACCTCCTCCGGCTGGTTGCCGTGTACCTCGTTCCAGTAGGTAGAGGCCACCACGGGCATTTCCTTGATGGTGAAGTACTTGTTCAGCACGTCAAAGGAGGTCACCGTCCCCGCCCGCCGGGCAGAGGCCACCGCCGCCGCGGGCTTGTGGGCGAAGGCGTCTCCCCCCGCGTAGAAGCACCGGTCCAGCACGGACAAAATCCGCCCGGAGGGATGGGCGTAGTACACCGGGGTGCCGAACACAAAGCCGTCACATTCCCTGGCCCTGGCGATGAGCTCATTGACGCAGTCGTCCCCAAAGACGCAGCCCTGACCGCCGTTCCGGCGGCAGCCGCCGCAGCCGATGCAGTCCCGCACCGGGGTGGTGGGGATGGTGTACAGCTCCCAGTCGATGCCCTCCTGCTCCAGCACCCTGCCAATCTCTTTCAGGGCGGTGGCGGTGCAGCCTGCCGCTTTGGGGCTGCCGTTGATCATCAATACTTTCATGGAAAAAACCTCCTTCGCCCCGGAGGGGCGCCTTTTCACGCCTCCCATTATACCATAGGTGTGGTTTTCTTGACAACCCAAAAGGGGGAAAATTGAGGGCGCGAACCCCCCAGGGGGCTTGCGTCCGATTTCCGTAGTATTTATAATAGTATCACCACTTTTAGGAGGTTTTTACTATGGCTTGTTTTTTAGTTCCCGCCGCTGAGGCAATCGTGGTCACCGCCGCCACCAAGTATCTGGAGAAGAAGAACGGCGTCGCCGAGGCGCAGATGCAGGATGAATCCGGCGTGCTGCCCGCGAAGGTTTCCTTCACCCGCAAGCTGCACTGGCTCATCAACCTGCTGTGGGGCGGCGTGGCCCTGCTGGCCTTTGAGCACGTCTGGCACGGAGAGGTGACCCCCTGGTTCCCCTTCCTGACGGCCACCGGCAACGCCGCGGACACCGCCACCATGCTCCACGAGATGGCCACCGCCGGGGCGGGAATGGCCCTGCTGGTCACCGCCGTCTGGGGTATCCTCGCCGCCGTCTCCACCGTCATCGTGGACCGGGCCCCGGAAGCGGAAGGCTCCGCCCGGTGAAGGGGCAGGCGCTATGACGCTGCTGACAACGGTTTTCGCCGCAGTCATTGCCACCGTGGTGTGGTACAACATGGCCCCGAAGGACGAGATGAAGGTCAGCGTCCTGTGTTTCCTCTATTGGGGCGCGTCCCTGATGTGGCTGGTGGACGCCGTCTTTGAATACGTTGAGCTGGGGGCGGAGTACTTCACCCCGGCGGCGGAGGATATGCTGAACGACCTGTTCCTGGGCCTCTCCGTTGTGGCCCTGGGGCTGGTGATTTGGCTGGTGATCCTGCTGGTCAGGGACCCCAAGGGCGTGGTAAGGGAGACGCTGCTGAAGAAGCGGTGAGGCTGGCCGAGGATTCCGTTCCTTAGACAATATGTAATGACCTCCGATTTGTAGAAACGTGGATTTACCTG
>JAJQBL010000054.1 GCA_021203325.1 Clostridiales bacterium | reverse complement strand
CAGTCCCGTTCAGCGGCACCTCAATGGCATTGATGAGCCAGGCGCCCACATAATAGATGGCGACGCTGACACTGCTCTGGACGAACATCATAATGGGGGAAAGGAACGCCATCCCTCTGCCGGTGAACAGCTGGGTCCGCATCAGGTTGTCGTTGGCCGTCTCAAATTTGTCCTCCTGATACTGCTCGGCGTTGAAGGCCCGGACGACCCGGATACCGGTCAGGTTTTCGTCGGTAATACGGTTCACATCGTCGATCTGCTTCTGCACAATGCGGAATTTCGGAATCATAATCGCCAGCAGGACGACGAGGGAGACCACAACGACGGCCACCGCCGCAGCCACCACGGCGGAGAGCTGCCAGCTCTTCCCGACGATTTTGATGATGGCCCAGATTGCCATGATGGGGGCGCGGAGCATCATTTGCAGGCCCATGGCGATGATCATTTGAATCTGGGTGATGTCGTTGGTGGTACGGGTGATCAGGCTGGCGGTGGAAAACTTCTTAATCTCACCGCTGCCCATGGCCGCCACCTTGTTGAACAGCTTTGCCCGGACATCAAAGGAGAAGTCCGCCGCGATCATGGCCGACAGATAGCCTACCACCACCGTCAGCAGGGCGCTGCACAGGGCGCAGCCCAGCATATTCCCGCCCGCCACGAAGTACTGTGACAGCTCCGTGACCTCGCTGCTGATGAGCACCGTGATTTCCGCCGTGTAGTCCGGCAGGCGCAAATCAAAATACACCTGACCGCAGACCAGCAGCACGCACAGCAGCGCCAGCCACCGGTCTTTGGTCTTCATATTACTGAAAATATGAATCATAGAAATTCCTCCTGTTATGAAATGGATGTGTTGCCGGAATCCTGCCGGACTCTATGTGCGACATTTGTCGTGCTGTCACTCTACCGCGCTTTCTGCTAATCATCAAGCGTCAAATTGCAACATATGTCGCACAATGCAATGCCATCTTTCCCGGCAAGTATCCCCCTGTTGCAGGACAGGCGAAACAAGCGAAAAGCATCTTGCGACATCTGTTGTATTATCACTCTACCACATTCGCTGCTAATTATCAAGCAACAGTTTGCAACATTTGTCGCGTAAAGTGCATTTTTCCGCTTGCCATTTTGCGACATAAGTTGTATAATAAATCTATCGAAACGGGGTCATCGCTCCATTTTGCATAGGTTCAGGAGGCGGATACATTTATGAGAAAACAGCCGGAAGTCACGGATGCCACCAGAGAAGCCTTTGTCAATGCGTTTTTTCAACTGGCAAAGACGAAAAGCATCAATCGCGTTACCATCCGGGAAATCACATCTCTTGCCGGATACAATCGCACCACCTTTTACCGTTACTTTGAGGATGTCTATGCGCTGGTGGAATACGCAGAGGACGAGTTCCTGCAAACGATACGAAAAGCATCAGAGGAGCGATACGGCGGGATGGCACTGGGAGAGCGGCAGTTTTTTGAAACGATCATCAGCTGCTGTCACCAGAACAAAGAACGGGTGGCTATCCTGATGTCGGAGCAGAACCGTTCCCATTTTATGAGAAAGGTCAAGGAAAATGTCGAACACAATTTGCTTTGGGCAGGCAACGTCACCCCCAAAAAGAGGATTATACGGGACGTATACTTTTATGGAATCTTTCACGCCATATCGGTCAATCTCCAAAGCAAGGACGCATTGTCCGATGAAGACCTACTGAATATGATTCAGACCATGTTCAACAGCTGGTACCTGCCTGAGATGACAAAAGACGCCTGATGCCGAACGTGCGAGGCCGATTCTGCAAAGGAATTGGCCTCGCTGTTTTTTTGTCCAACATTCTTCCCAGATGGAATGTCGGGTGCTTCTCCCGCTGAATGTGTCAGAATACTGTTTGGTAAAAATACCGTGCGACACCTGCTGGTTTTTGTCTCTTGATGAATTTTGCACAGAGGGGTATACTGATATTGTGTGATACATGTCGCATAATAAATCGCCCCGGCGAAGGATTTGTACCTGCGGGGCGGGCAGAGGAAGCGCAGCCATGATGGAACACGACAACCAATCGGAAAACGGCGTCAATGTCCTGTACTGTGGGGACAGAAACATAGAGGACGGCCTGATTCTGTCCGTCCTGTCGCTGCTCAGGCAAACGGCGGAGCCGCTGCATATCTTCGTGATGACGATGGAGCTGACCCTGGGGGAGCGCCGGGTTCTCCCCGTCACCCAGGGCACCGTCCGATATTTGGACGGCTATGTCAAACGGAAGAATCCGGAGAACTCCGTCACACGCATCGACGCAACCGGGCTGTTTCAGGCGGAGCCGCCCACAGCCAACCTGGCCACCCGCTTCACCCCCTGCTGTATGCTGCGGCTGTATGCCGATCAGGTGCCTGAACTGCCGGAGCGTATCCTGTATCTGGACAACGACGTGCTGTGCCGGGGGGATTACAGCGGGTTCTATCACCAGGACATGGAGGGGTGCGAGCTGGCCGGCGTGTTGGACTATTATGGGAAGTGGTTCTTCCGAAACCGGCTGCTCCACATGGACTATCTCAACTCCGGCGTGCTGCTGCTGAACCTGAAACAGATTCGGGAGACCGGCCTGTTCGCCCGGTGCCGGGCCATGTGCCGGGACAGGCGAATGTTCATGCCCGATCAGTCCGCCATCAACAAGCTGGCCCATTCCAAAAAGCTCTGGGGCAGAGCCTATAATGAACAGCGTAAATTGCACCAAAACACCGTTTTTCAGCATTTCACCACCAGCTTCCGCTTTTTCCCCTGGCTGCACACCCTGACGGTGAAGCCCTGGCAGATTGAACAGGTGCATGAAACGCTGAAGCTGCATGAATATGATGGTATCTTTCAGGAATATACTGATGTCACCACCGCCAGGCAGGGAGCGCAGCGGAAGTGCCGCTTGACGGCGGAGGGGCAAAGCCCCGGAAGTACCCCTTGAGGGTAGATGAAAGGATACTCACAATGAAACAGGATGAAATACCGATCTTCTTCACCGTAGACGAACGCTATGCACCCTACCTGGACTGTGCCATTCGCTCCATGATGGAAAACGCCTCCAAATCCCACACCTATCAAATCATCGTCCTCCACGAGGACTTGACCGAGGAGAGCCAACAGAAGCTCTCTGATAATGGAAAGCCCCCCTTCCGGATACGCTTCCTTTCCATGAAAGACAAACTGGCCGGCATCACAGACCGAGCCGAGAATAGATTGCGGTGCGATTACTTTACACTGACGATCTATTTTCGGCTCTTTATTGCCGACCTGTTCCCCGAATACGACAAGGGGATTTATCTGGACAGCGACATCGTGGTGCCGGGTGACATCTCCCAGCTGTACCGGACCGAGCTGGGGGACAACATCATCGCCGCCTGCCCTGACCGCTCCATCACCCCGGTGCCTGAGCTGGTGGAGTATGTGGAGGATGCCGTGGGCGTTCCCATCGACCAGTATATCAACTCCGGCATCCTGGTGATGAATCTGAAAAAAATGCGGGAGGTAGGCTTTTCCGGTCACTTCCTCCGCCTGCTCCAGACCTATCACTTTGACTGCCTCGCCCCGGATCAGGATTATTTCAACGCCATGTGCAATGGCAGCATCGTCTACCTGGACGAGCGCTGGGATGCCATGCCGCCAGAGGGCGGGGGTACTGGTGCGATTCTGGAGCATCCCAACCTGATTCACTACAACCTGTTTCAGAAGCCCTGGTGCTATGACAACATCCCCTATGCGGACTATTTTTGGCGCTGCGCAAAGGATTCCCCCTTCTACGGAGACATTGTGCGGCACAAGGAGACTTATTCTGAGGAACAGAAGTTGTCCGACCGCACCTGCCTGGGCAACATGGTGCGCAAGGGGCCGGAAGTGTGCAAACAGCCCGTCACCTTCCGCAAAATGAACGAGAAAGGAGCGCACATTCGTGTATGTTAATCGGAGGCAACAAGGAGCAGGTAGTAGCCAATATGCGCGCCGCCGCAGAGCGCGGTGACCTGAACTGCAAGGTGGAAGTGGACGACCCTGATTTGTCCAAAGAGGAACGGGAGAACATCCTCCAGCATTTTCTCGACAATTATAAAACCTTTGGCTATCGGTTCTGCAATGTCTGCGCCCGTGCGCTGACAGACACCGCAACCAGGTACCTGAACCGAGATACCAAAATCGAGGGACTGGAAAATCTCGCCGGGGTTCACGGCGGGGTCATCGTGACCAGCAACCACTTCAGCCCGCTGGACAATACCGCAGTGCGCAGGGCGATGAACAAGGCGGGGTATCGGCGGCTTTTCATGGTCAGCCAGGAGACGAACCTGGCCATGCAGGGGTGGATTGGCTTTTTGATGAATCACGAGGACATCATCCCTTTGTCCAACAGCACCACCTACCTCCGCAAGCACTTCGGCCCCATGCTCCACGAACGGCTGGAACAGGGCCACGCCGTGCTGATTTATCCGGAGCAGGAGATGTGGTTCCACTACCGGAAGCCCCGGCCGCCCAAGCGGGGCGCCTACTACTATGCCGCCGTCAACCATGTTCCCGTGGTCTCCTGCTTTGTGGAGATTCGGGACCTGCCGGGGCAGGAGAACGACCAGTTCCACAAGACCCGGTATATTATGCACATCCTCCCGCCCATCTATCCCGACCCGGCCAAAAGTGACCGGGAAAACAGCGAGGAAATGATGGCCCAAGACTACCGGCAGAAGGTGGCCGCCTATGAGCGGGCCTACGGGAAAAAGCTGACCTATGACTTTGACGAGAGCGATATTGCCGGTTGGATTCCGCAGGCGCCGAAGGGCGAATAGCCCCACAGAAAGGAAGTGTCGTTGTGGAAGAAACAGAGAAAACCCTTCGCCTTGGAATCGACGTGGGTTCCACAACCGTCAAAGTGGTCGTCGCTGACCCGGAAACCGGGAAAATGCTCCACGCCCGCTATGTGCGGCACAACGCCAGGCAGCGGGAAACGGTGGACAGCCTGCTCCGGGAGGCGGCGGAGCAGTTCCCCGCGGCGCAGTTCCGGGCGGCGGTCTGCGGCTCCGGCGGCAGGCCCATTGCGCAAAAGCTGGGCGTTCCTTACGTACAGGAGGTGGTGGCCAATTCCGCCGCCGTTCGGGCGTTGTACCCCAATGTGAAAACCGCCGTGGAGCTGGGCGGACAGGACGCAAAGGTCATTTTCTTCCACTACGACGCGCAAAAGGGGCAGCTCCAAACCTCGGATATGCGGATGAACGGCAGCTGCGCCGGGGGCACCGGCGCATTCATCGACGAGGTGGCGGCGCTGCTGAACGTGGAGCCGGAGCAGTTTGAGGCCCTGGCAGAGCGGGGGAGCACCGTTTACGACATCTCCGGCCGGTGCGGTGTCTTCGCCAAGACGGACATCCAGCCGCTGCTCCTATCTGGAGCGAAGAAGGAGGACATCGCCCTGTCCACCTTCCACGCCATTGTGAAGCAGACCATCGGTGGGCTGGCCCAGGGGCTGGAATTAACAGCCCCAATCATTTTTGAAGGCGGCCCCCTGACCTTCCACCCCACCCTGGTGCGGGTCTTTGCTCAGCGGCTGCACCTGACGGAAAACGACATTGTCCGCCCGGAGCATCCGGAAACCATCGTGGCCTACGGCACGGCCATCGCCATTGACCAGCTGTTTCCAGACGAGGGGGACGCTGTCACCCTGGCGGAGCTGCTGACGCGGCTGGCACAGGCAGAGGAAACCTCCAGCGCAGACGAGGACGTGCAGAAGCCCTTTTTCCCTTCTCCGGAGGAACAGCAACGGTTTCAGGCGCGGCATGACCGGGAGCTGAAAGACCTCTGTCCGCCGACGCCGGCGGACGGGGAGCTGCGGGTCTGGCTGGGTATTGACTCTGGCAGCACTACCTCCAAGTTCGTCCTGCTGGACGAGAATGAGCGGGTCATTGACCGCTTTTACGCGAACAACAAAGGGGAACCTTTGCTGGTGGTGCGGGACGGTCTGAACGCACTCAAGCGGAAGTATGATGCACAGGGCATCAAGCTGACGGTCCTGGGCCTGGGCACCACAGGCTACGGCGAGCAGCTGTTGGCCCAGGCCTTTGGCGCGGACTACCACACCGTAGAGACGGTGGCCCACGCCATGGGCTGCACCCAGTACTACCCGGAGACCACCTTCCTGCTGGACATCGGCGGACAGGACATGAAGGCCGTTTGGCTGAAGGACGGCATCATCACCAACATCATGCTGAACGAAGCCTGTTCCTCCGGGTGCGGCTCCTTTTTGGAAAACTTTGCGGTGAACCTGAACATCCCCGTGGAGGAGATTGCGGAGGCGGCGTTCCGCTCCCAGTCCCCCGCCAAACTGGGCAGCCGCTGCACTGTGTTTATGAACAGCACCATCATCAATGAGCAGCGGCGGGGCAAAGGCCCGGACGACATTATGGCGGGGCTGTGCCGTTCCATCATTGAGAACGTGTTCACCAAGGTGGTGCGCATCTCCAACACCGCCCAGCTGGGGGACTGCATCGTGGTGCAGGGCGGCACCTTCCGCAACCGGGCGGTGCTGCGGGCGCTGGAGGAATATCTGGGCGCAGAGGTGAAGCTGGCCCCCTATCCCGGTGAGATGGGCGCCATCGGCGCAGCCCTGGCGGTGAAGCGGCAGGTTGCGGAATCCGGCTATCGAAACGGCAGCGCGTCCTCCTTTATCGGCTTTGACGCCGTAGAACGCTTTACCTATGAGACGCAGACCGGCGTGCCCTGCCTGGGCTGCGGCAACCGGTGCAGCCGCACCATCGTCCGTTTCTCTACAGGAAAACAATGGATTTCCGGCAACCGGTGCGAAAAAGGTGCGGCGGAGGCACAGGACAGCTTCGTCACTGAAAAAGTCGCGAAAGACAAACCGGCAGATCTGTTTGCGGAGCGGGAAGCGCTGCTGTTTCAGGATTACCCCTATCATCAGGCCGCCCCGGACAAGGGCGAAGTGATTGGCCTGCCCAGGGTGCTGGAGTTCTGGGACAGTATGCCCTTCTGGAGTACCTTCTTCCGGGCGCTGGGCTACCGGGTGAAGTTCTCCCACAAAAGCTCCCGCAAAATGTATGAGCAGGGGCTGCAATATGTGGCCTCCGACACAGTCTGTTTCCCGGCCAAGCTGGTGCACGGCCACATCATGGATTTGGCGCAGGCGGGGGTTGACCGCATCTTCTTTCCCTATGTGATGCATATGCCCCCGGAGGGGGTGAACAAGCTCAGCCCCTATGTCTGCTCCGTCCTCCAGGGCTACCCCATGGTGGTGCGGAACTCCCAGGACCCGGAGCGGGGCGGGAAGGTCGTCTTTGACACCCCGGTTTTCCACTGGTTTGCGGAGAAGGACCGGAAGAAGCAGATTTGCCGCTACGCCGAGGAAACGTTGGGCGTCACCAAAGAGGCGGCGGAGTCCGCCTTCCGGGACGGCGAACAGGCATTGCGCACTTTCCGGAATACCCTGACCGGGCGGGGCGAGGAAGTGCTGCGCCAGGCCCATGAGAACGGCTCCTATGCGGTGGTGCTGGCCGGGCGGCCCTACCACACCGACCCCTTCATCTGCCACGACATCTTCAAGCGGTTCGAGGAGCGGGGCGTGCCGATGCTGACCGTGGACAGCCTGCCCCACCTCAGTGAGCAGGACTTGAAAAACACCACCATCGAAATCACCAACAACTTCCACACCCGGATGCTGGAGGGCGCTATGGTGGCGGCGAAGGACCCGTCGCTGGAGTATGTGCAGATCGTCAGCTTTGGCTGCGGTCACGACGCCATTTTGTCCGACGAGATCAGCCGCATCCTCACCGAGAGCGGGGGCAAGTCCCCGCTGATCCTCAAGGTGGACGAGAGCGACGCCACCGGCTCCCTGGGGATTCGTATCCAGTCCTTCCTGGAGACTATTGAAATCAAGCGGAGAGACGCCAAGTTGCTGGAAGCAATGCAGCACTGGTATAAAGAGCTGCCGGAACCCAGCCCAGCGAAATTCTACAAGCAGGACAAGAAAACCCGCACCATTCTGGTTCCCAATATTTCCGGGGAGGTGTCCGTCCTGCTCTCCGCCATCATGGAGAAGGAAAACTATAAGGTCCAGACGCTGCCCATCGGCGGCCGGGCGCAAATCGCCCTGGGAAAGAAGTATGTCCACAACGACATCTGCTTCCCCTGTCAGATGGTGATCGGGGAGCTGATCAGCGCCCTGCAGGAGGGCCACTACTGGCAGGACGAGGTGGCCGTGGCGATGGTGAAGTTCCAGTGCGACTGCCGGATGTCCCACTATGCGGGGCTACTCCGCAAAGGGCTGGACAGAGCCGGGTTCACGGAGGTGCCCATCGTCACCACGGACATGGGCGACACGAAGGAGATGCACCCCGGCGTCGCCGTCCTTGGGGTCAGCGCGGTCTGGGAGGCGGTCTGGACGTTTATGATGCTGGACATCCTCACCGACCTCTGCCGGAAGATACGCCCCTATGAGCTGCATCCCGGCGAGACGGACGAGGTCTATCAGGATTGTGTCGCGCAGATTGCGGAAGGCATCCGCAGCGGCGTAGGAAATGCCAGGCGTGCCTTTGCCCGCTGCATTGACCGGATGGGGCAGATCCCCTATGACCGGAGCCACCTGAAGCCAAAGGTGTTCGTCACCGGCGAGCTGTTGGTGACCTATCACCCCGGCTCCAACTTCAACATCGAGCGGTACCTGGAGGCCAACGGCATGGAAACGGCCTTTCCCCGAATCACCGACCAGCTGCGGAAGGATTTTCGGGCGACGGAGTGTGAAATCAGGGATTACCACGCCAACATCCCGCCCTATCCCCAGCTGGTGGAGGGGCTGTTTGACTATGTGCAGCGGCAGCTGGAGAAGGTCGCCATCCGGCACCCCCTCTATGAATACGCGAAGAAGCCGAAGGAGCTGTATCAGGAGGTCAGCGACATCATCCCGGAGACATTGAGCTGCGGGGAGGGCTGGCTGATGGCGGCGGAAATCGCCCACAACGCCAAAGAGGGGGTCAAATCCTTCATCATTTTGCAGCCCTTCGGCTGCCTGCCCAACCATGTCTGTGGCCGGGGCGTCATCAAGCGGCTCAAGGAGGCGTATCCCGACATCTCCATCCTTCCCCTGGATTTGGACCCGGACACCAGCTATGCCAACGTGGAGAACCGTTTGCAAATGCTCATCATGAATCA
>JAJQBL010000137.1 GCA_021203325.1 Clostridiales bacterium | reverse complement strand
AAAAAGCGTTTGCTTCACTGTTCATTTTTGCGACAAATAATGAGACAAACGGCAAATCCAAAGCCGACATCAGGAAAAAAGTTCCCGTGCCGGAATGATTCGGCCGTTCGGCCCGCGCGAACAGGGCGGGGTTTTCATGCCCGCTTGCCGTTCGCGCCCGGGGGTCAGAGGATCAGTGGCCCGGCGGCATCATAGCCGCCCTTGGCTCCAAAATGCTCGATCCGATTATGGTAGTTGTTCCCAAGGTTATAAAACCGCAGACTGTCCCGCTCCATATCCATGATATCACATAGTTTTGCTTTCAGCAAGCGGTACTGCGTGGCGTCCAGCGAGCACTCAAACACAGAATTTTGCACCCGCTGGCCGTAGTTGACGCACTGTTTGGCTAGTTTGCGCAGGCGGCGCTGACCGGCGGCGTCCTCGGTATTGACATCATAGGCAATGACAACAAGCATAGCGGCCCTCACTTCCATAAAAACGGCGGATAACCGTCCAAATCGTCCCGGAGGTACCGGGCCAACAGCAGCGCCTGCACATAGGGAACCAGCCCCCATGGTATTTTTTCCTTCAGGAACGGATGGGTGATAACCGCCTGTTTCCGCT
The DNA here is from genome assembly GCA_021203325.1 of Clostridiales bacterium. GTDB lineage: Bacteria > Bacillota > Clostridia > Oscillospirales > Oscillospiraceae > Onthomonas. The sequence goes on along the minus strand of JAJQBL010000137.1, from coordinate 8,594 downwards.
CCTGCCAGGCCCGCTGAACCTTCTTGCGGCCCTCGGCGGTCAGAAAAACAGCGCCGTTTTCCTGCTCCTCAAAGTCTTTCCCGGAGAGTTCCTGGTTGTTGATGAGGGTCAGCGCGAAACGATCCGCCATGCAGGGCCGCAGTTCCTCCAGCAGGTCCTGGGCCAGAGAGGTTCGCCCCGGACGATCCCGATGGAGGAAGCCCACATAGGCATCCAGGCCCACCGTTTCCAGCGCGGAGGCGCACTCGTTGCCCAGCATGGTGTAGACGAAGGACAGCAGGGCGTTGACCCGATCCAGGGGTGGGCGGCGGCTCCGCCCGTGGAAGAAAAACTCATCCTTGCTGCGCAGAATCATGTCATCGAACAGGCCAAAATATGCGGTGGCGCCGGCCCCCTCCAACCCCCGCAGGGAATCCAGAGAAGTCTCCTCCAGCACCTGGGGCAGCAGCTCCCGGAGCTGGTCGGAAACCGCCTGGAAGCGTGGAACGTCAATCCGGGGGCTATGGTCCCGGCGTGCGCGGTCCAGCACCTGTCGGGCATTGCTCAGCTTGCCGAAGATCATATTCCGGGCAATGCGGCAGCTTTGCAGCGGATCGTCCGCCGCCCGGTACTGGGTGCGGCGGAGCAGCACGTTGCCCTGACTCATGCCACAGGTCCGGGCCAGGAACCGCCCCCTGGGGGTCAGAAAGACCAAATTGACGTTTTCCCTGGCGCATTTGCCCATCAAGGCCGGGGATGCTCCGGGATAGGTGAACAGGAAGATACCCTCCAAAATGTGCAGAGGAAACCGGCCCAGGGTCTCCTCTCCCCGGCGAATCACTACATTTTCCCCATCCAGCGTGGCGTAGGCATCCTCGATGGTGACGAACAGGGTGTTCAGCAGGTGTCTCACGGTTCGCTCAGCTCCCCTCTCAGATAATCCGCCACGCTGGGTGATTTGGACAGCCGGGGCAGGCACAAATCTTTCAGCGAACAGGCGTTGCACCCCTTTGTGGGCTTGCTCTTTGGCGTGTATCTCCGCTGAAACAGCCGGTGCATTTCCTGGGCGGCGTTCTCCACCAGCGTCCGCAGTTCAGGGGTGAAGGTCACCTCCTGCCGCCGCCGTGGCTGGCCGTAGAACAAAGCACCTTCCGGAATCGTGCAGCACAGCATTTCCTCCAGGCACATGGCCTGGGCGCAGAGCTGTGCCTCATCGCAGGCGGTGGGCTTCGCCCGGCCCCGCTTGTACTCCACCGGGTAGGGAATCCACAGCCCACCGGTGTCCGCCAAGGGCACCCCTTCTGTTGAACGCCGGAACTCCACCACGTCACATTCCCCGGAGAGGCCCAGCCGGGACGATTGAACCCGCATGGCCCGCACCGTCAGCAGGTCGCCCCGGAGGGTGCGCTGCTCAGCGTCGTGGGCGTTCTTGTGAAGCAGCTCCCCTTCGGTGGTGCGGAGATTTTCCGCCCACTGCTGCTCCAGGTGAATCAGCGCCCACTGGCGGCGGCAAAAGACAAAGTGCTGGATGCCGGAGAGCTGTAGGTAGTCCTCCTCCCGCATGGCGTCAGGCCAGCTCCGTGCAAGTCACCCCGGCAGGCAGGGCGGCGGCGTCCACCGTAACGGCGTAATCCCCATAAGCCCGGGCGGGAGCATCCGGGTTTTTACGGGAGACCTGAACAGTGTCAAACAGCTTGTAGGCAGGGGCGCAACCCAATTCGGTGTCATGCTTGAAGATAATCAGCTTGCGGACGGCCATTTTGCCCCGGGTGGCAGAGTGGTCCGTCTCAAACATATTCAGAATCGCTTCCCACAGCAGGGACAAATCTTCTTCCGAGAAGCCGGTGGTCTTGCGGGCCAGGTTGGCAGAGATGTACCCCTCCGCCCTGTAGAGGGCATAGGGAACGATGTACTTCCGGCCCATCTCGGTTCCCTTCCGCTCGGCATCAGCCTCAGTGGTGATGGCAACACGGGTGATGGTAACTTCCTGGGGCACGATGGGGTCCACCGAACGGGCAAAGCTCAGCTGCACCGGGCCCCGCACCTGGCCGCAATTCAGGTTTCCGCTGACAAAGGTGGTCATGACAGCCCCGAAGGTACGGATGTCATAGAAATTCTGGCACATGAAATCCCGGACCTTCACATCAAGGGTGGGGTCCTTCTTTTTGGCGTCCTTCAGCCCCTTTGCATCCACACCCACATAGGCTAGGGCTTCGGCATCGCTGCGATTCAGGGGAACACTGTTCTTAATGTAAATACGGTAGCCGGTGGCGTCCTCTTTGGCCGTTTCCACATAGTTGCGGATTTTCCGCTTCAGGCACACATCGGTCACCAGGCCGTAGCCGGTCTCCGGGTCCACCCGGGGCATATTGCCCGCATCTGGGTCGCCATTGGGGTTGCCGTTCTCCACATCGAACAGGATGACAAATTCATAGCGGTTTTTGATGGGTTCAGACATTTTACTTTTCCTCCTTTTTCTGGTAACGGGCCTGATTCTCAAAGTAGTAGCCCAGCTGGAAGGACCCCTGCTGCTGCAAATTCAGCCGGGCGGGGTATGCGTCTCCAACAATGGTGGAGAGGGATTGCAGCTTCTTCTCCAGATTGATTGCCGCGCCCTTGTTGTCCCTGCTCAGCACCCGCTGGTGCTTGGCCGCCAGATTCCCCAGCAGTGGGAACACCGTGGCAGGGGTGGCAGAAGCTGCGTTAAAATACTTATCCTTGATGGTGGCGTTGATGTTCGGATTGGCCGCCTGCTGAATCTGCTCATAGACCGAGAACATCCGGCCCAGGGTATAGGCGACGTTGGTGCTGGATTCATTCAGTTCCATCTGTAAAATCTCCTTTGGACAGTCAGGGTGGGAAAAGCGAAGATAGTACGCCTTGATGATGGCCGCGCGGCCCCGGGTGACCTCCCGCTCCGCCCGGATGCGCAGCTCCGCGCCGTTCAGGAGTGTGGCAGGATAAGGCGTGCCGCTGAGAATTGCCCGGAGGACATCGCCGGCCAGCTGAGGGACAGCGGCTTTGGTTCGGCTGTTCTGGTTCACCGTTTCGTTGAGCAGCTGCCACAGGGGAATGTTTTCCCGGGTGTCATAGGAGGGGCGAATGATGGCGGTATCCTGATAGTGCCGTTCCAGATTTTGCATGAAATTGCCGAAGCTGTCCCGGAGGAAGAACCGTACCGACAGCCGGGCCGCATTGGGGGCAAGACCCAGGAAGTAGAAATGTTCCTCCGGGGAGAGGGTCACGTCATCCCAGGAGATAGGTTCCCCTCTGGCCAGCTTGTGCAGGGCGGCGGACAGGTCGCGGTCGTCGATGCCAGGTGCCGCCCCAAACAACCCCATCATGCCCACAGACTGATAGGCCGGTTCCCCGTGCTGCGCCCAGCAGACCACGGTGGTGTCTCCGATCATCTGACAGTGCCGGCTGTCTGCCAGCAGGGTGTTCAGTGCGGTGGTGTAGGCAAAGGCGGCGTATTCTCCCACGGGGGCGTTGCCGCCCTGGGTATGGCCGTAGGATTCAAAGGCCGGGGCGTTAAAAGAAACCAGAGAAGCGCCCATGGTGCTGGCCCCCCGCACCCCCTTAATGGAGGGGTGGAGCTTGGCAATGGGGCTGATCTCACCGGTGACCAGGCACTGGCCGGTTTCGGCGTCCTCCGCCCCGGCGCTGTAGTGCATCTGCCAGGCCCGGCAGATGGCGGGGTCTTTGGTCACCGGTTCCATACCAAAGCAGAAAATCAGGTTTGCCCCGCCGGTGAGTTCCTTCCAGAGCGGTGACAGCAGCGGATGGTCAGCGGCCTGCTCCGGCTGCCAGCGGTCAAAGAAAGCCAGTATCGCCCTTGCTGCCGGAGTATCCACACCGACCAGCAGACGCTGATGCAGTTCTTTGCAGTCCAGGAAGCATTCTACGGAACGTTTCGGTTTTCCCTTGCCGTCCGCCCCCAGCAGGTAAGAGCTGGTGTCACACAGAAAGTTTGCGGCAATGCCCACCGTTCGCTTCACATGGGCTGGAATCCGCATCAGCCGGTTGGTCAGCAGCTTTTCCTTCTTCCCCTGCTGCACCGTCCGCTGATAGGGAATCACCTGCACCAGCGTTCCGTCCCCGGCCAGTTCCAGGCCGAAGCTCACCTTGGCGGCGTCATCCCAGCCAGGCGGGGAGATCTCGCCCCGTTCCAGCAGGGTGTTATAGTATTCGGTCAGCGCCTGCAAAATCATGAGACCACCTCGCAATCCCGCAAGTCCAGCACCCCGTTCTCCAGCTTCGCCCGGAAAAACCGGGGTCGGATGTCCTGGGGATTGGAATAGTCCATGGAGTGGAGCATATAGCCCAGGTCCTGGGTGACGGGCTCGGTGGGAATTTCTCCGCCGGGCCACTCCCGGCAGCAGGCGGGGAACTCACGGCAGCCCAGATAGGGCATGCTGTAATTCTGCCCCCTGGCCAGCCGCCGCCGGGTCATCTCCTGGAATTTTCCGGGGTTATCTCCGGGTGCGGCCTTCTCCGTCATGTCAAAGTGGGCCTCGATGACGTAGTGGACGTCCTGCAAAATCAGGGCAGCCCGCTGCTGAATGTCCTGAGAGGTGTAGATGGCGAGATCCGCCTTGCCCCCCTTCATGACGGACAGAACGTTGCCCCCCAGTATCACAGACTTCACCTCGTTTCGCCGGACATTGGTGAACCGGATGGGGGAAAGCAGATAAATGCGGTCGATCACCCAGGTCATGCCGGGATGCCAGAAAACGCTTTCGATCAGGCCCTTGGCCGCGCTGGGGGTGATGATATCATAGGACACCCTCTCTGTCTTCATCTCCGGGCGAGAGAAGCAGGCGTAAGCCCCCCAGACTTCGATTTTGATGGACAATCGCGTTCACTCCTTCCTTTTGTAAAGTAATAATCATGTGTTTTTTTCTCCTTTCACTTATGTGATTGCATAAATTATACTCCGTGAAATTGTACTTGTCAATAGGGTATCGGACAGTTTATAATAAAACAGTCAGCGAGAGCTGTGGATTGAAATACTTACGGGATGGCATACCCATCCAATCGCACGGGGAGGGCTTTCTCCCCGTGCGATTGCCTTTGGCAGCATCGCAGGCATTACAGTAACCTACAGAAACAATCCCTGTCCGCCTTGCGCATCGGATTTCAGCCCGGTCTCCCGGTCATACCAGGTGAGAGAGGTCAGCACAGCGGAACGCTCGTCGATGGGGTTCAGCGCCCCCGCCTGGTACAGGGCCTGATACTGCTCCGGATAGGCTTCCACGCTGTAAGGGCCCAGCTTCCGGTAGAGGGTTCGGCTTGTCTGTCCAAACTGGAGCTGTTCACAGAGGGCCTTCCCCTCGTCAATAGGGAGGTAAACTGTTTTGGTCGGATTCTCAATCAGGGCAAATTCCTTGGCTACCGTAGCGAAGGGGCATTGCACATCATCCCGGCCTTTGAGAAATGCATCCATGACCTTCTTTTGATCCAGCGCCTCAGCGCCCTTGACCCCATACAGGGTTTTGAAATAATAGGCGATGGCCTCCGGCAGGTCCAGCTCACCCTGCTCCCGCTGGGCCGCCCGTAGGGCGGCGATTTGTGGCTGCAACATCTGGGGGGCCGGGCTGTCCTCCAGCGTAAACAGATATACGGGGCACCGGGCAGCATCCGCTTCCCTGCCTTCCCGGTTGCACCGCCCAGCGGTTTGCAAAAGGGAGTCCAATCCGGCTTCCTCCCGGTATGCAACGGGGAAATCTACATCCACCCCCGCTTCGATCAGCGACGTGGACACCACCCGGCAGGGCAGTCCTTCCCTGAGCCGACGGCGAATTTCAGCCAGCTTTGCCCGGCGATCCGCGGCGCATAGCAGCGTGGTGAGGCAGAAGCTGCCCCCATCCCCAGGCAGGGCGGCGTAAAGCTGCTGGGCCGTCTTTCGGCGGTTCACCACGCAGAGCACCTGCCGATGCTCCCCCAGACGATGGGTCAGCGCCTCCAGGCTGAGGCTGCCCAAATCTTCCACATGATTCCGCCGAAGGGCCAGGTAGGGCGCCTCTCCGCCGGGGCAAATTTCCTTCAGTTTCAGCTTGGGTGCCAGCTCCCCAAACAACAGCCCCAGCGCAGGCTGGGTGGCGGTACACAGCACTGCGGTGGCGCCGTAATGCTCCACCAGTTGGGCGATGGCGGCACAGCAGGGCCGGAGGTAGGGTATGGGAAGGGTCTGCGCCTCGTCAAAAATGATGACGCTGCCTGCCAGATTGTGAAGCTTCCGGCAGCGGGAGCTGCGGTTGGCGTAGAGGGATTCAAAAAACTGGACGGCGGTGGTGACCACCAGAGGCGCGTCCCAGTTCTCGGACGCCAGCAGCTGACGGTATTCCTCCGAGGTTAAATCCTCCGGTGCTTTCTGTCGGAAGGTTGCCTCGCCATAATGGGCCAGGACGGCTTCCTCCCCCAAAATCCCCCGAAACACATCCACCGTCTGGTCAATGATGGACGTATACGGAATGACGTAAATCACCCGGTTCATCTCCTGTGCAGCGGCGTGATGAAGAGCAGAGGCCAGAGATGCAGTGGTTTTTCCGCCGCCGGTGGGGACGGTCAGGGTGTAAAGGCCCCGGGGCCATTGGGCGCCATGGTCAATGCAGGTGCGGAGGATCTCGTTGCGGAGACGATTCAGCTCGTTGGCGGATTTGGCCTCCAGCCAGCTGTCCGTTTTGGCTGAAAGCCTGTCCAGCAGCACAGACAGTGAGACAGTGCTTCCCCGGGGCTTGGCCCCCTGCATAAAGGTCTCTGTGTCCAGAAAGTCCGCATCCACCAGGCAAGAGTAGAGCATCCGGGTGAAAAAGCTGTCGGTAAACCCGTCCCGATTGAGAAAGGGCGGCAGCGAGACCTTCGGCAGCGTCACCTCCTGCCGCCAGGCGCTATAGTCCGGCACCTGTTTTTTCGACCGTCCCACCAGGGTGGCATCATCCGCCGTATCTGTCCGGGAACCGCCGTCCGGCAGACCGGCGTGGTGTCCCGCTATGGCGTAGGCTGCCGGAGCCAGCCCCCGGCGGAGGGCTTCCTGTGCCCCCGCAGTGGAGTGGTCAGTGCGGGGGGCGTGGTCAGGGTCACTGATCCGCCGTTGAAAAGGCTTTGAGTATTTGCCAATGTCGTGGGCCAGCCCTATCCAACGGCCCCAGTCCGCTGCGCCAAAGGCGGCGGCAAACTGCTGAGAGAGGTTCGCTGTCCCCTCCAGGTGCGCTTTTACAGTTTGGATGCGGCCGTCCTCTGTCCGGTGGGCGATGTACTCGGTTTTTTCCATGTCTGCCTCCTTGTCTGCCTGAGTTGTGATTGGGTTACGGGATTCCATTCCGGAAGTAATCGATATTGCACAAAAATATCATACGCTAACCGCCGCAAATTGTCAAATATTGATTGCCAATTTCTGCCCCTGATGTGAAAAACTCCCCCACGCCCGGCGGAAAGCGCAGGCGTGGGGGAGCAGGAAGCGGCCTGTTGATCTGCGGCTTGACAGCGCACCAAATATCTTTATGTCACACCATCTTATCTACAACCCGTGAGCAACTGTTAATGCATTCTCTCATCCAAAATATACCGCCTTAACGGCGCCGAAAAAAATTGTAAATTAGCCCTTGACAAAGGGAATCCGATGTGGTATTATAATCAAGCACTTGAGAGTGCGACACGTCGGAGTGGCGGAATTGGCAGACGCAGCAGACTTAAAATCTGCCGTGAGAAATCACGTGCCGGTTCGATCCCGGTCTCCGGCACCAGGATTTCAGCATCCATATCGCGGGGTAGAGCAGTTGGTAGCTCGTCGGGCTCATAACCCGGAGGTCGGAGGTTCAAGTCCTCCCCCCGCAACCATCAAACACCCGGTTTTCAGAGGAAAGCCGGGTGTTTTTCTAACTTTTTGGACAAATTCAATTTTGACGAGGGGGCGAAAATTCAACTTTAATTCAACTTGCCCCAAAAATTCACCCCTGTTTCAGGAACACGTCCCCCAAAATATCAGCGTTCCGCTGATCGGCTTCTTCCATAACATGAGCGTAAATATTCGCCGTGGTGCTGACCTGAGCATGGCCCAGGCGCTTAGAGATGCTCACGCTGTCTACGCAATTGAAATAGAGCATGGAGGCCATTGGATTGATATGGGGCAGCCCGTGGTGCTTACTGAACCGGTCAAGCCAAGTGGTCACACTGTTCGGGTGCATGGGCCTCCCGTTGTCCTGTGTGAATACAAAGTTCTGATTCTGGTAGTATTCACCCAGGCGGAGTCGTTCCGTTGTATGTTGTAAAATAGAAATGCAGGTGCAGCTTTCTGCATTTCTATTTTACAACATACACACGCGAAATTAAAAAATAACCCCTGCGGCTGGAATCCGGCGAACTTCCCGGAAACCTACCACAGAGGGCTGTTTTTCAAAATTTTAGTTTTTAGTGTACCATTTTCTCCGATAACGGGATGACCACACTCTTATCCCAAATCCTCCAATATACCATCCAATAGCCGCTCCACTCGTGTTGCCAAACACATCGTCCCATTCCATTAAGCCTCTACATGTGAAGTATTGCATCACTTCGATGCCTAACGACAGGCATAAGGAGAAGATAGCGACACGGCTCATCTTCACTCCCCGGAG
>JAJQBL010000145.1 GCA_021203325.1 Clostridiales bacterium | reverse complement strand
TAGAATCCTATTATATCACAACATTTCGTGGTTGTACAGAAAAATGTGGAATTTCTGGAAAATTTTCTCGCAGGGAGGGAGACCTATGCCTGATCCACCACTGCCACCACCGCCGCGTCCACAGGGGCGTCCCGGTTGGGCAGCGCCAGCCGGGCAGCCTGCCCGGTGGCGATCAGGACGGTGTCCCCCACGCCTGCCCCCAGGACATCCGCCGCCACAAGAGGGGCGTCCGGCTCCGCCAGCGGCGCCGCCGTCAGCAGCCGCAGGCCGGTCAGCCGGGTATCCTTTACCGGGGCCACAACCGCGCCGGTAATTTTCGCCAAAAACATGGTCACACACCTCCCGGGGAACGCTCACAACAGCCCTTGCGCAAAGCCCTCAGCCCAGAGTGGGCAGCAGCTTCTCCAACTCCGGGTGGGGGCAGGGAATCACCCGCTTCACCGGCGTCTCTCCGCCGGCGGCGGCCGCCGCCGCCCCCACGTCCAGCGCCGCCGTCACCGAGGCCACCTCACCGCGGATGAGGACGGAGACAAGCCCGTCCCCAGGCAGTTCCCGGCCGATCAGGGTGACCTCCGCCGATTTCAGCATTGCGTCCGCGCCGGACAGCGCGGAGACAAGGCCGCGGGTTTCCAGAATACCAAGCGCCTGTGTCGCCATAAGGGTGCCTCACTTTCCTGAACGATAACTGTCCGATCTACTTTCAAAATTTTAGCATGGAGCAGGAAAAAAGTCAATACAGGCCCGTCTATGAAAAACAGGAAATATTTATCGAAATTCGAGAAATCTCTTGACGAACCCCCCGGCGATCCGCTATAATACTCTCACAGAACCCCACCGGTTTCGGGAAAGGCGGGAAGAGACATGATCGTCGTCAATTTGGATGTCATGCTTGCAAAACGAAAAATGAGCGTCACGGAGCTGTCCCAGCGGGTGGGCATCACCATGGCGAACCTCTCCATCCTGAAAAACGGCAAGTCCAGGGCCATCCGTATGTCCACCCTGGACGCCATCTGCGCTGCCCTCCAGTGTCAGCCGGGGGACGTGCTGGAGTGGCGGCCCGGCGAGGCGGTGCAGGAGGACAGGCCAGGGCCCCAGGTCCCGCAGGAGACACAGGTTCCGCCGGAACCGCGGGTCCCACAGGAGCCGCAGGCCCCGCAGGAACCCCAGGCCCCGCCGGAGCCTGCCGCCGCCGCCCCCAAGTCCCCTCCGAAGCGGCGGCCGGCGGCCCAAAAAACGGCCCAGCCCAAAGCGAAGGCCAAGGAGCCGGCCCCGTCCCGGCCCAGGCAGCCCCGCAAACCGGCCCAGCCCAGGGAACCGGCCCCGGTGCGCTACCTGACGGTAGACACCTACGGCAGCCGCCTGAACCTGCGGGACAGCGGCAGCCGCAGCGGCAACGTGGTGGCCCGCCTGCCCAGCGGGGCGAAGGTGGAGCTGCTGGAAACCCAGGGCGCATGGGTCCGCGTCCGCTGGGAGGACAAGACCGGCTGGGCCCTGTCCGCCTATTTAAAGGAGCTTTGAATCGGGCGTATCCAGAAAATCCTGAAGGGTCCAGCCCTCCAGAAAGCTGTTGATGTGGCCGGCAAATTCCTCCCAAAAGGCCAGCGTTTTGCACTCGTCCTTCCGGGGGCACAGGTTCACCGGGGTATCCAGGCAGGCGATGGGGGCCAGGGAGCCCTCCGTCACCTCCAGAATCTCCCGCACGGTGTAGTCCCTCGGCGGGCGCACCAGCCGATAGCCGCCGTTGCTGCCCCGGACACCCTGAATCAGTCCATCCTTTTTCAGCAGGGAGACGATCTGCTCCAGATACTTGGCCTCGATGCCCTGCCGCCGGGCAATTTCCTTCAATGGGATGTAGGCGGCGGCGTCCGGCAGCCGCTCCTGCTCCGCCAGGTCGATCATGGTGCGCAGGGCATAGCGGCCTTTCGTTGAAATTTTCACGGCGTGTCCCTCCTTTTTACGGGATTCCTACCATTTATATTACACCACCGGGAAAACCATGTAAAGCAAAACCTGCACCGAAAGGGGGCAGGTTTTGTCGCCGTCGGTGAAATCTTCAGGAAATCTTAAGGACCACGGCGCTTCCCTTTTGGGGGATTTCCCGGTATACTCTATGGTAGAGGAGTGACGAAAAATGTACAACATACTGGTTTGCGATGACGATAAAGATATTGTGTCCGCCCTGGAGATTTACCTCTCCGGCGGGGAGTATCAGGTGTTCAAAGCCTACTCCGGGGAGGAGGCTTTGCAGATTCTGGCCCAGGAAAAAATCCATCTGGTGCTGATGGACATCATGATGCCCCACATGGACGGCATCCGGGCCACCCAGGAGCTGCGGAAAGCCTCCAACGTGCCGGTGCTGTTCCTGACGGCCAAGGGGGAGGACGCGGACAAAATCCAGAGCCTCAACGCCGGTGGGGACGATTACATCACCAAGCCCTTCAACCCCATGGAGGTGCTGGCCAGGGTGCGGAGCCAGCTCAGGCGCTACACCGTTCTGGGGGGAGAACCGGCCCGGGAGGGCACCCTGACCGTGGGCCCCATTGAGCTGGACACGGAGCGCCACTTCGCCACGGTGGACGGCGAGCCGGTCACCCTGACCCCCCTAGAGTACGACATCCTGCACCTCCTGATGGAGCGCCCCGGTCAGGTCTTTTCCGTGCGGCAGATCTATGAGCGGGTGTGGAAGGACCCGGTGCTGGGCAGCGACAACACCGTGGCCGTCCATATCCGCCACCTGCGGGAGAAAATTGAGATCGACCCCTCCCACCCCCGTTACTTAAAGGTGGTCTGGGGGGTCGGCTATAAGCTGGAGCGGTCATGAGGGACCGCTGCTGCGCTGAAAGGGGACGAACAACGCTATGACCAAGCTGCGCGAACGGTTCTGGCCAAAGGTCTTTGCCATCCTGCTGGCGGCGGCCAGCGGCTTTGCGGTCTGCTTTTTCGGCATTTCCGCCGCGCTGGAGATGACCTGCTACGGCATGACGGACGAGACCAGCGAAATCACCTGGTACTGCGCCGTCTCCGGCGGCTACGCCGGGGTCATCATGGACTACTACCTGCTGAGCCAAGGGGAGGGCAGCCTGACCTACCTGGGCCGACAGGCCCTGGAGGAGGAAGGGGACTATCTGGCCACGGACAACACCAACATCCGCTACCGGGTGATGGATATGGACGGGGCCGCCTACGCCTCCAACGCCGACGACTTCGAGGCGGAAGCGGATGGAGACAGCCTGTATCAGCAGGTCTACACGGTGGGGGATATCTGCCTTATGGGGCAGGAGATGGCGGAGGAGAGCGATTACTTTGAGCAGTCCTCCACGGCCTGCTGGCTCCAGGGGAACAGCGAGGTGATGAGCGCCGGCGCATCCCAGCTGATGAACCTGGTGGAGGTGCTGCAAACAGAGTTCCCGGACGAATGTGACGCCCTGCTGGGGGGCACACAGCTGGAGGAGCTGTATTACACCCTGATGGGCGACGGCATCTTTCTGTGGGATTTGAAGGACGGGGACACCACCTCCTACCTCTGTTACTATCTGCAGGCCGTGGTGTGTGAGTACTACAGTGCGGAACGCTACGAAGACCTGGCGCTGACAGTACTGAACGCCGAAGGCTTCTACGAGGGCAACGCCGGACTGCTCTATGAAAACGCGGCGCTTTTGGAGGATGCGGAATCGACCCTGACAGCGTCGGCGTCAGTCGGGGAAACCGACACCGATGTGGTGATCTCTGTGGACGGCGAAACCGCATCCAGCGCCGCCATTTCCGAGGGCAAGACGGCGGAGGACTATCAGGCCGCGGTGGCCTTCCTGAGCTACGCGGCGGCGCTGGACACGGCGCTGGACGACCTTTGCAGCACCGACTGCTACATTCTGGAGATGGGTATTGTGCAGAACGGCTGGGTGACGGAGGATTCCGTCTCCAACTACGTCCAGCACCTGGTCAACTGGGACACCAACTTCTACGGGGACCTGCTGGCCACCGGGGCCGGGGCGCTGGTGCTGCTGCTGGCCCTGATCTGGCTGATGAACGCGGCAGGCCACGTGAAAGGGCAGGAGGGCATCCACCTCTGCACCCTGGCCAGATGCCCCCAGGACGTGATGCTGTGCCTCTCCGGCGGGGCGGCCGGGGCCATTGGCTACGGGGCGCTGGTGCTGTGGACACACTCCGACATTCCCAGCCGGTTCTTCCTGCTGGATCAGGGGTATACGCTGGAATGGAACCTGACCCTGTCCGCCGTGTGCGGCATCCTGACGCTGGCGGGGCTGAGCCTGCTGCCGCTGGTGCTGGGCGTCACCGTCCAGCTGAAGGACCGCAGCCTCCTCCGGCGGACGCTGATTGCCCGCATCCTGACCCTGCTCTGGCGGGTACTGCGGCTGATTGTCCGGGGTGTAGTGCGGCTGCTGCGGGCGATTCCCGCCACCTGGCAGGCGGTGGAGCTGTATGTGGTGTTCTGCGCCCTGGCGTTGGTGCTGGCCTATGTCAACTGCGGCGGCTACGGCAGAATCCGCACCGTGGCCGGGTGGCTGCTGGCCGGGCTGCTGCTGCTGGGCCTGTGGTGGACGGTTCACTGGCAGAGCGGCTGGCTGCGGGTGCAGAAGGGGGGCGAGGTGCTGGCCGGCGGCGACCTGAGCTATCAGACAGACACCGCAGGGCTCCCCAAGGACCTGCGCCGCCACGCGGAGCATATGAACACCGTGTCCCAGACCATGGAGCAGGCCGTGTCGGAGCGCATCAAGTCCGACCGGTTCCGCACCGAGCTAATCACCAACGTCAGCCACGACCTGAAAACCCCCCTGACCAGCATCATCAACTATGTGGACCTGCTGAAAAAGCTGGACTTACAGAACGAAACCGCCCGGGACTATCTGGACGTGCTGGACCGGAAGAGCCAGCGTCTGAAAACCCTGACGGAGGATCTGGTGGAGGCCAGCAAAGCCTCCGCCGGTGTGCTGGCGGTGAACAAGGAGCGGCTGGATTTGATTCAGCTGGCCCATCAGGCCATTGGGGAGTACGAGGACCGGCTGGAGCGGGCCAGGCTAGAGGTGCGGGTGCAGGCCCCCAAGGAGCCCGTCTATGTGATGGCGGACGGGCGGCACACCTGGCGGATTCTGGAGAATCTGCTGAGCAACTGCACGAAGTACGCCATGCCCGGCACCCGGGTCTATGTGGACCTGGTGAAAAAAGACGGCTTTGCGGCCATCTCCGTGAAAAATATCTCCGCCGACCCGCTGAACATCCCGGCCAGCGAGCTGATGGAGCGCTTCGTCCAGGGGGACGAGAGCCGCAGCGCAGAGGGCAGCGGGCTGGGCCTGTCCATCGCCCAGAGCCTGGCAAAGCTCCAGGGGGCGGACTTTCAGCTGGCCGTGGACGGGGACCTGTTCAAGGCGTCCCTGACCTTCCCGGTGGAGGAGTCGCCTCCGGAAGAGGCGCTACCCCCGGATGAAATCCTGCCCCAATAACTCCCCGCCCAGGCAGAGTACGCGGTCAATGCGTGCTCTGCCTCTTGCGATGTTCCGGGAGACGGTGGAGGCATCCACCCGGAGCAGGCCGCTGATGGCCTCCAGGCTCAGCCCCTCCACGAAGTAGAGCCGCAGGCAGTCCAGCTCCCGCTCGGTCAGCTCCTGGCGGAGAAAACCGGCCAGTGCCGCCTTTCGCCGGTCGGCCAGCCGGGCCGCCTCCGGGTCGAGAATCAGGGGGATGTAGTTGGCCAGAAGCCGGGCGTCCCTGCCGTTGTGGCGGACGTCCGGGCGTTGTTTTGTCTGCTTCAAGGGAATCCCTTCTTTCCTGTCAGAATTACCGGCGCAGCAGATAGTCGGAGACGGGCCAGATGGCCGCCTCCTCCGGGCCGCAGTCCGGGCAGAACACCGCCCCCTCCCAGAGGGCGGCCAGGTCGTACCAGTACAGCGCCCTGCCGCACCGGCGGCAGCAGAGGGACGGGTCCAGCTGCTCGTCCCTGGGGGGCTGCGGAACCGGACGGCGCCTGGCGCCGCCTCCAAAAAAATCGAAAAAAAGAAAATTTGTGCTTGACATTTTCTCTCCGTTCTGGTATGATACATTTTGTTGAGCGGCGATACAGACATCGGCAAATGCTGGTTTAGCTCAGTTGGTAGAGCAGCTGATTTGTAATCAGCAGGTCGGGGGTTCAAGTCCGTCAACCAGCTCCATCCTTCATCTGGGAGATTACCCAAGTGGCTAAAGGGGACAGACTGTAAATCTGCTGGCGCAAGCCTACTGTGGTTCGAATCCACAATCTCCCACCAGAAACCTTCATCCTTCGGATGAAGGTTTCTTTCTGCCGCTGGGCTAGAACATCTGTTCGAGCTGGCTATAGTATATCACCGTTCGGTGATATTGTCAACCCCCAAAACCGAAAAAAATCGCCTGCGGCCGCCCCCCTCCAACGGGCGCAGCTACAGGCGATTTGTCACCCTATAAACTTGTCCTGTTTTATTCCTGATGCCTCCCCTGGAACAGGGTCTGCATCTTCTGATCCACCGCCGCCAAATCTTTGGAGCATTGCAGCAGCTCCGCCGCCTCGGCCTCGGAAAAGACCCGGCCGGATTTGTACCGCAGCTCATGCTCCAGACTGGCCCACATATCCATGGCGATGGTGCGGAGCTGGATCTCCACCGGCAGCTCCATCCGCCCCTCGGAGGTGACGAAGGGGACACTGACGATGAGGTGCAGGCTCCGGTAGCCGTTGGGCTTGGGGTGCTTGATGTAGTTGCTCTCCCGGATCAGCTCAAAGCCGTTGCTGGAGATCAGCAGCTTGCGCAGATAGTAAATGTCGTCCACATAGTTGCAGATGACCCGAATCCCCGCGATGTCCTGGAGCTTATAGACGTTGTCAATGCGCAGCTCCAGATTTTTGCGCTTCATCTTCTCCAGAATGCTGTCCAGGGTCTTGACCCGGCACTCCATATGGTGAATGGGGGAATGGTTGTAGATGGTGGCAAACTCGCTGTCCAGAATATCCAGCCGGGTGGAGGCCTCCTGCATGGCGCTGCGGTAAATGTGGTTGATGCGGATGAAGTCCTTGACGAAGTCGGCCTTGTCATCCTCCACATAGCCCGCCTGGGAGAGGTCCTGCAGGCGGATAATCTTTGACTTTTCCAGTATCATATCAGCCGACCGCCTTCCTGGGCGCAGCGCGCCGCTGCCGTGGGATGGGGCGTTCCGTTTCGCTCTGACATAGATGGGTTCCTCCTGGGATAAGCGTTTCCCTTATTTTACACCACTTTGGGAAAAATGGTATGAACGAATCTGTCTCATTTTATGAATAATCTGTGAACAGAACGGTCAGGCAAAATTTTTGCCCGGCCGCCGCCGGAAATTCCAAAGAAGGTCTTGCATTTTTCCGGCAAAGTGTGTATAATAAGCGATAGCTTCGGCAGTCGGCGTTTGAGGAGACGGCCCTGCGCAACGGCAGACTGTGAACCATGTCAGGCGGGGAACCGAGCAGCATTAAGCGGACCCTGTCGTGTGCCGCAGTCAGTCGTTTCTGAGTCGATTGCCGAAGCCTTTCTATAAGATAAATCGTGCCGGATGTATGATGGAATCCGTCCGCAGGAGCGATGGCCATAGTGTGCGGCCACCGCTTTTTTATTTTCTGGAGGGGCTGGTATGTATCAAGCGCTGTATCGCAAATGGAGGCCGAAGCTCTTTGACGATGTTGTGGGTCAGGCCCATATCACCGAGACGCTGAAGCGTCAGGTGGCGGCGGGGCGCACCTCCCACGCCTACCTGTTCACCGGCACCCGGGGGACGGGCAAGACCACCTGCGCCAAAATTCTGGCCAAAGCGGTGAACTGTGAGCATCCGGTGGACGGGAACCCCTGCGGCAAATGCCCCGCCTGCCGGGGCATTGAGGACGGCTCCATCCTGGACGTGGTGGAGCTGGACGCCGCCTCCAACAACGGCGTCGATCAGGTCCGCGCCCTGCGGGAGGAGGCGGTATTCGCCCCCGCCGCCGTGAAGAAGCGGGTCTACATTGTGGACGAGGTGCATATGCTGTCGGTGGCGGCCTTCAACGCTCTGCTGAAAATTCTGGAGGAGCCGCCGGAGCATCTGATGTTCATTCTGGCCACCACCGAGCTGCACAAGGTGCCCGCCACCATCCTGTCCCGCTGCCAGCGGTTCTCCTTCAAGCGGATTCAGGCGGCGGACATCGCCGGACGGCTGAACTACGTCTCCCAGTGCGAGGGCATCGACCTGACCGGGGACGCTTCGGCGCTGCTGGCCCGGCTGGCGGACGGCGGGATGCGGGACGCCCTCTCCCTGCTGGACCAGTGCGCTGTCGCCGGGGTCCGGGTGGACAAGGCCCTGGTGCTGGACACCCTGGGGCTGGCTGGCAACCTGCAAACCGCCCATATTATGAACAACGTCCGCCGGGGGGACACGGCTGCCGCCCTGACCGCCCTGTCGGAGCTGTACGCCAACGGGAAGGACGTCAGCGCCGTTCTGGACGAGCTGGCCCAGCTGTGCCGGGACCTGCTCATCCGCAAGACCGCGCCGGAGGGGGCCGACCTGATGGCCGGGGGCTACGACGAGGCCACCCTGAAAACGCTGGAGGGCGGCTTCTCCGCCCAGCGGCTGCTGTATCTGCTGTCCCTGCTGCAGGACACCCTTTCCAACCTGAAAAACAGCGCCAACCGCCGCACCGATGCGGAGCTGTGCCTGATTCGGATGTGCGACACCCGGCTGGAGGACTCCCCCGCCGCCCTGTCCGCCCGCATTGCCCGGCTGGAGGCGGCGCTGGCCGCCGGCGGAGGGGCCGCGGTATCCGCCCCGGCGGAGCCTGTTTCGGAGCCGCAGCCGGCCGTGCAGGCCCGTCCTGCGCCCCCGGCAGCGCCGGAGGAGCCCCCCGCCGTCCCGGAGGACACGCCTCCCTGGAACAAACCGGCGGAGCCCCCTCTGCCCCCGGAGCCGCCTGTGGAACCGGCCCCGGAGCCGGTCAAGGCGCAGACGCCTCCCCCGCAAAGCGACGCCGGAGCCAACGCCGCCGTCCCGGAGGGGGGCGACCGCTTCTGGCTGGAGCTGCTGCCTGACCTCCGCAGCGCGGTGGGGCCTGCGGCCTACCCCTTCCTCTCCAACGGGGCCATGTGCGTGGGCGCATTGCACGAAAACGTGCTGACGGTCAGCGTCAGGGATGAATTCAGCCGCCGCATGGTGAACAAGCCCAGGGTGCTGGAAGGAATCGCCTCGGCAGCCACCGCCCGGGCCGGGAGGCCCGTCCGGGTGGCGCTGGTATCCGGGTCGGCCCCGTCAGAAGCCGCCTCCCCCTCCGGCCGGAGGAAGCGTTCCCCGGAGGCTGCCCCACGGCGGCAGACGCCTCCGGCC
>JAJQBL010000147.1 GCA_021203325.1 Clostridiales bacterium | reverse complement strand
GGGACGCAAAAATCACTGAGATTTATGAGGGCACCAGCGAGGTGCAGCGCATGGTGATTTCCGGGGCCATGGGTGTAAAATAGCGGTCACTTTTTTGCGGCTTTCCGGAACCGCTTCCCGTTCGTGCTGCCGCCGTCGCAGAGCACATCCACGCCCGCAAGGTAGCCGTTCCGTTCGTCGGCCAGGGTGGCGATGGCGTAGCCCAGCTCTTCCGGCGTTCCCATGCGCCGTTCGCAGGCGAAGGCGAGCATACTGCCCCCTTCCTCTGCCTCCAGGTTGCCCATATCGGTGGAAACCAGGCCGGGGCTGATGGAGACCACACGAATCCCCCGCTTTCCGTACTCGAAGGCGGACTTCTGGGCATACCAGACGGCGAAGTTTTTGGACAAGGCATAGGCCAGCCCGCTGCGCTGGTACCCGTCCTTCATCATGCCGGGCAGCCGAAGCATCTTCTTCAGGAACAGGGCCTCGTTCGTATCGGCCAGGCGATAGGTCTTTTCACTGGTGAGAAAACCTGGCAGTGCATACGCCGAGTTGGAGGATACGTCTACGATGACGCTGCCCGCCTGCATGACGGCGGCGAACTCCTGATTCACATAGACGGTGCCCAGGGCGTTGATTCGGACAATGGCCTCCGCCTGCGCCATGCCGGGGGAAACGCCCGCCGCGTGAATGACGTTCGTCACCCTGCCCAGGGACGCCGCATAGGCTGCTAGGGCCCGAACGCTCTCCCGGCTCGAGGTGTCGCAGGTCTTTGCGTACGCTGTATACCCCAGTGTTTGCAGCTCGGCCACCGCCTTTTGCAGCTTGGACTCTGTGCGCCCGGATACCACGATGCGCTTTTCCTTCGGCAGGTACTTTGCGGCGGCCAGCCCCATGCCGCTGCCCCCGCCTGTGATAACGCAGACATCGCTCATTGTGTCCCGCCGTCCTTTCCGAACATCAGGCTGACGCCCCCGGCAATGGCAATCAGAAGCGCCGGGTCCGCCACGCCGCTGACGCCCAGGGAAAGGCCCGCAATGGTGCTCAGAGCGAACATCAGGTTGATGGACTTTTCACAGCGTTCATAAAAGGTCTGGCCGGACAGCGCCGCCAGTTCTTCCTCCGTCAGCAGGGCGTCCTCGTAAAGATGGACAGCGTTTTCGTGGACGAGCTGGAGAAACTCGGCGGTCATGGCGTGATAGCCGTGCCTGTGCAGGGCGTCCAGTGTGGCATCCATATCGGTGTTGTGGAGGATTTCATGAATCAGCTCGTCATCAGACGCCGTTGCAATCACGTCGTTGATGAGGTCAAAGTGCTCCTTTGATGTGGTGATGCCGTATGCAGCCAGCTTTTGGCAGCAGCGGTCATAGTCCTTCTCTTCAAACATCTCCTGTATGGCGTCCCAGTGCTGGGACAGAGCCAGGTTCCTGTAAGCCTCCTCCAAATCCTCCTCGCTGAACCGGGCGATTCGGCCCCTGTTCAGGATACGGCGCAGCTCCTCCTTGGAGCCGGCCTTCGCCACGGCATCCACGAAGGCTTTCCCACCGGTAAAGGACTCTGTGTTGCCGTCGCCCTTTTCAATCGTAATGCTGTCATTCATACTGGAACGTTCTCCTTTCTGTGTGAGATGTGATCGCAGCCTGATTTGCGGTTTGCCTTACGACGCAAGGTATCCGCCTGCGGCAAGCCACTGGGCCTCGTCCCGCAGGGTGTCCGCATAGGGCCGGGTGTGATAGTCCAGCTCCCGCTCGGCCTTGGAGTAGTCGAACTGATTATTTCTCGCCAGGTTGTAGACGGCGAAGTTGGTCATCAGCGGCTTTTCACCGGTCTTTTCCGCCTTCTTCTCCATCTGCTCCGCCAGTTTGTAGGCCATGCCCAGGGGAACGTAGAAGTAGGGCGTCTTGCAGCCGCTGGCGTCGTGGAGCAGATGGCACATCTCCTTCATGGTGACCTCCTTATTGCCGAGGATGTAGCACTCGCCGCATCTGCCCTTGTCCGCAGCGCTGACGCAGCCGTCCGCCAGGTCCCGCACGTCGCAGAGGTTGAAGGAACCGCCCATGCCGATGGGCATCTCGCCGTTCATAATTTTGATCACTGTGCCGGTGGTCTCACCGATTGCATAGTCCTTGGGGCCGAGGATGCCGCTGGGATGCACCACGCAGGCGTTCAGGCCACGCTCCCGCACGGCGTCCAGCACGGCCTGGGTGGCCATCGCCTTGGATTTGCTGTACCAGCCCACGACATGGTCGCTCTCCGCGTCGAACCGGTCTACCTCCTTGATTTTCTGGCCCTTGGGTAGCTCCGGGATGGCGCCGGTGGAGCTGACATAGACCATCTTCTGACATTCCGGATGGTTTAGGCACTGCTCAATCATGTTCTTCGTGCCGCCCACGTTGATGTCCAGCAGCTTCTGGCTGAAATCCGCATTGGTCGTCACCATGCTGGCACAGTGGATGACGATGGTCTGCGTCCCCTCCGGTACGGTGAAGAAGGCGTCCAGGGAGGCCATATCGCAGAGGTTGCCCTCGATGATTTCCACGGAGGCAGGGACATATTTCACGGACTTGTCGCCGGGCAGTACCAGCGCCCGAACCTGTTCGCCCCGCTCCAAAAGCACGTCGCAGATATGGCTGCCCAGAAAACCGGCCGCACCGGTCAAAAGATACATTGTATTCATTATGCTGTCTCCTTCACGCATAAAATCGTTCCCTAGGGCTCTCCCCTCGGAACGATTTTATGTTACAGCCGGAAGGTTGCGTGAAGGTAAAAAAGGGCGGAAGGATTTGTGAACGGCAAAAAATTTGAGGCGCTGCGCCTCATGCCAGCGGCAGGGAAACAGTGAAGGTGCTGCCCTCGCCGGGGGCGCTCTGCACCTGAATCGTACCGCCGCAGAGGGCCACGATGCGGGCCACGATAGAGAGGCCGATGCCGTTGCCGCGGACGGCGGAAACGGTGTCATGCTGATAGTACTTTTCAAAGATGTGGGAGGCCGTCTCCTCATCCATCCCGACGCCGCTGTCGGAGAAGGCGAGGACGAGTTCCTCCGACGTCTGTCTGCCGGTGACCGTTATGCTGCCGTGTTCCGGCGTGAATTTGACCGCATTGTTCAGGAGGTTGACCCACACCTGCTCCATCAACTCGGCGTTGCCCGTGTAGGAGAGGTCGTCGATTTCCAGCGCAAGGGCAATATCCTTTTCCTCCAGCTTGGGCAGCAGCAGAATGGCGCAGCGCCGGAGCTGCTCGGACAGGTCATAGCGCTCCTTCTCCGTGATGATCTCGCAGGCCTCCACCTTGGACAGCAGCAGCGTGTTCTGGGCCAGGTTGGACAGCCGCAGCGACTCCTCCGAAATCACCTGTAAATACTGCATCCGCTCCGGGCTTTCGACGCCCTCCCCCGTGTCCAGCAGATATTGGGAGAAGCCGGAAATGGAGGTGATGGGCGTTTTGAACTCGTGGGAAAACTCGTTGACAAAGCTCTGCATCTCCTGCTTTGTCTTTTTCGGCTCGGCGGTCATGCGGTTGAAGCCCTGATAGATGGCGGTGTATTCCCCGGCGTTTTTGCAGTCCAGCGTTACATCCAAATCTCCCTCTGACACCGCCTGAATCCCGTCCAGCAGGACCCCCATTTTGCGGCGGATGGAATGCAGGATGACGGCGGTGCTCAGGCTCACCACCAAAATCATCAACGGGATGACCGCTATCATGGAAAGGGCGTCCTCCTCCGTCATGCCGAGCCAAACTCTCGCAACTGCGCCGTAGGCCATCACTGCGCCGATGACAACGATGCTGTCCACCGCAAAAATCCACCGGAACTGCACCAACCGAAAGCGTGGCCTGCCGTTGCCTTTCATTCTGTGTTCCTCCCGTCTTATGAATCACCGCCCGGTACCCCAGGCCGCGGATTGCCGTCAGCTCAAACTCCCTACAGTCGGCGCATTTGCTGCGCAGGCGGCTGACGTAGGTTTTGATGGTGTCGTATTCCGTCTCGGTGTCGTAGCCCCAAATCTCATCCATAAGCTGCTGCTTGGTAAAGACCACGTTTGGGTAGGAGAGCAGCTTGTAGAGCAGCTGAAACTCCTTGTTGGTCAGCGGAATCGGCTTGCCATGATATTGGGCCGAAAAGGTGTCCTGCTCCATGGAGAAATTTCCAATGACGATTTTCTGCTCGTTTGCAATCTGTGCCCGGCGGAGAATGGCCTCAATGCGCCAGATCAGCTCGTCGTAGTCGATGGGCTTTGTCATGTAGTCATCTATGCCCACCGCAAAGCCCTCTTTTTTATGGGCGAAGGCGTTCATTGCGGTCAGCATGATTGCGGGGGTCATGTCCCCGGCCTCCCGGAGGGTGCGCATCAGCTCGTAGCCGTCCATCACCGGCATTTGAATATCGACGATCAGCAGGTCGATATGCTCGTGCTCCAGGACATCCAGCGCCTCCTGCCCGTTGGCGGCCTCCAGGATACGATACCGGGGGCTGAGCTTGGCCTTTGTCAGCAGCCGCACCATTTTGTCGTCCTCAACCGTTAAAATTGTGACCATGTATCTATCACCTCAGGTTGATTATACCATAAAAAAGGTTGAATGAAAGTAAAAATAAGGAAAACACAGGCAAACAGAATGACACAGCCGCGCCCCCATTCCCCTGACGATACCGGGGAATGGGGGCGTTTCTGTCATTCTTTCACAGGCCGCGCCGGGCGAGCCCGGTTTCCCTGGCCGGAAAGCGGCGGCGGTTACTTGTCCTGCTCCGCCTCCAGATTCAGATATTGGGCTTCCTGCTGCGTCAGGTTCAGACGGAGGGCCTCCACATTCTGGGCAAACCGGGCGGGTTTAGAGGTGCTGACCACCGCAAAGGCGTTGAGGTGCTGGGCAAAAAGCCAGGCCATGGCGATTTGCGAAACCGTGCAGCCCTTCTGTGCAGCCGGTTCCTCACAGCGGCGCAGCCGCTCGAAGTTCCGGGGGCAGCAATATCCCTTGAGGGCGGCGGCGTCCAGAAACTGATTTGCCACGTCCATCTGATCACTTTTCATCTTCCCGGAGAACATTCCCCGCCCCAGACTGGAATAGGCGATGACGGGCATATCCTGCTGGCAGTACCATTGGCGGGCGTCCTCGTTTTCCGGGTCGGAGATGGTGACGCAGCCGCCGCCCCAGGGGTCGCCTATCTGTTCGGCCAGCCCAAAATTGGGGCTGGACACGGTGAAGGGAATCAGATTGTGGCTGTAGGCGTACTCGTTGGCCTCCTGAATCCGCTGATGGGTCCAGTTGGAGGCGCCGAAGGCCCCGATTTTCCCCTCCGCATGCATGGCGTTGAAGAGTTCCACCACCTCGCCTGCCGGGACGTCCGGGCCATCCCGGTGAAGCAGATAAATGTCGATGGAATCGGTGTGCAGCTGCCGGGCGGACTTGCGGAAATCTGCCCGAATCGCCCTTTCATTGACCCGTTTCCGCCCAAAGATACCGGGGTGGGCACACTTGGAGAGGAGCACCACCCGCTCCCGGTTCCCTCTTTCCTCCAGCCAACACCCGATGGAGTGTTCCGCCCCCGCATATTTGCGGGCGGTGTCAATGGTGTTGATGCCCTGGGCGAGGGCCCCGTCCAAAATTGGGGCGGCGGTCTCCGGTTTCGCAAATTCCCGCCCGGCGGTGCCCGCAAAAATCCTGGAAACGGGCTTGTCTACATAAGGTATATTGGCGTAGTTCATGTTCGGCATAATTTTCTCCCCCAAAAGTAATGCTCTCTTTTCATGTTAAGACTGCGGCCAAAGGAAGCCGCCGGATGGTGCGGCGCCCTGCGGTAAATTCCCGCGTCGGCATCTCCGTTCCACGGCGGGCGTCAGCGCCGCTCCCGATAGTCTCCGGGGGAACACCCGAACTGCTGCTGGAACTTTTTATAGAAAAAGCTGACATTCTCATACCCGGCCTCGCCGGCAATTTCCGTGATGGGCCGGTCCGTATTCTTCAGCAGACTTGCGGCGTATTTCAGCTTCTGCGCCTGCACCGTTTGAATATAGGTTTTCCCCGTGTGTTTTTTCAGAAGGGTCGAGACATAGTTCTGGCTGATGTGAAACTGCTCCGCCACCGACGCCTGGGTGCAGGTGGCGAAGTTCTGCTCGATGTACCGCAAAATCCCCACGATGGGGCTGGTGGAAAAGGTCTCCTCCTGGGTCAGGTCGCTTTCGTACACGTTGATCAGCTCCGCCATGATGAGGGAAAACAGATACATCAGGATGTCCTCGGAATTGACGGAGGGGTCCAGATACTCGCAGAGCAGCTCCTGGAAAAAGAGGGCGATGCGGCGGTCCTTCTCCGCGTGAAACAGCAGAAAGTGGTTGTGATCCGTCTGGACGTTGATGGCGTTGATGAAAAAGTCGGAGAGGACGCTGCCCTGGGAAAACCGCAGAAACAGGTTGTCCCGCAAAAATCCCTTTGGAATCAGCAGACTGAGCATAATGTCCCCCTCCTCCAGAATGCCGATGGAGTGGGGGCAGTCGGTGTCGATCAGCAAAACCTGATTTTCCTTCAGCAGGACAGGGGTTCCGTCCACCACCTGGGGGCATTGACCGGCATAGACATAGTTCAGCTCGACATAGGAGTGGATATGCTCCGGCACAGGGTTGAAGCGGGAGTTGCGCTTGATGGCAAACCGCTCCTGGGCCAGCAGTCGGGTAAGGTTGTCCGTGGAGGAGAGGGACTCCCCGTGGCCGGACGGCGGGGTGCTGTGGGAATCCTGGAGGCGGTAGACCTCCCGGCTGCCTACCTTCACCTTTGGAAGGGCCTCCCAGCCGTCAAAAAAGAACCCCGCCTGATAGGCCCGCTCGCTGTCGGACAGCCGCGTTAACCGCTCGTGCAATTCGTTCAGATTCATTTGCCTCCCCCTTTCCGCAATAGAAACCACTATCATGTTAATGATAGCATTTTGTGTGGATTTGGTCAATGGCTTTTCGTTCTTTTGTTATATCGGCCTTTGCGCAAAAGAGGTATACTTATTTCACCGGAACAGAAAGGACTGTACAGAGCCGATTCACACAACCTATTTTGCACAGGAGGAGAATCACATGGCAGATTACACACAGTTAGCAGCGGACGTGGTCAAGGCCGTCGGCGGTAAGGAAAACATCATCGACGTGACCAACTGTATGACCCGGCTGCGGTGTCGTCCTGAAGGACGACACCGTCCCCCAACAAGGATACGGTCATGGCGGTGAAGGGCGTCAAGGGAGTCATGAACCAAGGCGGACAGTATCAGGTCATCATCGGCACCCACGTCAACGAAGTGATCAAGGACGTGCGCAAGGTCGCCGGTCTCGGCGAGGGCGGCATCGACAAGGAGTCCATCAAGCTGGTGAAAAAGGACAGCCTGTGGAACCGCTTCTTCAAGACTATCTCCGGCTGCATCATGCCCATGCTGGGCCCGATGATCGCCGGCGGTATCATCAAGGGTATCCTGACCATCCTGACTACCTTCAGTCTGCTGTCCAGCGACAGCGGCACCTATCAGGTGCTGTACGCGGCGGCGGACTCCATCCTGTACTTCATGCCTATCATCGTGGGCTTCACCTGCGGCAAGGTGTTTGACTGCAACCCCTACGTCACCGCCGTCGTCGGCGCGGCGCTGGTCTATCCCGACCTGGTCTCGGCGGTGGCCGCGGAGGAGGGCATCAAATTCCTGGGCATCACCGTGGCCTCGGCCACCTATTCCAGCACCTTCCTCCCCATCGTCTTGGCGGGTTTCCTGGCCAGTAAGCTGGAGAAGCTGGGCAAAAAGTTCATCCCTCAGATGCTGCAAATGATGCTGGTGCCCGTCTTTGTGCTGGTCATCACCGTCCCGCTGAGTTGGCTGGTCATCGGCCCTGTGATGAACCTTGTCTCCAACGCCCTGTCCACCGGCATGAGCGCCATCTTTAACTTCAACTCTGTGGTGGGCGGCGCACTGTTCGGCGCCTTCTGGCAGCTGATGGTGGTGCTGGGCCTCCACGCCGCCATGATTCCCATTCTGATGAGCAACCTGCTGACCCAGGGCTCCGACCCCATCAACGGCGTCATGGGCCTGACCGTCTTTGCCCTGGCCGGTGTGTCCCTGGGCTACGCCCTGAAATCCAAGGACCCGGAGAAGAAGAGCCTGGGCTTTGGCGACCTGGCCTCCACCCTCTGCGGTGTGACGGAACCCACCATCTACTCCATCGCCCTGCCCAACATCAAGGTCTTTGCCTGCGCCTGGATTGGCGGCGGCCTGGCCGGTGCGATTTTTGGCGGACTGGGCGGCAAGATGTACTCCTTTGCCGGAGACGGCATGTTTCGTATCCCCGGCATGATCAACCCTGAGGGCCTGGACATCCGCTTCTATGGTTTCATCGCCTGCGCCCTGCTGGCCTTCGCCCTGTCCGGCATCCTGGCATACATCGTTATGGACGCCGGGGAAGCCCCTGCGGCGGAGCCTGCCGCCCCTGCCGGTGCCGCTGCCGCGTCCTCCGCCCCCGCTGCCGCCGCCACGAAACCCATGACGGTCTATGCGCCGGTGCAGGGCAAGGTCATCCCCCGCGCTGAAATTCCAGACCCCACCTTTGCCGAGGGCGTTCTGGGCGACGGCGTCGGCATCGACCCCTCCGAGGGCCTGGTGGTGGCCCCCTTTGACGGCGAAATCACCTCTGTGGTGGACTCCAAACACGCGGTGGGCATCGCCTCCAAAGACGGCATGGAACTGCTGATTCATGTGGGCGTGGACACCGTCAAGATGAACGGCAAGGGCTTCCATACCCTGGTCAGCGAAGGCGACATGGTGAAGGCCGGAGACGAACTGATCCGGTTCGACATTGACGAGATCAAAAAGGCCGGATTCAGCTCCATCACGGCGGTGCTGGTCACCAACAGCGACGATTATGATGCTCTCCAGGTACGGGAAACCTCCGGCAAACGGCTGGAAGGGCCGATCTCCCTCCGGTAAACAGCAGCAGAACCCCCGTATGGCAGACGCCATACGGGGACTCGCGGAAAGGAGCAAAGTCCCAATGAGCGGACTGCATACGATTTTGGGGATGGACGGGCAGAACACCCTGTATCCCTTTTTCTGGCAGCATGGGGAGCCTCACGCCGTGCTGGAAGACTATATGGAAAAAATTGCCGCCTCCGGCATGAAGGGGGTCTGCATCGAGGCCCGGCCCCACCCGGAGTTTGTCCGGCAGGGCTGGTGGGATGACCTGGACTGCATCCTGGCCAAGGCCAAGGCGCTGGACATGAAGCTCTGGATTCTGGACGACTCCCACTTTCCCACCGGCTTTGCCAACGGCCGGGTGAAGGCGGACTATCCCCAGTATCTGAAATGGTACCTGGATCTGCGGCGCTACGACGTGCAGGGCCCCATGGAGGGGGCGCGGATCAGCTTTCCGGTGCTAAAAGTAAAGTGCTCCCCAAGTCAAGGACAATTTTGATTTGGCAAGGCCAAGGACAGT
>JAJQBL010000025.1 GCA_021203325.1 Clostridiales bacterium | reverse complement strand
TAATAGTTGTAGTACCCTGCTTATAGCCGTAAATTGTTATCGTTTTACCATATGAGGTCCCAGAAGATGTAGTCGTTGTAGAAGTGCCTGTAATGGCTGCTGATGCGATTGTTTCGTCATCAGACTCTACGGTACAAGAATAGTTTGTTGACGAACTGAATGTTATAGTAGTTGAGCCACCAACAGTGACTGTACGGCTATAGCTCGATGCAACTGCATTTACATCGACATCTGTTTCTGATTCGGCTGAGGAAGCAAGGATATCCTCATCAGTCGCCAATGAGGTGGATGTGAGCAAACTCATCGTCATAGCTAACGCCAACAGCAGGGCAGTCAGCCGTTTCCAAGTGTGTTTCATACGTTTTTCCTCCTGTGAATAAAATTTGCCGGGTACGCGCCCCGATGCGCACCGTTTGTGGTCTGCACCGGTTTGTTACTTATCAGTATAACAGCCAAACGAAAAGTAGTCAAGGGAAAAAGTCAATCATTTCAGTATTTTATCAATCATTTATGGACACGATTCCTGTACACTGTCCCTGAAAGAGGTGTTGATATGATGAACTTTGGCGACAGATTGAAAACCCTTCGCACGCAGAAAAATCTCACGCAGCAGCAGCTTGCCGACCGTCTGGGCCTGACCAAGTCCGTCATATCCGCCTATGAGACCCAGCTGCACCGCCCCTCCTATGAGACGCTGGTGCAGCTTTCCCGCATCTTTCGGGTGTCCACCGACTACCTCCTGGGGGTGGAGCGCAGCGCGGACGATTTTCTGGACATCAGCGGACTCACCGAGGAGGAAAAGCAGGCCCTCCGGGGGCTGGTGCGGGCCATGCGGGCGGAGGAGCAATTTTGAGGTCCTCCGCCCCTTTACATTTCGTATTCCATATGGTAGAATAATACCAACTGTTAAAGAGAGGTGTCCCTTATGCGTGCAGAATCTTGCAGCGATTTTCCCCGCACCCTGTCCGCCCTGCGGAAGGAGAAGGGGGTCAGCCAGCGCACCGCCGCCGAGGCCCTGGGCATCAGCCAGGCCCTCCTCTCCCACTATGAGAAGGGCGTCCGGGAGCCGGGGCTGGCCTTTGTGGTGCGGGCCTGCGACTATTACCACGTCTCCGCCGACTACCTGCTGGGCCGCACCTTTGACCGGGAGGGCTCCATGGTGGACGCCCAGGAGCTGTATGACGTCAGCCTCCACAAGGACAACGCCCTCCGGGGCAGCGTCATGGCCCAGCTGAACAAGAAGCTCATCGTCAACTCCATCACCGTCCTGTACGGCCTCCTGGGACGGCTGGGCTGCCGGGAGCTGATTCTGGCGGTGTCCAACGCCTTTGGCAGCCAGATTTACGCCCTGTTCCGGGACCTGCGCACCATTGACAAGACCAACTCCGACAGCCTGTTCACCCTGCCGGAGAACCACGCCCAGGCCGGGGCGGTCACCGTCACCACCCTTCAGGCCATGGCGGAGAGCAATACCCTGGTGCAGGAGCTGCGGGAGCAGGACCTGTCCTTCCCCATCACCGACGAGAGTTTGAAGCGGGAGTATCCCACCATGTGGCAGTCGCTGTATCAGGTGCTCCACCGCACCTCCAACGTCATCACCCGCCGCCTGACCAGCCACACCTACGATGAATAAAGGAGCGTTGTTCCATGGATATGAAAGAGACCTTTTTGCGCCGCACCCAAATCTTTGACGGCCACGTCGTCCACCTGTTTGTGGACGATGTCCGCCTGCCCAACGGCGACACCGCCAAGCGGGAGATCGTCACCCACGCCGGCGGGGCCTGCGTCGCCGCCCTGACGGAGCGCAACGAGCTGCTGCTGGTGCGCCAGTTCCGCTACGCCTTCGGGGAGGAGCTGCTGGAGATTCCCGCCGGAAAGCTGGAGCGGGGGGAGGACCCCTTCGAGGCCATGAAGCGGGAGCAGCGGGAGGAGACCGGAACCCATGCCGACCGCTACGTCTCTCTGGGCGTCACCTATCCCACCGTGGGCTACGATGACGAGAAGATTTACATCTGGGCCTGCCGGGTGACGGACCCCGTCGGAGACCAGGACCTGGACCCGGACGAGTTCCTGGAGGTGGAGAAGCTGGACCTGTGGAAGGCGGAGGAAATGGTGATGGCCGACCAAATCAGGGACGGCAAGACCCAAATCGCCATCTTAAAGGTGGCCGCCCTGGTGCGGGCCGGGAAGCTGTGAGGGAGTCCGTCGCCATACTGGAGACCCCCCGCCTGCTGCTCCGGAAGGCCGTCCCGGCGGACACGGAGAGCCTGTACCGCAGCCTGTGGAGCCGCCCGGAGGCGGCCCGGTATATGCTGTGGCAGCCCACCGCCACCTGGGAGGGGGCCCAACAGCGCATGAGCCGCACCATCGCCCATCAGCGGGACCATCTGGCCTGGGCGATCTGCGAAAAAAGCACCGGGAAGGCCATCGGCTTCGCGGGCATCACCCCCATCTCCCCCGGTGTGTACGAGGACACGGGGCTGGCCCTGTCCCCGGACTGCTGGCGGCAGGGCTACGGCAGGGAGGCGCTGGAGGCGCTGGCCGACTGCTGCTTTCACCGGCTGGGCGGGACCGCCCTGGTCTGCTCCTGCCGGCGGGAAAATGTGGCCTCCCGGCAGCTCCAGCTGTCCTGCTCCTTCCGCTACACCCACAGCGAGGAACGCACCGACCCCAGGGACGGCGCGGCCTATGTGGTGGATTTTTACCGACGGGAGAGGGAGAGTGGCTGTTAGCGGTGGTAGTTGAACCTGCTTTGTTCCCCTGTTCCGGTAGGGGCGCACAGTGTGCGCCCGCCCGTTTGCCCAAAACTGTTACGATACAACCGTAACAGAGCGCGAACCCTGAATTTTCGTTTTTCTGTAGGGGCGGCCCCTGGCCGCCCGCAGAAACCACCGTCCCATGCCCCCCGCAGGGGGACGACCAGCCACTAGCCACTAACCACTAACAGCTACTCTTCCAAACAAGGAGGTTCCACCATGCGTTCCGATCAGCGCCGCGCCGCTATCCTATCCGCCCTGCAACAGGAGACTGCCCCCGTCAGCGCCTCCGCCCTGGCCCGGCAGTACGGCGTCAGCCGTCAGATCATCGTGGGGGACGTGGCCCTGCTCCGGGCCGCCGGGGCGGACATCGCCGCCACCCCCCCTGGGGCTATGTGCTGAACCGGGAGGCGGCGGGGGGCGGCATCATCCGGCGGGTGGCCTGCGTCCACCGGGCGGAGGACATGGTGGAGGAGCTGAACCTGTGCGTCGATCAGGGCTGCGCCGTGCTGGACGTGGTGGTGGAGCATCCCGTTTACGACCAGCTGGTGGGGCAGCTCCAGCTCTCCTCCCGGTATGATGTGGGGCAGTTCGCCGCCCGGCTGGAGGCGGAGGGCGCCCACGCCCTCAGTGAGCTGACTGACGGCATTCACCTCCACACCCTCCGCTGCCCGGACGAGGACGCCTACCGGCGGGTCTGCCAGGCCCTGGAGCAGGCGGGATTCCTCTATCGGGAGGGATGAGCGAAACAAAGAAGCCTCCCGTTCGGGCTGTGGCCCGAACGGGAGGCTTTTGTTGTGGGGAGGGTTCCTCAGCTGCGAATGTCCGCGCCGGTGAAGTACTTCTCCATGGGCTTGGACAGCAGGGCGAAGATGACGATGCACAGCACCATGTCAATGGCCACAAAGCTGCCGTTGTAGACGGCGGAGTAGAGGTAGGGGTTGGTGAAGGTATAGTTGAACAGCTCCGTGGGGGCGTAGATGCGCCAGATGGTGAAGCCCGCCACGAAGTGGCACAGGAACCGGCAGAGGCTGCCCACCACGGTGCCCACGTACAGGCCGCCCTTCTTCCCGGCGAAGAGCCCGGCCACCCCCAGCACCGCAAAGGCCAGCAGGTAGTCCAGAATCATGCTCTGCCAGCCCCAGGCATAGGCGCCGTCCAGCAGCAGCTGCAGCAGGCCGTAGGCGAAGGAGCAGAGCATTCCCCTGCTGAACCCCCAGCGGTAGCAGTACAGGAAGATGGGCAGCATCCCGATGCAGATGCTGCCGCCCTGGGGCAGCTCAAAGAGCTTGATATAGCTCAGGGCGGTGGCCAGGGCCACCATGACGGCCCCCTCCACCAGGGCACGGGTGCGGAGATGGTTGTCTCTGCTGGTGTTCTTTTGTTCGGACATAAAACGTCCTCCTCGATAAAAATTCCCGCACAGCAGCTGCCGCGCGGATGGCTTCAATCGAGTCGCTCGCTTCCTACGCCGGCATTATCCGGATCAGGTTCAAGGCGGCACGGAGCAGCATCATTGCTCCGATCTCAGCCGAGGATGCCCTCAGCGCCCCTGCGTGTGTGCTATGTGGTTATGGGGTAGTATAGCAGGATTTCGGGCCAGTGTCAAGGGCCGGGAAAGGCCGCCGCAAAACGAATCCCGCCCGGCACAGGCCGGGCGGGAGGGCAAAGCTGTTTAATCCGCATCCATGGGCTTGTCGTGGTACTCCGCGTACAGCTCCGGCAGGAAGGTGGAGAGGTGCTGCTGCTCCACGGTGTTGTGGATCTGCACATCCCGCAGATACTGCTCGCAGAGCATGAAGTCCGGCGTCTCCGGGTCCCGGACGAACTTCCCGTTCTCCGCCTTGTAGCCGATCCACTCACGGGACAGGGTCTCCACGCCGCCCAGGGGGCAGGGCCGGGTCACAGACAGCACCAAGTGGGAGCCGGGGCAGTCGAAGGACTCCCAGCAGGAGGTGATGCCGATGTGGGCGTCCATCAGGGCCTGATACTTGTCCTCCGGGAAGCCGTAGTCCCGCACATCGAAGTTGTGCCGGATGGAGCGGATGGCCTCGCTGCCCCGGCCCATGTCCAGCGTCTCCAGGGTGTAGATGCCCTTTTTGATGTCGCCGTCCACCAGGCCGTGGTCGATGTGGTCTACCTGGTTCCACAGCTTGTAGCGGATATTGCCCACGCCCTCCGGCAGGTGTTTGGAGTGGATGTTCAGCCACCTGACGTACCACATCCGCATCTCCGGGGTGACGCTGTCGGACAGGACGGAGTAGTTGGCGATATAGCCGCTGCCGTCCGGCATCATGCAATAGCCGTACTCCACCTTGTCATAGCCCTCCGGCCGGAGCAGGTCGAAGCACCGGTCCAGGGGCAGGGCGTCCTCAGGGGACATGGCCCCCAGGTCCAGCAGCTGGCTGTACAGGGGGTTCGGCTTGTGGAGGGGGTAATTGTAATAATATTTTGCCACGGGGAGCTTCTTTTCGGCCTCGGTCAGTTCAGGAATCGGATATACCATAAATGCGTCCTTCCTTTCGTATGAGCCGGGACCTGGATGTTGCCCCGGCGTTCGGAATGATTCTTTTGCAGCGCGTCCGCCGCTTCATCTGCCTTTATCATAGACCGAAACGGGCCCCAAGTCCAACACAAAATATCCTATCATACACAGGAAAAATCCTGTGTGGGGCAGAGCGCTCTGCGAACTGCTTCGCCGGGAATGACGAAAAAGCCGCGCAGCCTGAGCTGCACGGCTTTTTTGGTTTGAGAAAATCGATTACTTCGCAACGTAGGGCAGCAGGGCGATCTGACGGGCACGCTTGATGGCCACGGTCAGCTGGCGCTGATGCATTGCGCAGGTGCCGGTGGTGCGGCGGGGGAGGATCTTGCCCCGCTCGGAGATATACCGATGCAGCTTGGCAGTATCCTTATAATCGATCTGCTGGACCTTGTCCACGCAGAATGCGCAGACCTTTCTGCGCTTACGGCCACGAGGGCCACGCTCAAAAGCCATAGTAGGAACCTCCTTCTTTGAGTATCGGATGATACATCCGGTTAGAACGGCAGTTCGCCGTCATCATCGTTCAGCTCCGCAAACTCGTTTGCGGGGGCCGCCGTCTGGGGCGCGTAGGAGCTGGGGGCGGCGGTGGCGCCGTAACCGGAGGACTGGCCGTAGCCGCCGGAGGGCTGATTATAGCCGCCGGAGGACTGACTCTCCCGCCGGGAGCCGCAGAAGTTGACATTATCGGTCACAACCTCGGTGACATAACGGCGGTTGCCGTCCCGGTCGGTATACTCCCGCACCTGGAGCTGGCCTTCCACCAGAATCATGCTGCCCTTGGTGAAATACTTTGCCACGAACTCCGCGCTCTGCCGCCAGGAGACGATGTTGATAAAGTCCGCCTGGCTCTGCCGGTTGCCGTTGGCGTCCCGGGTGGCATAGTTGCGGTCCACCGCAATGCGGTAGCTGGCCACGGCGATATTGTTCTGCGTGTGCCGCAGCTCAGGGTCCGCCACCAGGCGGCCCTGCAGGATTACTCTGTTCAGCATTTCAGACGCCCCTTACTCCGCCTGCTCCACCACCATGGAACGGATGATCCCATCGGCGATGTTGTAGTTACGGGTCAGCTCAGCGGGGAAGCTGGGCGCGGACGTGAAGGTCATGAGAACATAGTAGCCCTCGGTCTTGTGATCGATGGGGTAGGCCAGACGCCGCTTACCCCATTCATTCACTTCGCCCAGGGTCCCGTTCTGCTCCACCAGATTCTGGAACTTGGAGACCAGCGCGGCGATCGCGTCGCCCCCCAGGCTGGCATCGATGATGAAGAGGGATTCGTACTTACCAGAAACCTTTGCCATGTGATTGCACCTCCTTATGGACAAATGGCCTTCGCCTTCCGCGAAGGCAAGAAAGTTATGGCATGCGGAAAATCGCATACCATAACAGTATACCGCTTTTTTCGGAAAAGTCAAGAAAATTTTAGGAGTTTTCCGATTTTTCCGGGTCGTTCCAGTAGATTTTCCGCTGCCGCTCGTCCAGCCCCTCGATGAAGCTCTGCTTGCAGGCCAGGAAGTCCTGGAG
The DNA here is from genome assembly GCA_021203325.1 of Clostridiales bacterium. GTDB lineage: Bacteria > Bacillota > Clostridia > Oscillospirales > Oscillospiraceae > Onthomonas. Next base: position 30,755 of record JAJQBL010000025.1, on the reverse strand, counting down.
GTCCATCAGGATGTGGTAGAGGATGGCCCGGCTCTCAAACTCCTCCCGGCTCCGGGGCAGCGGCTCCTCCTTCATCTCCAGAAAAATCTGATCCAGCCGCTCCATCTGCTTGTTGGGCAGGTTATGCTCCTGGGCATAGGCCGCCGTGTAGAGGATGAACTCCCGCACCGTCCCCGCCTGGTCGGGGATGCTCCGCACCTGCCGCAGCTCGGCGTGGAGGTTGCGGAGAATGTTGCACTGCCTGAGGCGCATGGAGAAGTAATCAATATAGTATTGTGGGTGGGACTGGAAGGTGTTGTCCTGATAGCGGTAGGCTTCGCTGAGGTAGAAGTTGAGGGTCTTGTCCAGCTTCGTCAGCTGGTCCCACACGTCATAGCGATGCTCTTCCGGGGTCAGGTAGGCCGCCAGATTCCGCAGCACCAGCTGCATTCCGTCGTCCGTCTCCGCAATGCCCTCCACCAGCCGGCTGTGGAAGTGCTTCGTCCCGTTGTACAGGTTCAGCACGATGGCGCAGAGGATGCCGATGAAAATCAGCAGGAACTCGTTCAGGATAAACGCCGGGCTGTAGTCCCCGGTGGTCAGCAGGTGCATACCGATGATGGCGTTGACGGAGATGGTGGCCTTCCACCCCAGCAGATGACAGAGGAACACCATGAAGAACAGAAACACCCCATAGGTGATCCAGATATTCCACTCCCCGCCGGACACTAGGGAGACCGCCCACGCCAGGGCCACCGAGACGAAAAAGGCCAGAATCCGGTTGACGGACAGCTTGATGGTCTCCCATTTGGTGGTGACCGCCGTCAGCAGGGCCACCGTACCGGCGGAGGTGACGTTGTCCAGCCGCAACAGCTCGGCAATCAGGATGGCGACGGCGCTACCGACGGCGATTTTCGCCGCGCCGGCCAGGTAGCGGGTAAGCTGAAGTTTCCTGTTCATGAGGGCTCCTTTCATCGGTGGGATGGGCAAACTGCGGCGGATTTTTCCAGCATGGCGGCGAATTTTTTGCACAAAGTAAGGGTACAACATCCGCCGCCGGTGGGCGGGGTGCCAGATTGGGAGGAAGTTCCTATGAAACGAAGAAGATGGGGTGTTCTGTTTTTTCTGTGGGCGCTGTGGTGCGCCCTGGGGACAGTGCTCCCCTGCGCCTATGGGTTAGAGACAGAAGCGGACGGTTCCGGCCCGGAGGTGCAGGCCAGGGCCGCCCTGCTGATGGAGCGGGAGACGGGCACAGTGCTCTACGCCCTCTGCGAGACGGAGGAGCTGGAGCCCGCCTCCGTCACCAAGGTGATGACCATGCTTTTGACAGCCGAGGCCATTGACGAGGGGCGTATCTCTCTGGAGGACACCGTCACCGTCAGCGCCTACGCCGCCTCCATGGGGGGCAGTCAGGTCTACCTGGAGGAAGGGGAACAGATGACGGTGGACGACCTCCTGAAAGCGGTGGCGGTGGCCTCCGGCAACGACGCTGCGGTGGCCCTGGCGGAGTATATCTCCGGCAGCGAGGGGGCCTTTGTAGACGCCATGAACCGCCGGGCCGGGGAGCTGGGGATGACCCACACCCACTTCGCCAACTGCAACGGCCTCCCCGCCGACAATCATTACAGCTGCGCCTATGACATTGCCCTGATGAGCCGGGCGCTGCTGGCCCATGACCTGATTCGGAATTACACCTCCATCTGGATGGACAGCCTCCGGGACGGGGCCTTCGGCCTGGCCAATACGAACAAGCTGCTGCGCACCTACCCCGGAGCCACGGGGCTGAAAACCGGCTCCACCGACGCCGCAGGCTACTGCATCTCTGCCTCCGCCATGCAGGGGGAGATGGAGCTGATCGCCGTGGTGCTGGGCAGCGACACCAGCGCGAACCGCTTTGACACCGCGGCCAATCTGCTGAACTACGGCTTTGCCGGTTGGACGCTGGCGGACGCCTCCCCTCAGGAGCCCATCCCCGCCGTACCGGTGAAGCTGGGCAGGGCGGACACGGTGGCAGTTTACCCCGACAGCTCCCTCCGTATCCTGGCGAAAAAGGGCCAGGAGACCGCCGTCACCACCGGGTATGAACTGGAGGAATCGGTCACCGCCCCGGTGGCGGCGGGGGACGCTCTGGGCCGGCTCACCGTCTATGTGGACGGGGAGGCTGTGGCGGAGCTGCCCCTGCTGGCCTGCGACGCTGTGGAGCGCAAGAGCTTTGGGGACATCTTCGGCGACCTGTGGCGAAGGATGGCCATGCAGTCGTAAACAAACCGGGGCGATTCCTGTTGGAATCGCCCCATCCGTTTGCTCTGTTGGTTCTAGCAGGGGCGATTCGTACCTGAGGAGAGATATGTTCCCGCACAGACAAGCAGATTAGCACGACCAATGGAAAATGCCATGTTCCCCAGCCGCCATCGGCGGCAGCTTTGGTGCGTAACAAGTTACATCGTCTCTAGCGGAACAGACCACTTGTAGACCAGACAGCGCGAAGCCCAGCGGAACAGGAGGAGGGTTCTTAGGCGGATTTTGCGTAAAAAATATGCCGGGGGCATATTTTTAGCAAAATCCTGAGCCAGCTTGCTGGCGAAGCCACTGAAAAAGATAGGTAGTACCTTAAAGTTCCCGATAACTGAGGTGCCCCGAACTCCCCCCTGAGCCGCCTTCTTTTGCTACTTTTCTTGGCGGAGCAAGAAACGTAGGCCATGCCCTGGCAAGGGCAAAACGTAATTCCTCTATCTTGCCTTATCTAAGGAGAGAAGCACCCGGGCGCACACTGTGCGCCCCTACTGAGAAGCGGAAAACACAGTGATAATCTGAACCAGCGGTCAGCCCCTCACACATTAAACAAAAACTCAATAATATCCCCGTCCTGCACCACATACTCCTTCCCCTCGGAGCGGTACAGCCCACGGGCCTTCACCTCGCTCATCTTGCCGCCGCACGCCATCAGGGTGTCGAAGGAGCAGACCTCCGCCCGGATGAAGCCCCGCTCAAAGTCGGAGTGGATCTTCCCGGCGGCCTGGGGGGCCTTAGTGCCCCGCTTGATGGTCCAGGCCCGGCACTCCTTCTTGCCGTCGGTCAGGAAGGAAATCAGGCCCAGCAGGGCATAGCTGGCCTGGATGAGCCGGTTCAGGCCGGAGTCGCTGAGGCCCAGATCCTCCATGAACATGGCCCGGTCCTCCGGGTCCAGCTCCGCCAGCTCCTCCTCGGTCTTGGCGCAGATGGGGATCACCTGTGCCCCCTCCACGTCGGCCCGTTTTTTCACGATCTGGTAGTAGTCGTTCCCCTCCGGGTCGGCCACGCCGTCGTCGTCCATGTTGCAGGCGTAGATGATGGGCTTGGCGGACAGCAGCCCCATCTCCCGCAGGGCGAACTGCTGGTCCTCGTCCCCCTCGTCAAAGGGGAAGGTGCGGGCGCTTTTGCCCTCGCCCAGGTGGGCCACCAGAGGCTCCAGCCAGGCCACCTCCGCTTTGGCGGCCTTGTTGCCGGTCTTGGCGGCCTTGGTCAGCCGGTTCAGCCGGTTCTGGGCCAGCTCCAGGTCGGAGAGCACCAGCTCCATGTCGATGCACTCGATGTCGCCGTCCGGGTCCACCGCCACCGGCTTGGTGGCGTCCTCCACCACATGAATGATGTTGTCGTCGTCAAAGCAGCGCACCACATGGACGATGGCGTCGCACTCCCGGATGTGGCCCAGGAACCGGTTGCCCAGCCCCGCGCCCTCGCTGGCCCCTTTCACCAGACCGGCGATGTCCACAAACTCCACCACGGCGGGGGTCTTTTTGTTGGGCTGCCAGATCTCCGCCAGCTTGTCCAGCCGCGCATCGGGCACCGGCACCACGCCGGTGTTGGGTTCGATGGTGCAGAAGGGGTAGTTGGCGGCCTGGGCGTTTTTGGTGCTGGTGATGGCGTTGAAAAGGGTGCTCTTCCCGACATTGGGCAGACCCACGATTCCTAATTTCATAGAGGGGATACTTCCTTCCGTTTCAAGGCAACAGGGCGTGAGCCGGCGGATGCGGCTCACGGCATATTGCATAAAGTAATTCACCTTTTCAGTATACGCAAAAGGGCGGCGGTTTGCAAGTGTTTTTCGCCCCTTTCGGGGAAAATCCAGAAAGGGACGATGGAAAAGGGCGGATATGCCGTTTTTTCTTCGCCGCAGGGGCGGCGGCGCCATTGTTTGCATGGAACACGCAGGCAAGCCAGCCGCCGTCACCCACGCTTCACCGGATGCCGGATTACCGTTTTCCACTTTTCCGGTGCGACCCTCCGGGCGTCCGACAGATAGATTTCATGGTGGAGCCTTGTGTCTGTGAAATCGTTCTCATACCCGTTTTCCGCAAGCCAGGCGTCCATCAGCGCCACCGTTTTCGCTTCGTCATCAAACGGGCCGATGTGCATCGCCTGTACGCACAGGCCCTCGTCAATGGTCAGAAATTCGGCAGAGGTGCAGTCCAGCTTTTTCTTTCCGGCCGCCGTCTCCACCGCCCAGTCGAAATCCGCTTTTGAGATAAAATCGGGCAGTCTCAGGACGGAAATCCAATGAAACGTGTCCTTGCGGCCGGAATCAATGCCGCATTTTCCTTCCTGCCACCAGAAGCCCTCCAGAGGAGGGACCACATACTCGAAGAAGCCTTCGATTTTATGGTCGGTCTTATAGCTCATTTTCAGCGTATAGGCCACGGCATACAACACGGAAATGGCGCGCTGGTAGGCTCCGCCCTCCTCATTGGGGTCGCCCTGCCCTCTGACCGCGATGTAATTTGCTTTTGGCACTGTGACAAGCTCCGGCCTGCCCTTGGGCAGATAAAACTCTTTGTATTCCTTTTTGAAGTCAAACGCCATGGGCTTATATCCTCACAATTCGTTTTTTCTCTTGCCTGTGTCACATCAAAAGCGGCGCCAAATCCCGAAGGGTTCAGCGCCGCTTTGCGGTTGTCTGTCAGGAGAACTTAAAATGGATTACCAGCGCTGGCTGACCTCGTCGTACAGCGCCTCATACTGCTTGGCGGAGGCGCTCCAGCTGAAGTCGCAGGCCATGGCCCGCTGCACCAGGGCGTCCCACTCCTCCTTGTCCTCATAGGCGGCCTTAGCACGGGTGCAGGCGTCCAGCAGGGCGGGGGAGTAGTAGTCATAGAAGGTGAAGCCGTTGTAGCCGTTCTGGATGGAGTCCTTCAGGCCGCCGGTCTCCCGGATGATGGGCAGGGTGCCGTAGCGGCAGGACACCATCTGGGACAGGCCGCAGGGCTCGCTCTTGGAGGGCATCAGGAACAGGTCGCACCCGGCGTAGATCTGCTGGGCCAGGACGGTGTCAAAGCCGATGAACACGCCCACGCGGCCGGGATGGCGGGCCGCCAGGTCGGAGAAGTACGCCTCAAACTGAGCCTCGCCGGTGCCGAGGATCACCAGCTGGATGCCCTGGGCCACGATGTCGTCGCCGATCTCCCGGACGATGTCCAGGCCCTTGTGGCCGGCCAGACGGGTGACCATGCCCATGACGGGGCTGCCGTCATTCTCCAGGCTGAACCGCTCCAGCAGGGCCCGCTTGCAGGCGGCCTTGCCCTCGCCCACGGTGGAGGCGTCGTAGTTCTCGATGAGGGCGGGGTCGGTGGCGGGGTCGTTGACCTCCTGGTCGATGCCGTTCAGGATGCCGGACAGCTTGAGCTGATGCTCCCGCAGCAGGCCGTCCAGATTGCTGCCGAACCAGGGGTCCAGAATCTCCTTGGCATAGGTGGGGCTGACGGTGGTGATCTGGTCGCAGGAGACGATGGCGGCCTTCATGAAGTTGGCATCGTTGTTGTACTCCGCCAGCCGGGCGTCCTCGCCGTAAATGCCGCAGGTGTTGCCCAGGATGTCCAGGCCGTACTGGCCCTGATAGGCGATGTTGTGGATGGAGAAGATGGTCTTCATCTGCGCATAGCGGGTGTCATAGCGGTAGTACAGATTCAGATAGAGGGGGGACAGGGCGGTCTGCCAGTCGTTGCAGTGGAGAATGTCGGGGAAGAAGTCGGCATACTTCATCATCTCCAGCACGGCACGGGCGAAGAAGGCGAAGCGCTCGCCGTCGTCAAAGTAGCCGTAGAGGCTGCTGCGCTTGAAGTAATACTCATTATCCAGGAAGTAGAAGGTCACGCCGTCCCGCACCGCCACAAACAGTCCGCAATACTGGTTGCGCCAGCCCACCGGCACAGTGAAGTTGGTGACATACTCCATGGTATCCCGGAATTTTACGTTGCCGTACAGGGGGATGACCACCCGGCAGTCCACGCCGTCCCGCACCAGATCCTTGGGCAGGGCGCCGGCCACGTCGGCCAGGCCGCCGGATTTGGCGAAGGGTGTAGCCTCGCTTGCTGCATATAAGACTTTCATACGAATAACCTCCATCAAATAATCAGCTTGATAAAATCAGCTTTCCTAAACGATATTGTACCGGTTTTCCCGGCATATTGCAAGACGGAAACGGAAAAAACTTTCCATTTTTTGAAAAAACTGTTCCCCGCCGTCCTTGACGGCGGGGCGGGGGCTGTGGTATGATGCCTGAAACGGGACAATTTGTGGTTCAGGAGGGCGTTTTGCATGAAGAAAAAGAAAACCGGAGCCAAAAAGCCGGCCCCGCCCAAAGCGGCCCCGGCCTCCAAATACCCCACCGGCTGGTACCTGATGAGCCGGGGGGGACTGCACGGTGCAGGATTTAAAGGCGGCCTTTGCCGTCCCCGGCGGGCCGGATGTGGAGGTCTGGCGGGAGCTGGGGGTGGTGGAGCTGTCCTTCCCGGACGGGACCTTTATGGACTTCCAGCTGGTGCCCTGCGACCTGGAGGACGAGGCCAGCAACGCCTTCCTGGCGGAGCATCAAATCAAAACCCTGTACTGGGTGACGGTGGGGCCGGTGTGCGATGACGGACAGCTGGACTTTTTGCAGTCCGCCGCCAACCGGCTGGGGGCCATGTTCTGCGGGGACACGGTGAACTTTCTGCCCATGCTGAAACCCACCGACCGGGCGTGAAAACTGCATCAGCGTAAAAAATCAGCGGCAGAGAACTTCTCTGCCGCTGATTTTTTTGTGTGGTTACCCTTCCGCTCCCTCCTGCTCCGCCTCGCCTGCGGCAGCCAGCCGCTCCGCCACCTGGTACAGTTCACCGGCCCCCACCGTCAGAATCAGGTCGCCGGGCCGGGCCAGCTCTTTCAGCCGGGCCTCCACCCCGTCGAAGGTGGGGTAATACTCCCCGTGGGGGATGGCGGCGGCCAGGTCTTTGGAGCTGACCCCTAGGGTGTTCACCTCACGGGCGGCGTAGATGTCGGTGAGAATGGTGATGTCCGCATTGCTCAGCTCCTCCACAAACTCCGGGAACAGGGCCTTGGTGCGGCTGTAGGTGTGGGGCTGGAAGGCGCAGATCACCCGGTCATAGCCCAGGGTTTTGGCGGTCTCCAGCAGCATATGCAGTTCGCCGGGGTGGTGGGCGTAGTCGTCATAAATCTTCGCCCCGTGGTACTCCCCCTTGTACTCGAACCGGCGCTCCGCCCCGTGGAAGGAGCGCAAACCGGCGGCGATGGCGGTGGGGGAAATGCCCATGGCCAGGGCAGATGCGGCGGCGGCCAGGGCGTTTTTCACATTGTGGAGGCCGGGGACGGACAGGGTGATGTGCACCACAAAGCTGCCCCCCTGTATCAGGTCGAACTCCCCCACGCCCCGGTTGTAAACCAGATTCTCACAGTACACGTCGGCATAGGAGCCCAGGCCGAAGGTCATCATGGGCTTATCCAGATCCTCCAGGGCGTCCATGGTGTTCCGGTCGTCGGCGTTGGCGATCACCACCCCGTCCTCCGGCACCAGGTTGGCGAAAATCTGGAAGGAATACTCCACATCCGCCAAATCCTTGAAAAAGTCCAGATGGTCGGCCTCAATGTCCAGAATCACGGCGATGGTGGGGCGGAAGGACAGGAATGAGTTGCAGTATTCGCAGCTCTCCAGAATAATGGTGTCCCCCTGGCCCACCCGGTAGCCCTTGCCCAGCAGTGGCAGGTTGCCGCCGATCATGACGGTAGGGTCGATGTTGGCGGCCATGGCGATGTGGGTGGCCATGGAGGTGACGGTGGTTTTGCCGTGGGTGCCGGAGATGCAGAGGGCGTGTTTGTAGTCCATCATAATGGCCCCCCAGGCCTGGGCCCGCTCAAAGACGGGGATGCCCTGGGCGTGGGCGGAGACAATCTCCGGATTGTCGTCATGGACGGCGGCGGTGCGGATGACGGCGTCCGCCCCGTTCACGTTCTCCGGGAAGTGACCCAGAAAGACGGTGACGCCTTCCTCCTCCAGATGGCGGACATTGGCGCTCTCCCGCACATCGCTGCCGGTGATCTGCACCCCCTGACCCCGCAGCACCTCGGCCAGAGGGAACATGGATACGCCGCCCACGCCGATGAGATGGATTCGGCGTCCGGGGGCGAGATAAGGCTTCAGTTCTTCAATGGTCATCGTAACCCCTCCTGCTGCTGATTCTCATGGAAAAGCCGGGCTTTTCTGAGGAACCGCTGAATTGTATGAATCAAACGAACTGTTTCACTAATCTTCTATTATAGTCCGGGACGGGGAGATTGGCAAGTAAAACTTCACGGGAAAACGAAAAGCGGAGGGGCAGCTGTGCTGCCCCTCCGGCGCTTCACGATTTTTCGCCCTGTTCAAGGGCGTCAGGCGGCCGGACGCGCCTCAGTCCGGCTTTGTGGCCCCGGCAAGGGCCCGCAGCAGCGGGAGGTACGTCGTTTTCATCGCCAGAAAGACGGCCTGTGCTGTGGCTTCCTCATAGATATGGGAGGTCTGGTTCCGGGCGGTGAGCAGCGCCAGCCAGCCCCCTTCGTCCTGAATCAATCCGTCCGCATAGGCCTGCCGGATGACGCTTTTGGGGCTGTTGAGGTCGGTATAGCTCTGGTCCAGCAGGTATTCCCGGGCGGTTTTCCAGGCCAGCTCCGTGCAGAATGCAAACCGCTGGATGACTCCATCCCGAATGGAGTCAAGCCCCAGCCGGTCATAGTCCGCAATGCCTTCCTCCAGCCTGCGGATGGCCTGCACCAGCTTCCCATGCTTTTCCTGCAATTTGTTCATCAGAATCACCCCGTCCCGTTTGATATTGTTCACCAGCTCCGGATCTGTATCCGCTGTGACATAGAGGAGGTCAAAATCCAGCAGCGTGGGCAGTTCCTCCAGCGCATCCAGAAAGGGCGCATAGGTTTCCGGGGCCGCACCGAACACGGCCAGGTCGATGTCGCTGCGGGGCCGCTGATCCCCTCTGGCTCTGGAGCCGTACAGAACCACCTGCCCTGCGCCGAGACGATGGCCGATGGAGGCGATTTGCCGGTAGATGGTTGTCAAACTGCTGTCCATGCTGTCCTCCCTGCCTGTTTCCGTTGAACGTTTGTTTTCCATACTATGCTTTTATCCTAGCACAGGGAAGGGCAGATGGCAAGAAAAATTACCTGTATGCCCCTGTCACACCGCCATCACCCAAATGAGTATGGCCGCCACACAGGGCACCGTCACGGTGTCATACCCCCGCTTGGTGACCGCCTCCGTCACCGTGGCCGCCGCCCCGCTGACCAGCGCGGTCAAAAGGGCGGTGGGGAGAGAGACGCCCCCAACGGTCAGCGTGATCAGCACCGCCAAGAAGGAGACGCAGAGCATGGCGCCGCTGCCTTCACAGGACTTCTGATGGTCGGCCCAGCGCCAGCCCAATTTGTGGCGGCCAAAGCGCTTGCCCACCAGGGCGGCGGTTTCGTCCCCCAGCCCCCAGGCCAGGACAGCGGCAATCACGGTCAGTTCCGAACCCAGGGCACCCCAGAACAGGGCAATCAGCGCCGCGGCTGTCCCGAACAGCAGCACCAGACTGCAGCGCACCTCTCCGGCGGTGCGCTCCTGAAACAGACTGGCATAGAACCCCTTCGTTTCACAGACCTTCAAGACCGGATACACAATGACCACGAACAGGACGGACAGCAGGGCCGGCACATACCAGTGCTCCGAGGCCAGCAGCAGGACCAGAATGATGAGAAAGGCAATCGTATGCAGCACCTTGCGCCGGGCCTCCCCGCCGATGTGCAGGAACCGGAAGCCCAGCAGGGCCAGGCACACGGCGGCCACCAGGAAAATCACCAGCGCCGCCAGGGTGTGCCCCAGCTCCTGGACCAGGGGCGGGAAGGTCACGTCACGGAAATAGTTCAGGTAAATCATGGCCGCGCCCAGAATCGTCAGGATTACGCCGGTGACTCTGCCCACGGTCTTGTTGTTGACCCGGTTGGCGAACTGGGCGGAGATCAGGGACGCCGCCGTGGCGGTGACGATGCAGATGATCAGCACATTCCACCGCTCCAGCACGATGGCGGGGTGAATCAGGGAGTGGCTGATAAAGCCGATCAGGGCGGTAAAGGTCATGATGAAGGTGCTGGTGCCCACGGCGGTTTTCAGGTCGTACCCCAGGAAGGCCGTAAAGACCACCAGCATCATCATCCCCCCGCCGGTGCCCACAAAACCGGTGCCGAAGCCGATGGTCAGGCCGAAGAACAGGGAGATGAGGATTTCCTTCCACCCCAGCCGCACGTTGGAGATGTCCGCCCCGGACTTGGACGTGTCCGGCTTCACCAGGAAGCGGATGCCGATGCCGAAGGTCAGAATCAGGGTGAAGCCCCCCAGCACCACGTTCCCCACCAGGTAGGCGGCATAGCTGCCCACGGCGCTGAGGGAGATGATGCAGGCCATCATCACCCAGCCGTGGCGGAGGTCGATGCGCTTGTTTTTCGCGTAAACGGAGGTCGTCACCGCGGAGCCGAGAATATCCGAGGCCAGGGCGATGGCCGTGGCCTGATAGGCCCCGTACTCCCCGCCGAAGGAGGGGCAGAGCACGATTAAAATGGGCACCATCACCGTGGCCGCAGACAATCCGGCCAGTCCGGTGCCGACCCCGGCTCCCAGCGCCGCAATGATGTACCAAACATACTCCATAAAAGTCACCTTGCCTTGCACCATAAAATGTGCTACGATTATAATCACATTATTATAAGCAACATCTGTCGATTTTGCAACCGACAGATGAGGCAAAACTGTTGATTATGGGGACGGTAGTATGAAACAGCAGTATGAACAGCGCATTTTGGAAACAAAACAGAGGATTTACGATGCCTTCCTCCAGCTGATGCAGGAGAAGGCGATTCACCAGATCACTGTCTCGGAGCTTTGCCGCCTGGCGGGCATCAACCGCAGCACCTTCTACCACCATTTCGGCAGCCAGTACGATGTGCTGGCGGAGCTGACGGAGGACTTTCTGAACGAGCTGGAGGAAAGGCTCCGGAACGTCTCCCCCGACGACCGGGAGGGGGTACAGCGGCGGGTGGAGCTGTGCCTGGACTATGCCATGGAGCATCGGGCGCTGACGCTGCTGCTGATGCGGAACACGACGGGCACCGATTTTGCCCGGCGGCTGTTCTCCCTGCCCCACATCGAGCGGCTGCTGAGCGAAAAGCTCTCCGATGTGGACAGCGAGACGGAGCGCCGCGCCCGCATTGCCTTTGTGACCTATGGCTCCTATCAGCTCCTTCAGGAATGGCTGAATACGCCGGAGCCCATTGGGACGCGGGAGGAGACGACCCTGATTTTAAAGCTGGCCCGGAGGATTTGCTGAGCGGGAGGAAAAAAGCAACCGGACGCCGACCCGATACCAGCAGTATCAGGGTCGGCGTCCGGTTGTGGTGCGGGCGAAGGGACTCGAACCCACACGCCTTGCGACACAAGAACCTAAATCTTGCACGTCTACCAATTCCGTCACGCCCGCAGCTGTGCCGGAGGGAAAGCCCCTCCTTCGCAACCTGTATTGTAGCATGAAACCCCCGGATTTGTCAACGGCATTGCATTTTTCCACTTGGGCAGATATAATAGGGGAACAGGCAGGAGGTAAGCGGAATGGATTTGGAAGAACGGCTGCGCCCGGCGGTGTTTCCCCTTTTAAACTGGTTTCACGACAACGCCAGGGAGCTGCCCTGGCGGAGCGACCCCACCCCCTACAAGGTGTGGGTGTCGGAAATCATGCTCCAGCAGACCCGCGTGGCGGCGGTGCTGGGCTACTTCGCCCGCTTCATGGAGGCGCTGCCCACGGTGGAGGCGCTGGCGAATGTGGAGGAGGACGAGTTGCTGAAGCTGTGGCAGGGCCTGGGGTATTACAACCGGGCGCGGAATCTGCAAAAGGCGGCCCGGCAAATCGTACAGGACCGGGGCGGCGTGTTCCCGGACAACTACGGGGAGCTGCTGACCCTGGCCGGCGTGGGGGAGTATATCGCCGGAGCCATCGCCTCCATCGCCTTTGGGGAGGCGGTGCCCGCCGTGGACGGCAACGTGCTGCGGGTGGTCACCCGCCTCACCGGGGACGCCGGGGACATCACCAAACCGGAGACAAAGGCCCGCATCCGTTCCGCCCTGGCGGCGGTGATGCCCCAGGCGCTGGCGGGGACCTTCAACCAGGCGCTGATGGAGCTGGGGGCGCTGGTCTGCCTGCCCAACGGTGGGCCGGAGTGCGGCCGCTGCCCGTGGCAGGGGCTGTGCGCCGCCTGCCGGGATGGGAAGACCGCCGTTCTGCCGGTGAAGTCCCCCAAAAAACAGCGGAAGGTGGAGGGACGGACGGTGTACCTGATTTTTCGGGAGGGGAAAGTGGTCCTCCGGCGCAGGCCGGACAGCGGCCTTCTCCGGGGCCTGTGGGAGTTTCCCAATGTGCCGGACAGCCGGGAGGACGCCCTGAACGAATGGGGCCTGGCGGACGCCGCCACCCTGGACGGCCCCGGAGCCAGACACATCTTCACCCATATCGAGTGGCATATGCAGTCGGTGCAGGTGTTCCCCACAGGGGACGCCCTGCCGGAGGGCTGGGTCTGGGCGGACAGAGCTGCCCTGGCGGAGCGCTATCCCATCCCCAACGCCTTTGACGGCTTCCGCCGGTGCGTGGAAGGACAGCTCCGGCAGACCGAACCGCGGAAAGCGTGGGAACCGTGAGGCGGCAGACCCGGGTGCTGTCCCGCTGCGCCATGCTGACGGCCCTGGGGGTGGTGCTGATGCTGACGCTGGGCTTCACCGGCGTGGGCACCTATGCCGCCCCGCTGCTGGCGGCGCTGCTGGTGGCCATGGTGCAGGAGGCTTACGGCACGAAAACGGCGCTGACCATGTGGCTGGCCACCGGGCTGCTGGCCCTGCTGCTGGTGACGGACCGGGAGCTGTCCGTGGTCTACCTGACTGTCTTCGGCTGGTACCCGGCGGTGAAGCCCCACCTGGACCGGCTGCCCCGGCCGGCCGGGGTGCTGGCGAAGCTGGCCCTGTTCAACGGCTCCGCCGTGGCCACCTATGCGGTGCTGATTCCCTTCCTGGGGCTGGAGGAGGAGCTGCTCCAGCCCTGGCTGCTGGGGGCCATGCTGGCCTTCGGCAACGCCCTGTTCTGGGTGGAGGACAGGCTGCTGCTGCCCCGGCTGGGGCGGGTGCTGCGCAAACGGCTGAAAAAGTGGTTTTGAACGGACAGGAAAAAACCACTTTTTTCCCTTACGGCGTTGATTTTTTTGGCAGGAAGGGTTAAAATGGCGTAAATGGCGTTTTTTCGGATGCGCCGAAGGAAACCGCCCGTCTTTTTTGCCCCGGTTCGGGATAAACTGGAACGGGGCAGGCGTCTGTGGCGCGGCGATTGAAACAGCAAGGAGCATAGCGTATGTCGGAGCAGAAACAGCAGCAAAAATCCACATCCTTCTTCGGAGGCGCGGCCATCCTGGCGGCGGGCATTATGCTCGTCAAGGTCATCAGTATGTTTTACAAGATCCCACTGGGCAACATTCTGGGGTCCAGCGGCTATGCGGACTTTACGGCGGCCTTTAACATCTTCAACATTCTGCTGATGATTTCCACCGCGGGCATTCCGGTGGCCATGTCCAAGATGATCTCTCAGGCCACCGCCCTGGGGCGGCAGAAGCAGGCCCACAAGATCTTCCGTGTCAGCTTTGTGTTCTTCATGGCCATCGGCATTGTCTGCTCCCTGGTCATGTTCTTCGCGGCGGATATCTTTGCCGGGCTGATGAACAACAGCAGGTCCGCCCTGAGCATGCGGGCCCTGGCCCCCTCGGTGGCCCTGGTGTGCGGCCTGGCCTGCTTCCGGGGCTACGCCCAGGGGCACCAGAACATGACCCCCTCCTCGGTGAGCCAGATTCTGGAGGCCCTGTTCAAGCTGGTGGTGGGGCTGACCCTGGCCTGGTACCTGATGCAGGTGCTGGGCATGGAGGACTATGTGGGGGCGGCGGGCGCCATTGTGGGCGTCACCGTTTCGGAGCTGGTGGCCCTTGTGTACATGGCAGTGGAGTTTACCCATTATCGGCGGCAGGAGCCGAAGGGCACTGACCCCACCGTCGGCAGCAATCAGAGCATCCTGAAAAGCTGCCTGCGGCTGGCGGTGCCCATCACCCTGACCTCCTCCGCCACCTCCATCATCACGGCGGTGGATAACTCCGTTGTCATGGGGCGGCTGCAAAACGCCGGGCTGATGCTGACGGAGGACGCCGCCGCCTCTCTGATGGGCAACTACAACATCGTTCAGACGGTGTACCAGATTCCCTCCTCCCTGATGGTGGCCATCACCGCGTCGGTGATTCCGGCGGTGACCATCTGCTTCACCCGGAAGGACCGGAAGGGGGCGGCCAAGCTGGTGGGCTCCTCCCTGAAAATGGGGGGTATCCTGGCCTTCCCCTGCGGCATCGGTATGCTGGTGCTGGGCAAACCCATTGTTCAGCTGCTGTTCCCCAGCTATGACCTGGAGGTTGCGGGCACCATTCTCTCCATCCTGGGGGTGGCCTCCATCTTCGTCTGCATCACCCTGGTCTGCAACAGCGTCATGCAGAGCTACGGCATCCTGAGCCTGCCCATCGGCACCATGCTGATCGGCGGCGTGATGATGGTGATTTTTGACTATGTGATGGTGGGCAATGCCGACATCAACATCTACGGCTCCCCGGTGGGCACCTGCATCTGCTACGGCATTGTGGCCGTGCTGGACCTCTGCATCGTCCGGCGCATCGTCCGGGGCTGCCCCTCCTATACCAGCCTGCTGGCAAAGCCGCTGATCTCCGCCATCGTCATGGGGGCGGCGGCCTGGGCGGTCTACGGTATGGTCAGCCGGGTGGCGGGCAACACCGTCAGCCTGTTGGCCGCCCTTGTGGTGGCGGTGGTGGTGTACTTCGCCCTGCTGCTCCTGCTGGGGACGCTGACGAAGGATGATATGAGCCTAATGCCCAAGGGGGATAAAATCAGCAGGATTCTGCACATTCATTGAGAGAGAAGCGTATCAACATGGTAGACTACACCCAGAAGGAACGTTACACCCTGGAGGACTTCCGGGAGATCATTCACATCCTCCGCCACGAGGGCGGCTGCCCCTGAGACCGGGAGCAGACCCATCACACCATCCGCCGGGACCTGCTGGAGGAGGCCGCCGAGCTGGCCGAGGCCATTGACCGGGAGAGCCTCCCCGATATGGAGGAGGAGCTGGGGGACGTGCTGCTCCAGGTGGTGTTCCACGCGGACATCGAGGCGGACGCGGGCCATTTTACCCTGGACGACGTGGCCGACTGCGCCGCCAAAAAGATGATTTTCCGTCACCCCCACGTCTTTGGGGAGACGGCGGTCTCCGGCACCGGGGAGGTGCTGCAAAACTGGGATGCCCTGAAACGCCAGGAGAAGCACCAGACCACTTACACCGACACCCTGGACGCCGTGGCCCGCACCCTGCCCGCCCTGTGGCGGGCGGAGAAGGTGCTGAAAAAGGCGGACAAGGCCGGTTTCCGGTGGGAGAGCATGGACGGCGCGGTGGAGAAGATGGCGGAGGAGGCCCGGGAGGTGCAGTCCGCCGTGGCGGACCATGAGAGCCGGGAGCGGGTGGCGGAGGAACTGGGGGACCTGCTCTTTGCCGCCGTCAACGTGGCGCGGTACGCCGGGGAGGACCCGGAGGCCCTGCTCCACGCCGCCACGGAGAAGTTCATCCGCCGCTTCGGGGCCATGGAGGCCGCCGCAGGGGACACCGATTTGCGGGACATATCTTCCGCGGAACTGGTTAAACTCTGGGAGGAAGGGAAGGAGAGAACCAATGACAAAGACGGAACTGACAAAGGCTGTGGCCCGGCGGACCGGCCTGACCAATAAGGACGCCGCCGCCGCCCTGGACGCCGCCCTGGACATCGTCAGCCAGACCCTGGCCGCAGAGGGCAGGGTGCAGTTGACGGGCTTCGGCACCTTCCAGACCAGGGAGCGGGCCGCCCATGTGGGCCGGAACCTGTCCACCGGGGAACCGGTGGACGTGCCCGCCCATCGGATGGTGCAGTTCAAGCCGGGCAAGCTGCTGAAGGACAGAGTAAACCCCGACGCGGAACCTGAGGACGCATAACGAAACGCTCCCGCCCCAAAAGGGCGGGAGCGTTTTTGATGATTTGAGAGGGTTTACACCCACAGCATCTGGCGGCGGAAGAAGGGGTCGCCCTGCTGGGTGACCTGCTGGCCCAGCTCGCTGTCCAGCTGGGTGAACTCCACACGGGTGTCCTCCGGGTTCAGGAAGGGCTTGCAGGTGTCGAAGATGGTGCGGCAGACGCCGGCATAGTCCTCGCCGTAGTATTCCACCACGAAGAGCCAGCCCCGGACGGCCTCCTCCCCCTCGCCCCGCTGGGTGATGCGGAGATAGCAGGAGTCCACTTCGGGGATTTTGTACAGCTCCTTCCCCACGGCCCGTGTCATGTCGTTCTGAATGGTCTCCTTGGGGGTCAGCACCTTCATGGGGCCCTTGGGCAGCTTGTCCCGGGCCTCCTTCTGGGCCTTCAGCTTCAGCGCCATCTCCCTGGACAGGGCGAAGTTGGCGGAGCGGGGGTCGATGACGATGCCGCTGATGGCCTCTGTTTTCTCCAGCATGGCGCTGTAGCCCAACAGGTTCAGGGGGAGCAGCCGGCTTTCCCCGGTGACGGAGGGATCCTTCCGGGCCTCCTCCTGGCTGGTGTAGGCCGCCAGGAACTGCTGCCCCTCCGCATTTTTCAGCATGAGGATGCCCTTGCCGTCGGCCCCCATGGGCAGCAGGAACTGGGTCCCGTCCTCCAGAAGGGCCAGGGTGATCTGCACGCTGTTCTCCTGGCTCCTGTCCTCCTTCCAAGCGGCGATGGCGTCCAGCACACGGCTGTTATTCAGCTTGGGCAGGCGGAGCTTCAGCACGGTCTCCCGGGGCAGGGGGAAGTTCAGCCCCTGGGGGTCGATGATGAGGCCGGAGACGGACTCGTTCTGCTCCAGCAGCTCGCCATAGCGCTCCAGCGTGGCGGCGAGGGCCCGGCTCTTTTTCGTCAGCAGCTTGTTCTTCTGGGCCTCCGCCCCGCTGGTGTAGGCGGGGAAGAAGCGCCGCCCATCCGGGGTGTTCAGCATCATAATGCGCTTTCCGTCCTCCCCCAGGGGCAGGAGGAAGCGCACCGCCGGGTCGGTCAGCGCCAGGGTCAGGGCCCGGTTATGCTCCTGACTCTGCTCCGCCTGAAACGCCTTGACGGCGGCGACCAGGTCCTGGGTGTGCAGGTTTACGTGTTCTTGTGCCATGAGATGGCCTCCTTATAATGACAGTTTGGAACCGGCAGCGCCAGCCGGAGGGATGCCCCTCCGACGCACTGCGCGTTGTGTTAGTTTTGGAAACAGGACAATCAGCCTTCCCGTTTTCCGGAGGCCAACCGCCCGGACAGGGCCTTCACCCCGTCGTACCAGCGGAAGATTCCCTTCGCCGCCGTCTCCAGGCTGTGAAGGCTGAGCGCCGGCAGCAGGGCCAGGCAGATGAGGACGGCGTCCGCCTTCCCCAGGACGCTGCAGGCCACCAGCGCCTTTACAATGCGGGCAAAGAGGAAGTAGGTCACCGGCCGCAGCCAGAAGTACACGCTGAACCACCGTCTGCCGCAGAGGGTCAGCAGGGGGAGCTTCTTCCGGGGCATGACACTGAGCAGGGCGCACCCCGTCACGGCGACGACGCCGTACCAGGCCAGGCGGAACAGCCCGCCGAAGGCGCTGAGCCAGGTGTTCCCCAGAGAGGCGTAGGCGCTGGCGGCGGTCAGGAAGTCCACATTGTTGTACAGCGGCTTTTCAGCCGCCAGGCACCCACCGGCCACGGCCAGCAGCACCGCCAGGGACAGGATGCGCACCCCTTTTTGGTTCAAAAACGCCTCCAGCCGATGGGGAAGGCCCCAGAATCCCACCAGAAACAGGGGGAAGAACACAAACAGCTTGTTCAGGCAGAGGACGTCCTCCAGCACCGGCAGATAGCCTGCCGCGCAGCCCAGCGCCACGCTCACCGCCAGCACCGGCCCGTGTTTCCAGCCCTTCCGTTCAATCAGGACGGCCAGCAGCAGCCACGCCGCCCCGCACAGGTAGAGCCAGGCGGTGTTCTCATCATTGAGAAACCCCAGGGAGGCGCCCTTGCCGCTGGCCAGCTTGCTCCAGAAGATCAGCACCTTCTGCACCACATACAGCCCCAGCAGGCCCAGCACCGTCTTTGTCAGGGAGTCCTTTGTCCGCTCCACGCAGCGGATCTCCCGTCCCAGCAGCCAGGAGATCAGGGGCCATGCCGCCAGGTTGACGCAGCCGTAAATCACCCCCACAGTGGTGGAGCGGGCGGCGTAGGAGCCAAGCCCCCAAATCGCCAGGAGGCCCGCCAGCAGCAGAAAGGCCAGGTTTGCCTCCTGATAACGCGTTTTCTCTTTCATGCCAAAAACCTCACGGAAAAAAGTGCCGGGGACAGGGCGAAGGCGGAGACAAGGCAAAAGGGCCCCAAAGCGCGGAATCCCCACAGATTTGTTCCAGTATAGCACACCCCTGTGGAAATTGCAAACGCTTTGCCGCAGGAAGGGCCCGGTTTGCGAAGAAATTTTCCGCAGACTGCCGCAGACACCCCTTGCGGAAACCGGCATAGGATGGAAGGGAAAGGGGGCGGCGGCGATGGAAGGGTCTGACCGGGCGCAGGAGGAAGCCCTGCGGTTTGCCGAGGTGTGGAAACGGGTCCTGCCGGAGGGAGGAGGGCCGGTGCTGCCGGCCCTCCAGCCCCCGCCGGAGGAGGCGCGCCCGCAGGAGACGGAGGCCGATTTCTTCCGGCGGCAGGTGGAGGGGGAGCTGGCCCTGGGCCGGGCGGCCCGGCGGCTGGCCCGGCGCACCGGGGCGGCGGAGCTGTACGACTGCGCCGCCTGCGCCCTTCAGCGGGGACGACGGCTGGCCGCCTTCTGCTATCTGGAGGGCGGGGCCTGGCTGCGGTCGGAGCAAACCGCCTGCCCGGACAGGGCAGAAAACAGCCGGGAGGGCCTCCGGCGATTATACCAGGGGCTGGCTGACCTGGCCCAGGGCTACCGCATGCAGCAGGAGCGCACCCGCCAGGACGCCCTGGCCGTCCTCTGCCTGGAGAGCGGGGCGGAGTGCCGCCGCTGGCAGGAGCGGCTCCGGGGGCTGCTGGCCCGGTGGTGGGGCAGTTGACAGGGGCCCGGTTTCATGCTATAGTGCGTAAAAATGAGCAGGAAAATCGGGGAGGGGACATAGGATGGATGCGCTTCATGAAAAAGCGCGGCGGCTCCGGGGGGAGCTGCTGCGCCTGGGCAGTACGGCGGTGGCCTTTCCGGCGGGGTGGACTCCGCCTATTTGCTGCATATGGCCCACGAGACCCTGGGGGACAGGGCCATCGCCGTCACCGTTCGCGCCTCCGCTTTTCCCCGGCGGGAGACGGCGGAGGCGGAGGACTTCTGCGCCCGACGGGGGATTCGGCAGGTGTGGGTCGATTTGGACGTGCTGGAGATCCCCGGCTTTGCGGAGAACCCGCCGGACCGCTGCTATCTCTGCAAGCGCCAGCTCTTTCGCCGGATTCAGGATGTGGCGGCGGAGCAGGGCATGGCCATCGTCTCCGAAGGCTCCAACCTGGACGATGAGGGCGACTACCGCCCCGGTATGCGGGCCATTGCGGAGCTGGGGGTGGCAAGTCCCCTGCGGACGGCGGGGCTGACCAAAGCGGACATCCGTGCCCTGAGCCGGGAGGCCGGGCTGCCCACCTGGGCCAAGCCCTCCCTGGCCTGCCTGGCCTCCCGCTTTGTCTACGGGGAGTCTATCACCCGGGAGGGGCTGGAGCGGGTGGACCGGTCGGAGCAGCTGCTGGCGGAGCTGGGCTTCACCCAGGCCAGAGTGCGGGTCCATGGAACCATGGCGCGAATCGAGCTGCTGCCGGAGGAGTTTCCCAGGCTGCTGGAGCCGGAGAACCGGACAAGGGTGGTGCAGACCCTCCGGGGGCTGGGCTTCTCCTATGTGGCGCTGGACCTGCAGGGCTATCGGACAGGCAGTATGAACGAGACGTTGTGAGGGGGCAAACCGTATGGAACAATTCGGAAGGACGGAGCTGCTGCTGGGCAGGGACGCCATGGCCCGGCTGGCCGGAAGCCGGGTGGCGGTGTTCGGCATCGGCGGCGTGGGCGGCTATGTGGCGGAGGCGCTGGTGCGCAGCGGGGTCGGTGCGCTGGAGCTGGTGGACCCGGACACCGTGGCCCTGAGCAACCTGAACCGCCAGATCATCGCCACCCACTCCACCTTGGGCCGGTACAAGGCGGATGTGATGGCGGAGCGGGCCAGGGACATCAACCCCGCCGTGGCGGTCAGCACCCGCAAATGCTTCTTCCTGCCGGAGACGGCGGGGGAGTTCGACTTCGCCGCCTACGACTATGTGGTGGACGCGGTGGACACCGTCTCCGCCAAGCTGGAGCTGGCGGAGCGGTGCCTGGCGGCCCACACCCCCATCATCAGCTGCATGGGGACGGGGAACAAGCTGGACCCCGCCCGGCTCCGCATCGCGGACATCACGAAAACCTCCATGTGCCCCCTGACCCGGGTCATGCGCTACGAGCTGCGGCGGCGGGGCATCAGGCACCTGACGGTGCTCTACTCCACGGAGGAGCCCCTGACCCCTTTGACGGAGGAAGGGGCCGAGACGCCGGAGCCGGGCCGCCGGGCCGTCCCCGGCAGCACCGCCTTTGTCCCGGCGGCGGCGGGGCTGATGATCGGCGGCTATGTGGTGCGGGCGCTGGCGGGGGAGGAAAGACCTTCCGCTGAACGGGATTGAGTTCCTCAGGACAAATTCTCTGCGGCGAACGCTGTCCAGGAAAGCCCCACCCGGCCGATACCACAGCAGGAAAACGGAGAAAACCGTTGGAATTTGTTGACGCCTCCCGCCTTTTGTAGTACAATTACGCTATGCAGAGCGAAAAACCCTCACCCGGGAAGGCTGGTAGGCAACATGATTATCTTCGGTAAGCTGGCACAAAAAATTGCGGATTATCTGAACATGGACGGCAGGCTGGACAGGCAAAAGACCCTGTTCTGCCTGCTGAACGTCACCTCCTCCGGGGGGATCGTGTGCCTGTTCCTCCTGGCGGTGCTGGCTGTTTACAGCACCATCACCTATGGCCAGGTGATGGTGGTGCTGCTGGCCGTGTCGGTGATCGGCTGGTTTGACGCCCTGCGGCAGTTCCGCACGGTGGAGCGGCGGCGGGCGCCGGTGAAGCACGCCAGCTACTTCATGGCGCTGTGCATTGCGCCGATGATCCTCTACCTCTTTGTGGCGGAGATTCTGCTGATTGCGGGCGTCTGAATAAAACAACGCAAGGGGAAGGCTGCTGCGGGGAACACCCTCCGCGGCAGCCGTATTGGTTCTGCGGCGCCCGCATCAGGCGGACGCAAAGAGGCAGTGACATGAGACAAAACGACAACCTTTTTGAACGCCCCGGCACCCCTTCCCCTGGACAGCGGGCGGGCCGGGCGGTGCGCAGGCACGCGCTGCTGTTCCGTGGGGTGATACTGCTCCTGCTGGCGGCTTATCTGGGCGGCGTGGGCTATGTCCTGTATGCTGACACAAGGGTATCCTCCCGGTTCTGGGGCGTTTTCCTGCTGGCGGTGGGGACGGCCCTTGCCCTGCGGCTGCTGCTGGCGGTCTGGGATGAGCTGACCCGGCGGCGGGTGACCCGGAAGGACCTCCAGACCCGCCGGGATTACAACGCTTACCTTGCCCGCTGGCGGAAGGACGCGGCCAGCCGCAACGCCGCCCTGCTGGCCATGGCAAAGCAGGACCTGTGTCTGGGTCAGCCGGAGCAGGCGCTGCGGGATTTGGACGCCCTGACGCCGGAAGAACTGAACAAGGCGCAGCTGAAAACCCTTTACTTCTATCAGGCGGCCGCCGCCCGGCTCACCGGGGACGAGGGGCTGTGTGCCGACGCGCTGCTCCGCTGCAAGGGCATCCCCCTGGCGGAGTACCTGACGGAAATGGAGCTGGACACGCTGTTTCGGGCGGACACGCCGGAGGCGGCGCAGCAGGTGGAGCTGGCGGACGCGGTGTCCGTCTGGGGCGGCGAAGCGCCCAGACAACGGTCTGTGCTGCTGCCCCTGTGGGGTGCGTTCCAAGTCGGTTACACCGCCTGGTACTACGGCGTGGCCGCGCTGCTGCCCTACCGCTATGAGTATCGGACGGGCTTTGCCATACTCTCCCTGGTGCTGATTTTCTGGGGCTGGGCGGCGCTGGCGCTGGTGCTGCTTTACAGGGCGGACGCCTGGCTGTGGCCACGGCTCCGGAGCATGGCCCAGCGGCTTTTTGTGGTGGTGACGACGGCGCTGGCGGTTCTTCTGGTACTGGTGTGCCTGGTAGGCTACGGCCTGCTGATGGCGGCGTTTCAGGACCCGGAGGAGGACATCGGGGACGGTCTGCTCATCGTCACCGACGAGAACTATCTGCGGCCGGAGCACAACACCTACACCTACTATCAGGCCCACGGCCCATTCCTGCGGAGCTATTACGGCCCCGTGGAGGATGAAGAGGGCGGGGAAGCCGGAGAGGACGGGGCTTCCTCCGCCGCCGGGAGCGCGGCCCAGCCGGAGGCGTCGGACAGCGCGGCCCAGCCGGAGACGGAGAGCGCTGCCGATGCGGAGGAATCTGTCTCCGCCCAGACCGGAGAGGAGGAGGCCCTGCTGCTCATCGCCCAATCTCTGGCGGACAGCGGCGAGTTGGACGGCGCGGATTTGGACGCCCTGACGCTGCGCTACTCCGCCAAGGGCAGCCTTTACGCCGTCCTGTGGTCGGAGCCCTGGGCGGAGGACGAGAGCGTCACCACACGGGGCAGGCTGGTCTATGACCGGGAGTCGGCCAACGGGAAATGCTACCTCTTCGTCTACTATCAGGACTACCTCGCCGCCGACGGCAGCGAGGCCAAAAGCACCTCCATTCTGGAGTTCTACGCGGTGAACAAGGTGTCGGGGGAGGTCATCCCCGGCGACAAACACAGCTGGAGCGACGTCGCCTCGGCGGAGTACCGGGAGGCCACCGGCGAATAATGTGCGGAACCGGAACTTTCATCTTCCACTCTTTTGAAAAAGTCCATTATTCAGACGGAATTTACCTTTACAAACTGGAAAAAAGATGGTAAACTGAAACTGGATTGGCTTACATTGCGTTTTTTGGAGCAGCGGACACGGGAACCTGAACAAAGATGGGAGGGAGAGGCTCAATGGGCAGCCTGATTATCGGCATTGCAGGCGGCAGCGGCAGCGGGAAGACCACGCTGATCCGCCGTTTACAACAGCAGTTTAAAGACCATATCAGCGTGTTGTATCACGACAGCTATTATTATCGTCATGATGAGTTGACACTGGATGAACGCCACACCCTGAACTATGACCATCCGCGGGCCTTTGACACGCCGCTTTTGACCCGCCATCTGAAGGAACTGAAAAAGGGCAACAGCATTGAGTGCCCTGTGTACGACTATGTGCAGTATAACCGCACGGACGAGGTGGTGGTGGTCCACCCCACCGACGTCATCGTGGTGGAGGGCATCCTCATCTTTGCCGAGCGGAAGCTGCGGGAGCAGATGGACATTAAAATCTATGTGGATACGGACGCCGATGTCCGGGTGCTCCGCCGCATCAAGCGTGACGTGGAGGAGCGGGGCCGGGAGCTGGACACCGTCATCAACCAGTACCTCACCACCGTGAAGCCCATGCATGAGCGGTTTGTGGAGCCGTCCCGGCACTTCGCGGATCTCATCATCCTGGAGGGCGGGGAGAACCAGGTGGCCACGGATATGCTGATTGGCCGCATCCGCAACCACATTGCAAAGAATCAGAGCGAACAGGGAGGCTCCTCCCTCTCCGCCAAATAACGAGCGAGGGAATCAGTTTATGGGATTACATGAGGAATGCGGCGTTTTCGGGGTATATGACGCAAAGGGCGGCTGCGCGGAGTGTACCTATTACGGCCTGTATGCCTTACAGCACCGGGGCCAGGAGGCCTGCGGCATTGCCGCCAACAACAACCGGGAGATCATCTATCATAAAGACGTGGGCCTGGTGGGCGACGTATTCGACGTCCAGCGCCTGCGGGAGATGAACGGCACCATGGCCATCGGCCATGTCCGCTACGCCACCACCGGCGCGGGCCGCCGGATGAACGCCCAGCCCTTTGTGGTGAACTACGTCAAACAGCAGCTGGCGGTGGTCCACAACGGCAACCTGGTGAACACCGAGGAGCTGCGGGATTACTTCGAGCATCGCGGCGCCATCTTCCAGACCGCCAGCGACACCGAGATCATCGCCTATTCCATCGCCGCCTCCCGCCTGAAATACGGCAGCGTGGAGGAGGCGGTGAACCATTCTGTCAAGCACCTGCAGGGGGCTTTTTCCATCATTGTCATGTCCCCCCGGAAGCTGATCGCCGCCAGGGACCCCTGGGGGTTCCGCCCTCTGTGCATCGGCAAACGAGGTGACGCCTGGTTTTTTGCCTCCGAGTCCTGCGCCCTGGACGGGGTGGAGGCGGAGTATGTCCGGGAGGTGGAGCCGGGAGAGATCGTGGTGGTGGAGGACGGCCACCTCCGCTCCATCCGGGACAACTGCAAGGGCATGAGCCATATGTGCATCTTTGAGTATATCTACTTTGCCCGGACGGACAGCGTCATCAACGGCCAGAGTGTCCACCTGGCCCGGCGGAACGCGGGGCGGCTGCTGGCCCAGGAGCATCCCGTGGAGGCGGATCTGGTCATCGGCGTCCCCGACTCCGGGCTGGACGCCGCCCTGGGCTGCGCAGAGGAGTCCGGCATCCCCTACGGGGAGGGGTTTGTGAAGAACCGCTATGTGGGCCGCACCTTCATCACCCCCAACCAGCAGAGCCGGGAGGCGGCGGTGCGCATCAAACTGGGGGCCCTCCAGTGCCAGGTGGCCGGAAAGCGGGTGGTGATGATCGACGACTCCATCGTTCGGGGCACCACCAGCAAGGCCATCGTCACCCTGCTCCGGCAGGCCGGGGCCACGGAGGTGCACGTCCGCATCTCCTCCCCGGAGTTCATCTCCCCCTGTTATTTTGGTACGGACATTCCGGACAAGTCCCTTCTCATCTCCTGCAAGTACAGCTGCGACGAGGTGTGCCGGGAGATCGGCGCGGACTCCCTGGGTTTCCTGAGCCTGGAGCGGCTCCACGAGATCGCCCCGGACGCCACCTGCGGCTTCTGCGAGGGCTGCTTCTCCGAGCATTACCCGGTGGACCCGCCCGCCGACTATGCGTTGAAGCACGCAGGCTGCGGCTGAGGACGGAGCACAGAAACGCACAAAAGCGCATCCCAAAACGTGGGATGCGCTTTTGATGGTTTTGTTGTCATTGGAGGGCAAAGCGTAGTTTCTTTCTCTTGCTTCCTCTAAGGAGCGCAATCTCTTTCAGTTGATGACATTGCCTGAGCGCCATTCTCCTCCTCCGTCAACGGCCCCTCCGGATGGTTCATAAAGTCTGCCAGGGTGTACTGGTCCACAAAGGCATTGATGGAGTTGTCCATCTTTTCCCAAAACCAGAGGGTGTCGCAGCTGTGGCAGCGGTTGCAGTGGTTGCTCTCCTCCGTCAGGCAGGAGATGGGGGCCAGATTGCCCTCGATGGCCCGGAGAATATCCCCCACGCTGTACTCTTCCGGCCTCCGCAGCAGCGTATAGCCTCCCTGTACCCCACGGGTGCTTTTCAAAAGACCGGCCCGGTTCAGCCGCATCACGATTTGCTCCAGATATTTCACGGAGATGTCCTGCCGCCGGGCGATGTCGGTGAGGGAGACCACGGCCCCCTCCCCCTGTTGGGCAATGTCCAGCATCAAACGCAGCGCGTAGCGCCCTCTGGTGGAAATTTTCATAACGAGCCTCCTGATGCTGACCGACGTTTGGCAGGCGGCCGGGCCGCCTGCGGCTAATCCTATTATATCAGCAGATTTTTTATCTTGCAAGCCCCCGCCGAAGCGGCTATGCCTGCGGATTGACAAAGCCGGGCGGGAATGGTATCCTAAAAAAAGAAGCGCGGGCCATCCCGCCCGCAAACCTGAGACA
This sequence comes from Clostridiales bacterium, assembly GCA_021203325.1. GTDB lineage: Bacteria > Bacillota > Clostridia > Oscillospirales > Oscillospiraceae > Onthomonas. The sequence goes on along the minus strand of JAJQBL010000025.1, from coordinate 4,363 downwards.
GATTGAGAAAGGAAGGCTTCTTCCCATGAAACTGCTGACCTATTATGCCGACGGGGTGGAGACCGTCGGCTTCGCCTCGCCGGACGGCGCCGTCGTCTGGCCCCTGTCCGCGGCGGGCATCCCCTGCGCGGATATGCAGAGCGTGGTGGAGCGCTACACCCCGGCGGAGCTGGCCCGGGCCGTGGCCGCCGCCGACCTGCCGGAGGGGATTCCCTATGACCGGCTGGTGAAGGCCGCCCCCATTCCCCGGCCCAGACAGGACGTGATTTGCCTGGGCATCAACTACATGGCCCATGCGGAGGAATCCGCCCGGTACAAAAACGAAGCCTTCGGCGGGGAGCGGCCTTATCCGGTGTACTTCTCCAAGCGGGTGGATGAGGCGGTGCCCGACGGCGGGGCCATCAACGCCCACAGGGACATGGTGGACAGCCTGGACTACGAGTGTGAGCTGGCGGTGGTCATCGGCAAAGAGGCCGACCACGTCTCCCCGGAGGAGGCCTACGACCACGTGTTCGGCTATACCATTTTAAATGACGTCAGCGCCCGCACCGTCCAGACCCGGCATAAGCAGTGGTACTTCGGCAAGGGATTGGACGGCTTCACCCCAATGGGGCCGTGGATCGTCACGGCGGAGGAGCTGCCGGGCCGCCCGGCCCTGGGCATCCGCTCCAGGGTAAACGGCGAGCTGCGGCAGAACTCCAACACCGATCTGCTGATCTTCGATGTGGCCTATGTCATCAGCGACCTGAGCCGGGGCATCCGCCTGAAGCCGGGGACGGTGATCGCCATGGGCACCCCCGCCGGGGTGGGCATGGGCTTCCAGCCCCCCAAATGGCTCCAGCCGGGGGATGTGGTGGCGTGTGAGATCGACGGGATCGGCACGCTGACCAACGTGGTCTCCGAATGAGCCGGCGCAAATCAGTTTGAAGCGCCATCGCACCGCCGCAGAATACTTCTGCGGCGGTGCCTTGTATTATCTGCCGAACAGCCCCAGCAGGCCCTTTTTCTTTTCGTAAGGCTCCGTCCGCACCCAGGTGACGGTATAGCCGGTGGGGTCGATGGCCCGGTGAAGGTCGGCCTCGGAGATGTCCCCCTCCGTCAGGATGACCGCCTCGCCACTTTTGTGGGAGGCGGTGACCTTCCGGGGGTCGAACTGCTTGCGGATCACGTCCTTGATGTGGGCCTCGCACATTTCGCAGGCCATGCCCTCAATACCAACTGTAATTTTTTGCATCAAAATTCCTCCTTGTCGCCGTCCTGCGCAGCTGTGCGGGGCGGTTAGCTATGACTATCTATAGGATAGAACAGTTTTGGCCAGCTGTCAAGGGGAATATCATTGATTTAAGATGCAATCTATCTCGGGTAGAGGAGAATAGCGTAGACTCACGGTCAGATGTCCACGACTAAAGGATAACAAAATTGACGCCACGTTCCGCCCGCCTTCGGCATAGGGAGCGCAGCGGAAATGCCGCTTGACGGCAGGGCGGAACGGGCGGCAATCGTACCCAGCCGCCATCGGCGGCAGCTTTGGCGCGTGGCAGGTTACATCGTCTGTTGTCTGATAGACCACCTGATTGAGAGACAAGGCGGAGCCGCCAGTGGGATAGAGGGAGATTCTTAAGAGGGACGCACGGCGGCCCTCTTGAGTCGTCCTCTTTTGCTACTTTTCTCGGCGGAGCGAGAAAAGTAGGCCCCGCCCTGGCAAGGGCAAAAACGTATTTCCTTTATCAATTTCCCCTAAGGAGTGTAATGCTTTTAAGATGATAGCTCCAGCCAGGAGAAGGTGTTCTCTTTCCGCCCGCCCCCGCATAAAACCCATCAGGGGGCGACAGCTTTGGAGCAGAGGATACCGCTATATGAACGCAGCCCGGACGGCGCCGCCGTCCAGCGGGGCGAGGTGCGCTGCACCGGCCAGGGAATGTACGTCCGCTTTCAGGCGGACTGCCCGGCCTGGAGCCCGCGCCCGGAGGTGTGCAAGGTGTGGCTGGAGCAGGGGGAGCGCCGCCTGCTCCTGGGGACGCTGATGCCGGAGGGGGACCGGCTGACCCTGAGCCGCCAGCGCTCCGTGGGGGAGCTGAACCGCTGGGGGGTGCCCAACCCGGAGCAGGCCACGGTGGCCGGGGACGAGCCGCCGCCCCGGGCCGACCGGTGGCAGCGGCTGGACGCCCTCCCCCTCCAAATCCGGGACGAGAGCCTGGCGGAGGCCCTCCGCCGGGCCCCGGCAGGGGGCCGTTGGCGGGCGGAGGGGGAGGGCTGGCTGCTCCGGTTCCCCTGGCAGCCGGGGCAGGCGTTTCCCCTCCCGGCCCTGTTCTGCTTCGGGCGGTACCGGGAGGGGGCCCTGTGGTTCCGGCTCAGCGGGCAGGGGTACCCTGTCAGCCCATAGCCTGAAACTTCTGCTTTACTTCGCCCACTCTGGCGCAGTCCGCTGGAGTGGTCTTGTACCAGCCCCGGGCGGCACTGGCGTCATACAGCTCGGTCTGGGTGGTGTGGCCGGATTGCAGCATTTGCAGAAAGCTACTGCGCAGCTTCGGGTTGGTACATTCCGAGGCGTAGGTGTTATAGTTGCCGCTCATCTTCTTTTCGGTGAGCAGCAGATCGGTGAGCCGTTCCTGGTCGTTCATGGGGAAGCCTCCTTACTGTAAGAAAGTCATCAGGGTGTCGAAGTTCTGCTTGTGCTGTCTGGCGTGTTTGTCAAAGCAGCTTTGCAGGGAAGGCTCCGTGGTCTCCGCCGCCGCGGCCTCATACTTGGTCTGACAGATGTGCTCGAAGTTGAGCTGATCCTCCAGGGCCAGCAGTTCCTTGTCGGTCAGGTTTGCCATGTTGTCATCTCCTTCGTTTGGATGCTGACAGTATGTGCCGCTGTGGGAAAAATATCCGGCAAAAATTGGTTGCGCGCTGGAAAATTGCATGGTAAAATGAGGGCACAGAGCTACGGCAAGTGCATTTTAAAGGAGGAAGCAAACGATGAAGTGCCCCTATTGCGGAATGCAGGACAGCAAGGTGCTGGACAGCCGCCCTGCGGACGACCGTGACAGCATCCGCCGCCGCCGGGAATGTCTGAGCTGCGGCAAGCGGTTCACCACCTATGAGATGGTGGAGCGGCTGCCCATGATCGTCATCAAAAAGGACGGCAAACGCCAGGAGTTTGACCGGGAAAAGGTGCTGCGCGGCATGATTCGCGCCTGTGAAAAGCGGCCCGTCTAGATGGAGGAGCTGGAGAAGATCGCGGACGAAATCGAGCAGGAGCTTGCCAGCACCCTGGACCGGGAGATTCAGACCGAGCGCATCGGCGAGCTGGTGATGGAGAAGCTGCGGAAGGTGGACGAGGTGTCCTATGTCCGCTTCGCCTCGGTGTACCGCCAGTTTAAGGACATCAATACCTTCATGATGGAGCTGAACAAGCTTCTGACCGAGGACAAAGGGTGAGCCGTATGTTCAAAACGGCATGGAACACTCTGGTGCCCGGCGTGGAGCTGCCCGACCCCAGGGCGGACTACCGCCAGGCCAACCGGGCGGGACGGTATAAGGTCAGCGCCCTGGCCCTGTACCAGGAGGACGGCGGTTATCTCCCCTTTGCCGGGGTGACGGAGGTGCAGCGGGACAAAGGCAGCGTCCACGTCACCGGCTGCTGCATCGGAGGCGTCCCGGTGGAGCGGGTAGTGGTGACCACCCCCGCCGGAAAGCGGGCCTTCCTCTTTGACTCGGTGAAAACCGCCGACCGGGTGGCGGCGCTGTGCCGGGCCGGGGCCGGGCTGGACGGCTGACCATGGCCTTTTATGTCTACATGGCCCGGTGCGCCGACGGCACCCTCTACACCGGCTACACCACCGACCTTTCCCGCCGGGAGCAGGCCCACAACGCCGGGAAAGGGGCAAAGTACACCCGTTCCCGGCGGCCGGTGCGGCTGGTGTGGGCGGAGCAGTGCCCGGACAAGTCCGCCGCCCTCCGGCGGGAGCGGGCGGTGAAGCGGCTCACCCGGCGGGAGAAGCTGGCGCTGATTGCCTCCGGCGGGGAGGACGGCGATTTTGTTATCCAACGACAGATACCGCCTGCCTGAACCAAAAGGTGATAACCTCTGATAAAAAGGCGTGACACTCCATTTCTTTTTTACAGCAGGAACAGGAACGTACCTTTACAGTCAGATTTCCACGACCAAAGGACAATAAAATTGCCGCCCGTTCCGCCGCAAGGCAGGAACGTGGGCGGCAATCCCTGCCAGCCGCCATCGGCGGCAGTCTCACCAGTTAGAAGTTACTTCGTCTCTGACGGGACAGACCACCTATGGGCTGGACAGCGCGAAGCCCCAGCGGGATAGGAGAGGGATTCTTAAGGGGGAGCGAGGCCCCGAGCTTCCCCTTAAGCC